>SUVK01000003.1 GCA_015062055.1 Akkermansiaceae bacterium
CAGCGTGGTTGTGAGAGCAGCCTTCGCCGTGCACGTGTTCTTCTGTGGCGTGGTCAGCGTGGTTGTGAGAGCAGCCTTCGCCGTGCACGTGTTCTTCTGCGGCGTGGTCAGCGTGGTTGTGGGAGCAGCCTTCGCCGTGCACGTGTTCTTCTGTGGCGTGGTCAGCGTGGTTGTGGGAGCAGCCTTCGCCGTGCACGTGTTCTTTTGCGGCGTGGTCAGCGTGGTTGTGAGAGCAGCCTTCGCCGTGCACGTGTTCTTCTTTTGCGGCGTGGTCAGCGTGGTTGTGAGAGCAGCCTTCGCCGTGCACGTGTTCTTCTGCATGGCTGAGTGTGCAGAATGCGCTCAAGGACGACAAAAACAGGGTGATACGAGAAAATTTCATTGTTGATTAAAAGTGGGGTTAAGGTATTGAAGTTTGCAACGTGCCTCCAGCAATTCGGACAAACAGTCTAAGTAAGTAATGTGGCGCTCGTAGGCTACGTGGCGAGATTCTGCTAATTCCAGAATACTGGTTTCGCCTAATTTAAAGAGAGCTTCTTGATGATTAGCTGCGTTCTCAAGCTCTTTGAGTCTCGTAAACTCGGTAGTGCAGTGATGGTGCAGCAAATGTTGTTCGTTATCCAAGAGAGTAGCTTGTTGAACAAGCTTGCACCATTCGGTGATAAGCTCCGCCTGTTTGAGGGCGCGGTCTCCCGTTGCTCGTGCAATGGCCTCGCGATTGCGGTTCCATATGGGGAGCGAAAAGGAGAAGCCGAGCGATACTTTGTCGTTGCCTCCATCGCGTGCATAAAGCGGGGATATCCCCAGCTCCGGGTATTGCTTACGTATCTCTGCCCGTAATTCGGTTTCGGACGCCCCATAAGCAGCCTGCATGGCCAAGAGCGAGGGTGTGTTGAGCAAGAGGTCGGGTGTGGGCGCGCTTACGGTACCGGGTACGCCGTGGGGCAGGTGCCCGCCTAACTCAATATCACCTACAGCGGGGTGCAAGCCCAACTTCTCGATGAGCTCGTTACGCTGGCGCAGGTGCTCGGTCTCCAGTTCCATTAGCTCACGGCGAGTATCGTTGAGTCGCTGGGTCGCCACTTGAAACGCCCCGAAATCAACTTCGCCCAACTCATACAATCGAGTGATTTTCTCTTGCTCGTCCTGCATGACGGCAAGGCGTTTTTTCATAACATCCAACTTGGTATGAGTTACCATAATACGGTGGCGCAGGCATTCCAGCTCCATCATATAACGACGTTCGGCCGCGCGCATCTCCCAATAATCGCTTTCTTGGTATTGCTCGGCAATTTTGGCGGACAGCGCGGGCAGGCCGGTCACCGGCAGGGTAAGTCCGGGCGAGATAGCGTTGTTGGTAATGTTTTCGCCGAACACACGCTCGAGCTCAAATGAGATGGTTGGGTCTTCCCACAACCCGGCAAACTCTGCTACCGAGGTGCTCTTGGCGACTTTCAAACGTGCTTGATTGAGGTCTCTGTTCAGCAAAAGACCAATATCGAGCATTTTCTCGCGGCTCAAGTGGGTACCTTGGCACAGCATAGTAGAGATCTGCGCCCATTCTTCAGTTTCAAGACTCAGGTCTATCGGTTCTGCTTGGTATGTAATGCAACTGCTCAGCGCCATGGCGCACAAGGCTGCTGTGTAATAGTGAATTTTCATTTCGTGATGAGTAAATATTAAAGTATTCTGCCTGCAGAAAAAGACAAAAGCACTACGCCGCAGGCCGGGCGGGGGGCTTGGTTTCGGTCTTTTCAGGTCTTTAAATCAATAGCGGGCAGCACCGTGTGTCCGGTGGCTCCCATAGCCCGACACGCTCCAAAGTGAGCGTCACCATGTGGTGTGCATTAACATGGCATCGGTGAAAACTCGGCACTTCAATAATCTCGACATTGATGTCGGCAAACTCCGGCAGAGAAATATGGCCGGATGTGGGCTGCATTTCGTTCTCTACATGGGTGCAATGGTGTTGTGGCTGTTCTTGCTTCTGCTGTTCGCTCTTGTGCAAGTGACCGTGCTTACAGCCACACGTGTCACCCATGTAAACAGTCTCATGATGACAAGTGCATACACTGAAAGCTCCACCGGCAGCCACAGCCGGTAATATCAGCAGTGCCAGCAGTATCTTCACCCATGTCCATACGCGTATCATACGTATGGTTTCATTTTACCCCCCTTGACCTATCTTGTCAACCCCCGAGATAACGCTTGCAAAATTTTCTTTTCTTTGCTTAAATAAGAGTGGCCCCGTTTATAGTGGGTGGGTTGGTGTGCTCAACGCAGATTAATAATATGACGACGGCAGAACTTGTACTCAACTATTTGCACAACTTGCAGACGCAAGGTGTGGAGCGTCTGTCTGTCGATGAGTCGGCACGCGGTATTTTGCGCGAATGGATGTTGGCGGCTCGCCGTGGTATACCCAAACCTACGGTTGCCACCGTGCCCGCAGCAGCCTCTGCAACCATGTCGCCGGCAGAAAATGTTGCTACCCAAGCTGCACCGGTAGAGACCGTAGCCGGTATCAGCGATTTGCGCTCTGCATTGCATGCAGATGATGCCCCCTCAGCTACCCCAGCCTATCGAGAAGAAGAGGTGCCTTTCTTCCGCCCCGGTGGCAGCAATGCAGAAGAGGTATGGGCTAATGCGGAGCGCATGCTGCCTACTTGGCGCCCGTTGAAAGAGCTGGGTACGCTCAGAGAAAAAGTGGTGTTGGGGGAGGGCAACAGGCAAGCCTCCATCATGTTTGTGGGAGATGCCCCCAATTACTACGATGAGAGGGCAGGGCGCCCCTTCAGTGGCGAGGCCGGCGAAAAACTCAACGGTATTCTCAAGGCCATGGGGTTGACCAGAGAGCAGGTGTATATCACTCACTTGGTCAAGTTTCGCCCCTTATTGCCACGCCAAACAACTAATAACCGCGTACCCTCCGAAAAAGAAATTCGCTTTTCTACCTCGGTGGTAGAGCTTGAGGCTCGCTTGGTGCAACCGCGTGTTATTGTGGCGCTGGGTATAGTGGCTGCGCGTGGTCTGTTGCAGCGTGGGGAGCTGCCGTTGGCTGACTATAGGCGGGATGGCGGGCAATTCTGCGGTATTCCCGTCATTGTAACGCACCATCCCAGTTATCTTTTACGCACCAACGATTTGGCGGAACGCCGTGAGCTGTGGGAAGAAATGTTGCGCGCCATGGCCTTGGCGGGGCTGCCGATATCTGAAAAACAGCGCGCTTTCTTCACGAAAAAATAAAGAATTGATAATTTTTCTTGCCTGAATGAGCATTCTGTGCATAATGCCCGCATGCACGAACTTATGCACGAACTGATTGTGACGTGGATGCACTGGGTGGAAACTTGGGAGTATCTGGGTGTAGTCATTCTTATGGCGATGGAGAGCTCGATTATACCCGTACCCAGCGAGGTTGTGGTGCCCCCGGCTGCTATTTTGGCTGCCTCCGGCAGCGATATGACATTTTGGGGTGTAGTGCTTGCCGGTACCGTAGGTTCTTACATAGGGTCGGTTATCATGTACTACACGGCTATGTATGCAGGCCGTCCGTTTATCTATAAGTTCGGTAAATATTTCTTCATGCCTAAACATAAAGTCGAAAAGGCAGAGGAGTATATGCGCAACTATGCCTCGGGCGGTATCTTTTTCTCGCGTTTCTTACCGGTGATTCGTCACCTTATTTCCATACCTGCCGGTATGGCCAAGGTGAACTTCATGAAGTTCAGTATTGCCACCATCACGGGCTCGGCTATATGGTGCTGGGTGTTGGCTTGGTTCGGTTATGAAATCGGCAAGGATAACCCGGAGCTGATAAAATCTCCCGATGCTTTAATTGATGCCGTTAAAGATAAGTCTCACCTTATCGTCTTGGGGGTACTTTTGCTTGTGGCTTTGTATGCTGTCATGAAATTCATGACCCGCTCCAAAAATAAAGCGACAGATTCTTCTGATAAGTCAGAATAACCTTGCCTGTAAGCTGCGTTTTGTGATATGATACCCGCGTTGTCATATTTCCGGGTATCATGAAACGCAGCCTTATTATTTATACTATCGGTTTGGTATTGTCGGCCATTGTCTTGGGTGCTGCCGCAGCTCTATTTGTAGGGCGCAAGTTGTTTGAGAATAAATCTGCTGATTCTGTGCTTTCTCCTGAGCAATCCTCTGTTTCCGAACAGACGCCTGCCACCGCACCCGAGCAACCAGCCGTGACCGCGCCGGTGCCCGCACCCGAGCAACCTGCCGTGACCGAGCCGGAGCCCGCACCCGAGCAACCTGCCGTGACCGAGCCGGAACCCGCGCCCGAGCAACCTGCCGTGACTGAGCCGGAGCCCGCGCCCGAGCAACCCGCCGTGACCGCGCCGGAGCCCGCACCCGAGCAAAAAGTTTTACCCAAAGACCCCGATATTCAAAAAATCATAGATTCATTGTCCACTCTTAACGAGCCCGAGTTACCCACTCTTGTTGCGGCTGCGCAGAAAGGCGACGTGGCAACAGTAACTCAACTTATTGATGCCGGAGCCGATATCAACGTGCAAGATGTAGCCGGCTACACCCCACTCATTGCAGCCGTTATGGCCGATAAACCCGAGGTGGTAAAGTTGTTGCTGGATGCAGAGGCTAATCCTAACATTGCAGATGTTCTCGGTGTTACCCCTCTTATGTATGCGGCCTACAAGGGACAAACGGAGGTTGTGCGTCTACTGCTGGCCGCCGGTGCAGATAAAACGATGGTCGACAAAAGAAAGGTGCCTGTTCAACTGTATGCTCAAGAGAGTGGAGTGCCCGAGATTATTGAGCTTTTGAAAATATAGTTTTTTCAATCGTTTTTGCCTTCATAATAAAACACGCATGCGATTCAACCGCATGCGTGTTTTGTAACTTAATGTTTGAATCATCAGCCTTGGATGGCCTCGAATGCCTGTTGCAGGTCGGCTATAATATCCTCCGCTGCTTCGATGCCCACAGAGAAGCGAATGAGGTCGGGCTTGACACCTGCCTCAATCAATTGCTCATCGGAGAGCTGGCGGTGGGTGTGGCTGGCCGGGTGCAGCACACAGGTGCGGGCGTCTGCCACGTGGGTGACAATGGCAGTGAGTTTGAGGCTGTCCATGAACTTAATGGCTCGCTCGCGACCGCCCTTGATACCGAAGGTAACAACGCCACAGCTGCGGCCTCCATCAAACTGGCGCTGTGCCAGCTCGTAGTATTGGTTGCCGGGCAAACCGCTGTAGTTAATCCACGCTACGTCATCTTGCTTCTCCAGGTATTCTGCCACCTTTTGAGCATTCTCACAATGGCGGGGAACACGCAGGTGCAGGGTCTCCAGCCCCAAGTTCAGCAAAAAGGCATTCATGGGAGAGGGTATGGAGCCCAGGTCTCGCATGAGCTGCACAGTGCATTTGGTGATGTAGGCACCTTTGCCGAAAGCATCGGTATACACCAGACCGTGGTAGGAGTCATCCGGTTGCGTGAGCCCCGGGAACTTGTCGGCATGGGCCGCCCAATCAAAATTGCCGCTGTCTACCACAACACCGCCCACCTGTGTAGCGTGGCCATCCATATACTTGGTGGTAGAGTGCATCACGATATCGGCCCCGTGTTCAAACGGACGGCAGTTCATGGGCGTGGCAAAGGTATTATCCACAATCAACGGTACACCGTTTTTGTGGGCTATGTCGGCCATCTTGCGGATGTCGAGCACCTGCAGAGACGGGTTGGAGATGGTTTCGGCAAATACACATTTGGTGTTGGGGCGAAAAGCCTTCTCAATTTCCTCTGCCGGGGCGTCTTGGTCTACAAAGGTTACCTCAATGCCCAGCTTTTTGAAGGTTACGGCAAACAGGTTGAATGTGCCGCCATATATAGCGCTGCATGAGATGAAGTGGTCGCCCGCCTCGCAAATGTTGAAAATGGAGTAGAACGAAGCTGCCTGCCCGGAGGAGGTCAGTATTGCTGCCACACCACCCTCAAGCTCGGCTATCTTTTTGGCCACACACTCATTGGTGGGGTTTTGCAGGCGGGTGTAAAAGAACCCCGCTTCCTCCAAATCGAACAGGCGTGCCATCTGGTCGCTTGTCTCGTACTTGAAGGTGGTAGACTGGTAGATCGGCAGCACACGGGCCTCGCCCTTCTTCGGCTGCCATCCGCTTTGTACGCAAATGGTGTCTCTGTTCATAACGCCCGCAAAAGTAACACATTTGCCACCACTCTGCAACACTATACTTTGCCAGTAGGAATTATTTTTATGTCTTTTCTGTTTCTCGAGCTTGCACAACTTTCAAGACGTCTCTGCATCAATCTGCTTGACATTCGTGTTGCCCTCCTGTATACTCCCCGCCCGTATGGAGAACCAGCCCACCAATTACGATCTCTCGACGCTTGACACGGAGGCCATGCGCAGCCGTCTTTCCGAGCTCGGGAGCTATCTTTGACCTCGCTGCACTTGAATCTAAAGTTGCTGAGCTTGATGAACGCATGAGCGCCCCGGATTTCTGGGATAACCCCGCCACAGCCCGTGCCCTCATGGCCGAAGTTAACCCCCTTAAGCGCCGCTTGGAGCAGTTCCGTGCTCTCGAAAGCGGGCTCGAGGACGTAGAGGTTGCCCTCGAAATGGCCAAGGAAGACCCCGACATGGGTGCCGAAGCCGCCGGCGAGGCCGCCGCTTGGGAAAAACGCTTAGAGGAGTTTGAGCTCATCACACTGCTCAACGGCCCGCACGACAGCTCCGGTTGTTATGTCACCATTCATGCCGGTGCCGGTGGTACCGAGGCATGCGACTGGGCCTCCATGCTGCTGCGCATGTACCTGCGCTATTGCGAGCGCCATGGCTTCAATACCGAGGTGATGGAAAGCACCGATGGGGATGAGGCCGGCATTCGCTCCGTCACCTTCAAGGTAGATGGTGAGTATGCCTACGGTTACCTCAAGAACGAGCGCGGTATTCACCGTTTGGTGCGCATGAGCCCCTTCGACTCTGCCGGCAAACGCCACACCTCATTCTGCTCGCTCGATGCCACCCCCGATATCTCCGATGACGTGGAGATTGAAGTGAAAGAGTCTGACGTGAAGATGGATACCTATCGCTCCGGCGGTAAGGGTGGTCAGAACGTGAACAAGGTGGAAACCGCCGTGCGTCTTACCCACTTGCCCACCGGTATTATCGTGGCCTGCCAGACTCAACGCTCGCAGCTGCGCAACCGAGAAGAAGCCATGCGCATGCTCAAGGCCCGCCTCATTCAATTGGAGGAAGACCGCAAGCGCGCCGAGGCCGACCGCCAGTACTCCGAAAAAGGTGATATTGCCTGGGGTAACCAGATTCGCTCTTACGTATTCCAGCCCTACCAAATGGTGAAAGACCTGCGCACAGGGGTGGAGTCCGGCAACATTCAGGATGTGATGGATGGTAATATCGACGCCTACATCGAGGGAATGCTGCGCCACAACATGTAATTGATGATTTTGAAATTTTGATTTTGAATATACTCGCGTTGTGCAACGTTGCAGATAGTTGCCAACGCGAGTAGTTTTCAAGCCGAACGGTAAAATCCTAAACTTAAAAATGCTGCAAATCGACGTTCTCACCCTCTTCCCGGAGCTTATCAGCACTCCGCTCTCGCAGAGCATCATGGGGCGCGCAGCCGATAAAGGTATTATCGAGGTGCGTGCCCACCAGCTCCGCGATTGGGCAACGGATAAGCACCACCGTACGGATGACTACCTGTGCGGGGGCGGGCAGGGCATGCTCATGAAGTGCGAGCCCCTCTTTGCAGCCATCGAAGAACTGCGCCGAGAGAACACGCGCGTTATCCTCATGACCCCTCAGGGGCGCGTTTTCTCTCAACCCGTGGCAGAAGAGCTTGCCGCCCCCTGCGTAGCAGGCGAGGATACCCACTACATTTTTGTTTGCGGCCATTACGAGGGCGTAGACCAGCGCGTGATTGATACGCTGGTGGATATGGAGCTCTCCATCGGCGATTATATTTTGACCAACGGGGCGATTGCGGCAGTGGTGGTGATAGATGCCATTGCCCGCCTGTTGCCCGGTGCATTGGGCGATGCCCGCAGCTCAGAGGAAGAATCCTTTGCCAACGGCTTGCTCGAGGCTCCCGCCTACACTAAGCCCAACGTCTTTCGCGATATGCCCGTACCCGAGGTGTTCCTCTCCGGCAACCACAAAGCCATTGCCGAGTGGAAACTCGAGCACGCCCTCGAGCGCACCCGCACCAACCGCCCCGACCTCTACGATGCTTGGGTAGCGGCTCACCCCGAGCATTTTGCCCCGAAAAAGAAGAAAAAGAAACCGACCCCGCTCACCCATTACAAAAACCGTAAAGCGCCCGAGCAAGCCCCCGAGTAAGCATTTGTGCTCTGTCCCGTTTGCGCAGTGCCGGGTTTGATTTTGATAAATTGGTATTTGCTGGGTAATATACGAAATACGAAGTCAATTTAGTTCGGCTCACAGCTACGGGAAGTCTCCCATGCTGAAAGCAAAATAAGCATTGCTATCTCAACGCTTACTGCCGTGACTTATGCATGACTTTGCAACATTGCGCCGCAGGCGCCTAACTTTAAAATTTGTAATTCGTATATCGTAATTCGTATTTACAAATTACAATTTACCGTGGAGGCACATCTATTCACTAAAAAGCGAGCCACTGCACGATGAATGCAGCGACTCGACTTGTTTTATTAAAATTTTTTGATTAACGGCGGCGGCGACGCACGGCCAAACCTGCCAAGGCCAACAGTGAAAGCGTAGCCGTGGTGGGCTCGGGTATCTCTTCCACTTGTTCAATTGTGGCGTAGTTAAATGAAGTTGTGTGTGCTTCTGATTCTTTTGTGATTTTAAACGTAATGTTGCCGTTGTCATCTGCTACAATGCCATCTACTACAAAGAGGGTAATATCGCGTACCTTAATAGAGCTAGAGCCTAATGCTACGCTTGATGTTTCATATTCATTGAATAGATTCATCTTGTTCCATGAACCGGAATCTTCAAAGGGCACTCCGGTTACAACTGAAACATTGTACTTGGCACCGGCCGTTAACCCGGAGAATGTTAATGTGAGGGTAGAGCCCCAAGTCTTCCCACTGGCTGCAATGTAGTCATACTCCGGGCCGGTTTTATCTGCCCAGTTGCCGCCTACAAGAGTAAAATTCTTCCCGGGTTCGCCAACGGAAATGGAAGCTTGAATCAAGGTTTCCGGGTCTGTGTATGAGATGTTTTTGAGGCCGGTTTCCGTTAAGTCTGACGGCTTGAAGTCAAACGTGGCTGTGCTTGCTGCACATACCCCGGTCATTGCCATGATTGTGAGAAGAGTCTTTTTCATAATGCGATGTCTCAGTTTATGCTTCAGTCTACCTCTTTTTAATGGTGTTGTCGAGTAAAAAAAGTTTTTTGGTTAGGTTTAATAATCTTATTTATCACTATTTCCACCTTTTATTTCTGTTGATACGGCAACCCTGTTTTTCTGCTTGCAGACAGAGGTTGAAATATGCTAGTTTAAAAGAGCATACATAACCATGAAACTGAGTAAAATGAACAAAATGCTGGCATGTTTGAGCATGCTGGCGGCGAGCACAACGAGTTGGGGGTTCAGTCCTGATTGGGAATTGGTGTTCAATGATGAATTTTCCACGGCCTCCTTCAATGGTAATAAATTGGATTGGAGTGACGGGGATTGGAACAAAATCAGTTATGTGAATTGGGGCGTTTCTGATTGGCGTAAATATCAATCTCGCGATGACTCGTTGGTGACAAAAGGTCAGAGCAATGGCGTAGATTATGTAACGCTGAAAGGCTCATACGGCGACTATACCAGCCAGAACGATCAATCCGGTGCGAATGATACCTTTGCCTGCGGTGGTATCTTTACGGATCAAACCTTCAGTTTTCAGTATGGTTATGTAGAGGTGCGTGCCCGCTTTGAGAGTGCGCAGGGGGTGTGGCCGGCTATTTGGCTGATGCCGAAGAGTGGTGGCTGGCCGGATGCCGGCGAGATTGACATGATGGAGCATTTAAATTTTCAAAGTCAGATATGGCAAACCCTGCATTTAACCGGGAACCACGGCAGTGGGGATGCCGCTCCGTCTGTGCAGACGCAAATTTCCAATGTGAACGGATGGCATACCTATGGCATGGAGTGGACGGCTGACTCCATCCGTTTTTACATCGATGGTAATTGGACGGCAACCTTCAATTCCTCTGATTTCACTTATTGGCCGTTTGATGATGGCCGTGAGTTTTACCTTCTCATCGACCAGCAGATAGGCGGTTCCTGGCCGGGGGATGCCAATGCTAGCACTCTAAAAAATAATAGTGCCGACTTTGATATCGACTTCGTGCGCGTGTACTCCACGGAGAAAAACAGCCCGAGCGCTGCCGTTTGCCCCTCTTGGAGCGCCAATGGCCCGGTGGAAAAGAACGGGGTCGCTATTCAGTATGCCGAGGTTTCCGGGGTGCATAACGGAGCCTTGGAGCAGGCAACGGCAGGTAACTATAGTTACAGCATTAACGGAACGCTCGGGCGCATTTTGGCAGAAGATTCCAATATTCGAATAGCCGCTCAAAACGGGGGCGATTCTCATAACTGGGTGGGTGATATGGTGCAATGCCGCTCCCTTCATATTGCCGATGGTAAATTCTCGGTGCAGGGTAATTCCACGTTTGATGTGGATACGCTGTATGTAGTAGGAGGCTCGCTGGAGATGGGGGCCGCCAACGCCCTCAATAGCGTGGAGCATTTGTACTTGGGTATGGAGGCAGATGCCATTACTCAAGCCGCCCAGCGCAATGCGGCTTTGTATATCACCTCAAACCAGCACATCAAGGCTGATGTTACCTTGGTGGATGACAGCAAGATTGCCGTTGCGCATGGCCGCACCCTGAAAATCTCCGGCGATATTCATGCCGCCGAGCATACTCTTAATATGGTGGGTGTAACCAATGAGGGTGCCGGTATTGTCGAAATATGCGGCAAGGAAAATCACTTGGGCCGCCTTTCTCTGGGCGTTGCTGAAACTACGCCGAATGGCAATACGTTCAACGGAGCCGGGCAAATCTTGCAGGTGAACTTGGCACAGGGTAGCCAAACAACCGTGGGTGATTTGGTGACCAATACTCCCAGCAGCGTTGCCGCCTCATCGCTGACGATTGCGGGCGGCGCTCAGTTGACGGTGACGAAGGAGTGGAAAAACGCTTCTTCCGCACATACGTACAACGTGCATATTGCCCAAGATGGTGTACTGAGCATTGGCAACGGTACACAGGCTGCCAAAGCGGTGAATCTTGCCGGTGTGCGCATCAACAACAATGGCACACTGCATGTGCAGGCCGGCGCAGAGATGGCGGTGGATGCTATAACCGTGAACTGTGCCGCCAATGATTCGGGCCACCGCGCTGTGCTGAAGGTGGACGGCAGCTTGACAGCCTCCGAGGTGTTTGTGGATGCCAACAGCTGGCACTCCATTGGTACGCTGGATGTACTGAATGGCGACAATGTGCATATTTCTACTCTGCGCATCGGTGCTAATGGGCAGGTGGATGTTAATGTGCGCGGTGGTCATTTAAGTTTGCAGTCACTCAATCTCGGTAATGTTCATCCTGTGGTGTTGCAGGCAGAATCTCACGCCGTTGGCACCGTATCCGTGCAAAATGCCGTGCATAATACGCAATCCATTCATGTGCGTGCCGGCAGGGTGGAGTTTAACGGTGGCTTGAGCGGTGGTGGTACGCTGGAGATTAAGAACAACGCAGAGGTATCTGTAAAATCCTCCGCAGGGGCTCAACGCATCAATCTGGAGAAAAATGCCGTATTGGAAACGGCCGGTAACTATTCCGGCGGCACCGTGAATGGCAGCGGTACCATCCGCAAAACGGATGCCGGAACGGCCACGGTGCAAGTGGCCGGTGAGTTCAACGGCGCCGTTCGGGCAGATGCCGGTACCCTTGAGGTTCGGGGCTCTGCCTCATACTCCAAGTTGGCGGCCCGTGGTGGTGATGTAGTATTGAGTGGGGCAGACCAAGGTGTCACCACAACTGCTCTCAGTGTGGCGGGAGTCGGTAATGTGAGCGCTCAAAAGTCGGATTCCTCGGCAGCACAACTTACCGTGGCTTCCGGTGGCACCGTGCAAGCCGATGGTGGCTCCGTCAGTGCAGACCTTATCCTGAATGACCATGTTACCCTAAGCCTTCTTCATGAAGATGGGCTTGTTGTTAACGGCTCGCTGAGCTTCAACGGCCTCATTGCCCTGACGGCAGATTCCCTGCAAACCAAGGCAGAGGATGCGGCCCTTACCTTGGCGGTTATTCGAGGCGATTTTACCGTAAATGGGCAAGTGTGGCAAGTCGGTGAATCTGCCTCGGCAGATAGCCTCTTTACCATGGCCGGGGTAGATTTGAGTAACTATACCGTTCACTACATTGTCCCCGCTACATACACCGTCAATGCCTCGGCATATCTGGTGCTCACCCACAATTCTATACCTGAGCCCACTACTGCTACGCTGAGCTTGCTTGCTCTTGCCGGTTTGGCCGCTCGCCGTCGCCGCAAGTAAAGCTTTGTTGTTTTCATTTAAACACAACACCATTGCTCTGAAACATGAGCAATGGTGTTTTTCAATTGCGCTCTGTTAAACATTTAGGCTGATAAATTTGAGTTTGTCGGGCAGATGGCTCGTGTAAGTGAGCGGAATTCAGGCGCCCCGGAGTGGGCGCAAGAACACAGGCAGGGGCAAGCGAGCAACGTGAGCGCTGCCCCTGTTAAAGATAAAAAAGAAATGGAGTCTAGGGAACCTGCGGCGACAGAAAAGCGTGGCTTTATGTTTCTTGTATCGTCTACATATTGAACTGCAATATAATTCATAAAATCAACAACTGAATAATTCACCCGCTATTTCCTTTTGCTACGGCTATTCTGTCACCACCGTTTTCAACGGGGTTCCATGCATCTTGTATCTCGACCGGAGGTTCTGCTCGCCCGCTGTCGCAGGCTCACTGCACGCTCCGGCTAAGTATCTTATCGCCCCTAACCGGGGCTTAAAAATTCGACTCGCTATCGCTCGTACTAAACAGCCCCACAACTTTCCATTGGTCGGGCTGTTGCATCTATCAACCGAAATCTTTAACATAGCCTTGAATTGCCACGATATGCGTACGACAGTGAAAAGTACCCATGCGGAAGATGCCCTTGGCTCGGAGAACTCAGCATGTCGTTCAATTTATTATAGGGAGTAACTTTTTATCTCAAGAAACACCCGGCAACATCTTGAACGAAAAATGCCCGAAAGCATACTTTAGGCTTGCCATTGGTGAGGGTATAGAGTACACTCAAGGCGATGCATCAGATCGTATTTAATGAAATCAGTGCCGGCGAGGTGTCTGCTATACCGACCCTCGAGCAGCTTGAGCTCATCTCCGGTTTCAAGGTAGATGAAGCATTCCTCAACGGGGAGAAAGACGACCCGAGCTTCGGCGTGGTAGAGCGCGATGGTAAGAAGATTTACCGCTATCGCTCCAGCGATTACCGCATTTATTTCACCATGGAGAACGGCGCCGTTGTCGTACAACGTGTATTACATGCCGACTCCCTCAAAGACTTCCTCTTCCGTTCCGGCATGGGGGCAGGGTCCGAAGACCAGAAGCTGGGTAACTCCCGCTCGTTCTGGAAGCTCATTGAAGCCGGTGAGCAGGCCCGTCGTAAGTCATAGCTATAACAGCAAAAGCCCATGAGTGAAGGGGTGCGCAGTTTGGCGTGTATGCCTGCACGAGTATTCGCGCTGGCCGGCGTTACATTCACTCAACTTATCCGCATGCGCCTGTTTTTGGTGCTTGCGGTTTTTGGTATCGGGTTTATGGGCATGCAGTTTCTGCCGTACCACGGGCACCTGGGGGTAGAGACGCGAGGCGTATACCAACTGCAACTCATCAAAGATGTAGCGTTGGGCTGCATGCAGATGTTCGGGCTGATCTTCTGCGTAGGCGCCACAGCCTTGCTGATACCGCGCGATGCCGAGGACCGCATCTTGTACACCATACTATGCAAGCCGGTGCCGCGTTTTGAGTATTTACTGGGCAAGTTATTGGGGGTGTGGAGCATATTGTTGCTCATGATGCTGTTGATGGACGGCATGATGGTGCTGATTTTGCATTTGCGAGAGGCGTCGCTTACCGCCGAGATGGTAGAGGTGCTGGGCAGCCAAGGTGCTACAGCAGAGCAAATGCAACCCTATATCGACCACATAGCAGAAGCCTCTAATTCTTGGAATATGCAACGTGGCATTATAGCCATGTTTTTAGGGTACGGTGTGCTCACAAGTGTTACACTTTTGTTTTCCACCTTCACCAGCGGTACCATTATCAGTATGATTTTCGGTCTGGGTGTGTATTTTGTGGGCATGTTCCGCCATCAAATGTTTGCCGGTATCAATGCCGGCTTAGGCGTCGAGGGCTCGACTGAAAAGATGAGATTTGCCGAGCAGATTGCCTCGGTCATCCTGCCCGATTTCAGTATCTTCAACATTGCAGACACCGCATCGTCCGGGGTTGCCTTTACAAATGGCATGCTTGGCTATTTGGTATTGATAGCCTTGGGGTATATGTTGCTGCATCTGTTGGTTTCGACTCTTATTTTCTCACGTAAAGAATTTTAGACACGCATATAGATATGGACTGGTCATACATTATCGCTACGGCAAGTGCTCTGTTTTTAGTTATGGATCCTCCCGGCAATGCCCCCTTGGTGCAGGGCTTGCTGCAAAATGTGCTGCCCAAACGCAGGTTTGCCATCTTGTTGCGAGAGATGTTCATTGTATTGATTTTGCTCTTTCTTTTCTTTTTCTTGGGCGAAGAGATATTGGGCTGGTTGGGGCTCAGCAGCGGCTCGCTGAACCTCACCGGTGGTATTATGCTCTTTTTGATAGCAGTGGGCATGGTGTTCCCCTCTGTGGCTTCTCACGACCCGCAGGCACACCCGGCTGACCCCGAGCCCTTTATTGTGCCCGTGGCCATGCCTTTGATTGTGGGGCCTGCAGTTATCTCGTTGGTTATGATGCAGGCTGCCATGTCTGCCAATGAAAGCCTGTTAGCCGAGGGTATTATTGCATTGCTGTTGGCTTGGGCTGCATCTTCGTTGATTTTGTTCTTCTCCGGTAAGATATTGGATAAATTGGGGGAGAAGGGCACCGTGGCCCTCACGCGTCTTATGGGTACCGTTCTTGTAATGATTGCCGTGCAGATGGTTCTTAACGGTATTACGGAGTACCTGAAGTCCTTGCCTGAACTTTTGAAATCATGAGCGAAGAGCTGGAAAAAGCCGCAGCTGCCGGCGACCCCGGCGCCTGCATGCACTTGGCAAAGCGCCTGATGCGTGGCCGTGGCGGTCCTCGCAATTATGAGCGCGCCGTGCTGCTTTTTGACGTAGCTGCACGCGCCGGCGATGCAGATGCCCTTTACCAGCTCGGTAAATGCTACCTCAAGGGGATAGGTTGCCCGCGCGACCCCTCCGGCGGGGTCAGTTGTTTTGAACAGGCGGCTCGATTGGGGCACTCGGGGGCAATGCAGCGCCTGGGTGAGTGTTTTGAGAACGGTAACGGTGCCCCGAAAAGCCTTGAGCTTGCTGCTTGGTGGTACCGCAAGGCTGCTGCTCTTGCTGTGCCCGGCGCTTTCGATGCCTTGCTTCGCTTGGCCCGAAGAAGGTGAACCACCGGTCATCGGTGGCTCTTTGATTTTTCGTTATGACGTATATAAATATTGACGCGCGCGCGTATACGCGCGTATAATGGCCAACGTATGACTGATAACACCACGGCTCCTGAAGACACTGAGGCAGTAGTCACTACCGGAGCACAGCAAGAGTACGGCGCGGCGCAGATTGACAAGCTGGAGGGCCTTGAGGCCGTTCGTAAGCGCCCCGGCATGTACATAGGCGATCCTGATGAACGCGGCCTGCACCACTGCGTATTTGAGGTGCTTGACAACTCCATCGACGAGCATTTAGCGGGCTATTGCACCAAGATTATAATTCAGATTCACGAGGGCGGCACTATCTCCGTTATCGACAATGGTCGCGGTATTCCTGTAGATATTCACCCCAAGTTCGGCATCCCCGCCGTTGAATTAGTGCTCACCAACCTGCACGCTGGTGGTAAATTCGGGCAGGGGGCTTACAAATACTCCGGTGGTTTACACGGTGTGGGTGCCAAGTGTGTGAATGCCCTCTCCGACTTTTTCAAGGCCGAGGTGCGCCGCGACGGTAAACGCCATGTCATCACCTTCGAGCGCGGTAAGACCACCGAAAAATTGCACGTGGTAGGCACATGCCCCGAGACCCAAACCGGCACGGCCATTACCTTCTTGCCCGACCCCACCATCTTTACCGATACGGTAGAGTTCAAGTTTGACCTCCTGGGTCGCCGCCTGCGCGAGCTTGCCTTCCTTAACCCCGGGCTTATCATTGAACTGGTAGATGAGCGCAGCGGACAAGAGCGTAGCGAGACGTTTTACTATGCAGACGGTATCCGCGAGTTCGTCAAGCAGCTCGGCGAAAATAAAACCCTTATCACCCAAGAGCCCATCGCCATGAGCGGCGTGCGCCACATTGAGGTGGAGTACGACGGCAAGACCATGGAGGACGACGTGATTGTGGATGTGGTCATGCAGTACAACGACAGCGACCGCTACCAGATCCAGTGCTATGCCAACTCCATTTTTAATGCCGACGGCGGTACGCACCTTTCCGGGTTCCGCAGCTCGCTGACTCGTGCCATCAATAACTACGCCAAGAGCAACAACTTGCTTAAGGATAAAGACCCCAGCCTCAACGGTGACGACGTGCGTGAGGGCTTGGTAGCCGTTATCTCCGTCAAAATGCCCAACCCCCGCTTCTCCTCCCAAACTAAGGATAAGCTGGTAAACACCGAGATTGAAGGCGTGGTAAGCAGCGTAGTGTACGAAGAGCTCAAGGAGTTCTTCGAAGAAAATCCGCAAGTGGCCAAAACCATTATCGACCGCTGCCTTATCGCCTCTCGTGCTCGCGAGGCTGCCCGCAAAGCCCGCGAAAGCGTACGCAAGAGTGCCATGACCGTGGGTGGTGGTTTGCCCGGTAAGCTGGCCGACTGCTCATGCCGCGACCCGAAGCTCAGCGAGCTCTTCATTGTGGAGGGTGACTCTGCAGGCGGCTCTGCCAAAATGGGCCGCGACCGCCGCACTCAGGCCATTCTGCCCCTGCGCGGTAAGATTCTCAATGTAGAGAAAGCTCGCCTCGACAAAGCCTTGGGCAGCGAGACCATTCAGAACATCATCACCGCCATCGGGGCCGGTATCGGCGATGGCGAGGGTGAAGGCTCTTTCGATATCAACAAGGTGCGCTACCACAAAATCATCCTCATGGCCGATGCTGACGTGGACGGCTCTCACATTTGCACCCTGTTGCTCACCCTCTTCTGCCGCCACATGCCCCAGCTGGTGCGTGCCGGTTACCTCTACATTGCCCAGCCCCCGTTGTATCGTGTGATTCACCGCAAGGTCGAGCAATACGTGCAAGATGAGGTCGCTCTCAACCGCAAACTCATCTCCCTGGGCGCGGGCGATGTCACCCTGCGTACGCCCGACAAGAGCAAAGAGTTTGATGCAGACTCCCTCATGGCTATTCTCGAAACCCTCATCAACCTGCAAAAGTACGAAGGTAGCGTAGCCCAACACGGCGGCGATTTCAAAGACTTGCTGCGTCACCGTGCAGAGGACGGCGCCTTCCCTCAGTACTTGGTCAAAGTGCGCTGCGGTAATGATGAAGAGGTGCTCTACTTCCGCAATATGGAGGAGCTCTCGGCCTTCTCCGATGACAACCGCGACCTCTTTCTCTTCGGTGAACCCACCGAGGAAGAACTGGCAGCCAACCCGTTGCCGGTGCGAGAAGGCCCCAGCCGCCGTGCCCTGCTGCACGAGCTGCACGAGGCCAAGGCCATCTCCCGCGTGCTCACCCGTTTGGAAGAGCTCGGTATTGAACCCGCCCGCTTGCTCAGCGACGATGCCCCCGTGTACGAATTGGTAGAAAATGCCCGTAATACCGTAACACCCGTGCACTTTGTGGGCGATATTCTCGCCAAGGTGCTCGAAATCGGCGGTCGCAGTGTTACCATCACCCGATTCAAAGGTCTTGGTGAAATGGACGCCAAAGACTTGTACGCCACCACCATGGACCCCGAGAAGCGCGAGCTGCTCCGCGTGCGCCTGGACGACGATAACGCCGTGCAGGCCGACAAGATGTTCACCATTCTCATGGGTGACCTCGTAGAGCCCCGCCGCCGCTTCATTGAAGACAACGCCCTCAATGTACGTAACCTGGACGTGTAACCCTTAACCGTTTTTTCTGAATTATGAGTGAAACAAGAATTCGCCCGGTAGACGTAGCAGAGGAGGTCTCCCGCAGCTTCCTGGACTACTCCATGTCCGTTATCATCTCCCGCGCCTTGCCCGATGCCCGAGACGGCCTCAAACCCTCCCAGCGCCGCGTGCTTTATGCCATGCACGAGCTTGGCCTGGTGCCCTCTAAGGGTACCATCAAATGCGGTAAAATCGTGGGTGATACCATCGGTAACTATCACCCCCACGGCGACCAATCCGCCTACGGTACCCTCGTTACCATGGCCCAGCCTTGGAATATGCGAGACGTTCTCGTACAAGGGCAGGGTAACTTCGGAACTCCCGAGGGCGACCCCCCTGCCGCCATGCGTTATACCGAGGCTAAGCTCAGCCACTTGGGTGTGGCCCTCATGGATGACTTGGACAAAGACACCGTAGACTTCCAGCCCAACTACGACAACCGCCTTACAGAGCCCGTAGTGTTCCCCTCCGCCTTCCCCAACCTGTTGGTGAACGGTGGCACCGGTATTGCCGTAGGCATGGCTACCAATATGGCCCCGCACAACCTCGGCGAAGTGGTAGACGGCATTTGCGCCTTCATCGACAACCCCCTCATCACCTCCGAGGCACTGCGCGCCTACATCAAGGGACCCGACTTCCCCACCGGTGGCTATATCCTTGGTTACAAAGGCATAGACAGCTACTTCCGCACCGGCAAAGGCAGCGTACGCATGCGCGGTAAAATTGAGGTTGTTACCAATGAAAACGGCCGAGAGTTTTTACATATCTCCGATGTGCCCTACGGCGTAAACCGAGCCGTACTGCAAGAGCGCATTGCCGAGCTGGTGCGCGACAAGGTTATTACCGACATTGCCGGTATGCGCGACCTGACCGACTACATCGAGATTGAGCTCAAGCGCGATGCCCGCCCGCAGGTAGTCATCAACCAGCTCTACAAACTCACCAGCATGGATACCTCATTCTCCGTAAACATGCTGGCCATTCACGAGGGACGCCCCAAGGTGCTCACCATGAAAGACGCCATCAACTTCTACGTAGAACACCGCCGTGAGGTTGTTGTGCGCCGCACTAAGTTCTTGCTGCGCAAAGCAGAAGACCGTGCCGAGGTGTTAGAGGCCTACCTCATCGCCTTGGCCAACCTCGATGAGTTCATCCGCATCATCCGCGAGTCCCGCAACCGAGAGGAAGCCCGCAACAAGCTCATGGCGTTCCGGTTCCCGGTAGAGCTGGCACGCGGACTCGGCATCCTCATCCACAGCCAACCCTCCGTACAAGGGGACTCCTACGTGTTTACCGAGCGCCAAGTCAACGCCATTCTCGACCTGCGCCTCTACCAACTCACCGCGCTGGAGAACGACAAAATCTCTGACGAGTACAAGAAGCTGCTCGAGATTATCGAAGACTATCTGGACATTCTTGCCAACGAGGCACGCGTGCTCGGTATCGTGAAAGACGAGCTGCGCACCATCAAAGAGAAATATGCCACCCCGCGCATGACCCACATCATACCGTTTGAGGGCGACATGGCCATTGAGGACCTCATCCCCAATGACTCGATGATTGTAACCATCTCTCACAGCGGCTACATCAAACGCACCAACTCCGACGAGTACCGCCTGCAGGCCCGAGGCGGCAAGGGCATCAAAGCCGCCACCACCAAGAGCAAGAAAGACGCCAACGACTACGTAGAGCACCTCTTCGCTGCCCAGAATCATGACTACATCATGTTCTTCACCAACACCGGCCGTGTGTATGTAGAGCGCGTGTACGAGATTGACGAGGCTGCACGCTCTGCCCAAGGCCGCTCGATTAAGAACCTGCTCGACATGCAGCAAGACGAGCGCATTGCCGCTATCCTTAGACTCGAGCGCAAAGTGAGCGACGACGGCAAGGATATCACCTTTGCCGAAGGCAGCGGTAACGTTGTCTTTGCCACCAAGGACGGCACCGTCAAGAAGACCTCCCTGCATGACTTCGTCAACTACCGTAAAGCCGGTATCATCGCCATTAACCTCGAGGATGGTAACTCCCTCGTCAATGCCGTGCTTACCACGGGCGAGCAAGATGTCATTATCGTAACGCACAACGGTATGAGCATCCGCTTCTCCGAAAGCCAAATGCGCACTCAAGGCCGCAACACTATCGGTGTGCGTGGTATCAAACTGCGCGAAGGGGACTACGTGGTTGCCATGGCAGTGGTGCCCGAGGGCGAAACGGCTACCCCCGCCGCTGACGATGCCGATGACTCCGCAGAACCCGCAGACGATGCGGTAGAAGTGTCGGCCGACGACACCACCGAAGCAGCCTCTGCCTACTCGTTGCTCGTTGTCTCCGAAAACGGCCTCGGTAAACGCACCAAGTTCGGTGCCTATCGCCTGCAAAGCCGTGGCGGTATCGGTATCAAGACCATGAATTGCACCGAAAAGACCGGCTTGGTAGTCTCTGCCACCACGGTGACAGATGCCGACGAACTCATGATTATGACCAGCGGCGGCCAATCCGTGCGCATGAAGGTTAATACCATCCGCGAAACCGGCCGCACGGCTCAGGGTGTAAAACTCATTACCCTCAACGATAAAGAGGCCATCCAAGAGATTACCCTCGTTATCCCCGACGACGATGAGGATTCCCCCGCCGATGAGGCCGACACTACTGAAAGCACCGAGGAGGTGACCGATACCCCCGCCCCCGAAACCGAGGTGCAAGAGTAATCCCCCCCCCCACACACCTTCAGTATTCATTTTCCCACCCCTCGCCCCACTTTGCGGTGCGAGGGGTGGCTTTTTATAAAAAACGGTTTCATCTATTTGATTAAAGTTTTTTAGGAGTAATAATTCCTACTATACTAAAATGATTTATAAGCTTTTTTTTTTAGTTGTTTACGAAAATTTATCTGTACATGCCATTCGAAATAAGTTCTACTGCCGGAGAATTAGTGTAACTGATAACTAATAAAAATATACTGATATGATTACAATTCTGGCAGCGTATGACGTAACGGTATCATCTTGGTTGCTTCATGCATTTTCCTCGATGGTGTCGGACCCCTTCTATGCATTGGTAATACTGTGTGTAGTAACGGTGGCTCTGTTCTTGATTTTCGGCAAGCTTTGGGGCTTGGCGTGGAATAAGAAGTGGGTATTCTCCGGGAATCGATTCTTGACGGTTGGTTTGATTTCTCTTATTGGAGGTCTGAGTCTTGCAGCGGTAAATGGCTTGTACGGCGGTAAATTCTTCCAGACGGAGGTGGTCGATGCTATGGAGGCCATTCAGCAATCCGGTGCTGTGCTATATGACGATATTAAGGATCCGGACATGGGCTATACGGCCGCTCGTCCCATGCTTGATAAAGTGCAGCTGCAGGCCGTTGAGTCTGATGAGGAAAGAATCGAGCTGGAGAAGGGAAACCCGATTATTGTTACTGTAGATGACAAGGTGGTAGCCCCTTATTTCACGGCCCTGCGCATTCTCTGGACTCTGTTCTGGTGCGTATTGGCTTCACTGATTATCGGTGTAGCTTGGTTTGCCTATAAGGATATTAAAGTAAAAGAGAAGTATAACTTTTAATCTGACTTACTACAATGGAAGGAAAGAAACCTCAAAATGAATTAATTATTGGTTTGGGTGGTTGTGGTGGCCGCTCCATCAAGGAATTCCGCCGCACGGTAGAAATGCGTGCGAAAGATTACAAATATATCACCGATATAGGTACAAAGATAGATTATTTGTACATTGACTCCAATAATGATATTTTGGGTGCCAATGACTGGACGGTGTTCGGCAAGAATATCCGTTTGGAGCCTAATCAGATAATTGAACTGAAACAAAGCGGTGTTACTCCGGATATTGATGAAATTTCCTCTTATCCCAATGTTGAACCATGGATCGGTGATATTAAGGATAGCTTCCGCCAGCGTTCCAATGCCACCGATGATGAGAGCGTGCAAAGGACTCTGCAGACCATGCATGGCGCCGGGCAGTTGCGCCGTTATGGACGTGCTTTGTTCTCCATGCATTCTGCCGCTGTTCGTACAACGCTCAGACAGAAAATAGATGATTTGGTGACCGGTAGAGATAATGAGGTGACATTCCGCATTTTCTGTACACTGGGTGGCGGTACCGGCAGTGGTAGCCTCATCGACATGATTACGCTGATTCAGTCTCTTTGTCAATCAATGGGAGTGAGAAGAAGTGTGATTGTGTATGCTTATGTTGCTGCTTCCAGGGCAGATGGCGCAAATGCCGGGTCGTTCTATGAGAATGAGTATTGCTCTTTGCGTGACTTGAATGCCTTGATGGTTGGTAGTTATCATCCCATGGTAACGGGAATGCCGTTTAACGATGCTCGAGATAGCGAGTTTAATTTGCCGACTCCTGTTAATCGCGTCTACATTTCATCGGATCTTGCTCCGGGTACTCCTGAGTTGCGAGACCAAGTTAAGTCGGTAACGGCTGCTTGTTTTGACTCCATTGTATATGCTCATTCTTATCAAGACCCGAATTGCTTGAGAGCCATTTCTGATGAAGACTTGGTAGATGTTACTCCAGGTGAGCCGAATAGCCGTGGCAGAATCGTGCGCAGCTATCGCTTTTCTGTGTTAGGCTCTCGCCGTTGGAGTGTACCTACTACGCAGATTCGCGAGTTGTTGAACTGCGAGACGGAGGTTCGCGTTTGGGATTCCTTGCTCCATGGTAATAAATTACCCGATGGTACAGAGCGTGATATAAGTGTGTTGGAAGGATTCCGTTTAGGATTTACGCAGACTGAAACATCAGATGAGCTTAAGAAACTTGAGGTAGAGTCTATCCAACAGATTACAGCCCTGTACGAGGAAATAAAAACACAAAATCGCCGCGATGAACGCGTGCTGACCGATTTACGTGCCAAGGCAGAGGAATTCTTGGCCTCTTCCAAGAAACTGCATGCAGATCAAAATAGGAGAGTTCGCCTCATTGATTCTTATAAGAAATCTGTGAACACCATAGAGCGTTCTCTCTTGGAAGCTTTGGATAATGTAATTACTTGGGACATCAAGCCCAGCGTATGGGGGCTCAAGGATGTACAGCGCTATTTGGCTGAGCTTCGCCGCTCTTTGATTAATTGGCATGAGGTCTATGTGCCGAACTCCTCTCAGGAAGATATTGAAAAGGAGAGAGGTATTATCTGCGACATCATGCAAGAGCGCGAGGAGCAGTGGCTGAAACTGGGTGTGCTCACCATTCAATTTACTAAGTTGGATGAGCGTATGATTGAGGCTCAATATGCCGATTCCTGCAGCATGGTATTCAATGGCCTTAAGGAGTTCAAGCGGATGGTCCTCAGTGAGTTGATTAAGAAGATTGACGACATGATTCGCCGCATTGAAGCTTCTCTGAATACTCTTATCAGCGGTATTGAGAGCACACGCGCAAGCGCTGAACAGCTGGTTACGACCTTGTCTCATGAGTTGCAAGCTCATACTAGTGCTGCAAAAGCCCGTGGTATGCGCGATATGTATGCCTACGATGATAATAATCTCAGGGCTATTCGTAACGCCATGGCTGAGCAGGATGACTTGCATGTGGAAGAAATGAAGAACTACACCGATGCTCTCAAGAAAGCCGTTGGTGATGGTGAACGTATGATTCTGTGCAACTCCAATACAGCGCAGCTTTTTGTCAATGATTTGCGTACCGGTATTTTGAATGAAACAATGGAGCGCATCCATGACAGAGCTGTGAATGTTGCTGCATTGCAGTCTGTTCTTGTGGGTAATATTATAGACCGTTTGGCACAGATTGGTACTGATGTGCCTGCTAACTGGGAGCATAACCTCGGGCCTCTTGTTGAGCAGTTTATGAGAGGAATGCCCATTAGTGCCGAAATTAACGGCAATGATGGTTTGCGTCAGCCCCAGGTTTCTCCGGCTGCTGCTATTGTTGTCGGTCTGCCTGAAACTGCGCAGAATCCTGCCTTGCTCAACTGGCTTGAGCAAAAAATTCGGACTTCTCGCCCGAATACCTACATTATTCTCGGTGGCCGTATGGAGTTCTATAAACACCATAGCCCGGAGGAAATCCGCGTATTGTATGTGCCATACTGGATGCCCTGCCGCTTTGCCGGCGTGTCCTCCTACGTGGAGGGTAGGTACCAGAGTACTCTGGAGGAAAACGATCGCGCCAAGATTTACTTCGCGAACTATGACGCTACCGGTGAAGATGGCAGCAGGTTCTTCAATCGCCCGGCTCTGACATTGGGCGGTGAGCCTGATGAGAGAAATATCAGCACTACGGAACTTATGTCGGAACTTTTCATTCGCGTGAAGGGTAAGGAAGAGCCCATGATCATGAAGACCACCAGAGGAGTCGAATTCGCTAGGGATGTAGACAAGTATGATGGTATTAATTACACTAATCCATATACTGAGACTCAGATTCGCTTCCCCGGGCAGGCATATAAAAATGATATGATGAGAGCCTTGCGCATGGCCGTACGTGAATCGACTGAACCAGATTTGTATGTATCGATGACCCTCAAGGAAAAAGAAGCTGTTTATATGAAGTATAGCGATAAGCTGGCCGCTGAAGAACAAGGTTCGGAAGCGTGGTTGGAAGCTCGCGAAAAACGTGATTTGGTACGTAGATTGCTTGAGCTGTAATAGCTGAATTAACTTAAAAAAGCCACCGGGTTGGGTTTGAGAGAGCCCGGCCCGGTGGTGCTGAAAATAAATCTCTCGATAGGAAGTGACGTTATGGATCCTAAGCATAAAAGTTTGCTCATAAAAGTAGGAGGTGTTTTTGCTGCGCTGTTGGGATTAGCGTGGTGCTGTTCTGATGATGGGGAGGAAGCTTACAATATAGATGCGGAGGTGTATAAAAAGATGGTAGTAGCCGAAGTTAATAAGGTTGTGAAAGCTGCATCGAAGCCCGTGAAAGCGCAATATGTTTATGATGCAGATGCTTTGTTGAGTCAATTGGAATCTTGCTTACGAGAAATAGAAAGTAAGTCTCGCGATTCTCAAGTGTTGGCAGAGGAAATTGAAGAATTGAATAATAAGCAACAGCCGGAAAATGTGGTGGTAGAATGCGGGGAAAAGCTTGCTCGCATTAAAGAGTTGAATAAAGAGTGCCTTGAGCTTCAGAACGAAGCTCAGAGTCTATATGACGAGGTTCTTAAAGAGTGGGAGACTAAGGCCAATGAACCCGACGAAACGTATGCTAATTATGCTATGGTCGAAAAAATCTGCGCCGAATTACCGAAGTATAAAGATGAGGCGATAGAACGGCGAAAACACGGTAAATCCCATTGGGAGGGGCGCCGTACCTACACTTGGATTATTGAGAAACTGTATAAAGTGAAAGTGCCACGTGTCATATCGCAGATGAATAAGCGTAAAGCTGAGGTGGCGGATGCTAGGGCGTCTCGAGAGATGGTTATCACCAACGAGAAGGTTGGCGAAGGTAAGCAGGCTAAGTTTATAGTAGATCATAACAAGCCGAAGATGGTGGAAATTGATACCACTTTGAATAAGATAAAAGAGTGCAAAGGTGGTAATGAATCCGTTGCTATGCCGGACGTAAAACCGGAGCCTAAGCCCTTGCCTCCGCCCGAGTTTAAACCCGATTTGGTGTTGACGGCAACAGGCGATTTGGCTGACTCCTTGTTGAGTAGCTTGGTGACCCGCTGGCTTACGGAAAATCAAGCTAAGCCTGTGAACGGCTCTCGATTTGTCTGGGCTAAACGTAAAGGTAACTTGGAGCTCGAAGCAAATGTGCCGTCCGCATTACAAGGGACCGAGCCTGGCAAGTTGCGTATACGCATTATTCCTACGCAGAATGCTGCTGATGCGTTTAAGTCCGTAGGAGCACAAGGTAACGCCAACTTGATGCTTACGGGAATTACTCCCGATAGAGCAATGTTGGTCACCTGGTTGCCGGACGGAATGAGACAAGAGCAGTTAGGTCGCGCGTTCAAGGCTCGCGTGTGTTACGATGCCTTGGTGTTCTTCCGTGGTGACCAGCTGCTTGACATGAAGACCCCGTTGCGTTCTGCTACCATGAAGCAGCAGCCTTCAGTGTATTCTGTGAATGATGCTGCACGCACGGAGGCGGCTCAAGTGTTCGGTTTGATGCCTAATACGCAAAAAGGCGATGTGCAGGAAAAACGCAACCTCTCCATGCGAGATTTGCGTAACGAGCATGCTAAAAAAATGATTTTCGGTGTGTGGCATAAAGATGCCGCCGGAGCGTTGTCCTATAGCGATACTCCGACCATTTGTTATGCTGCCGGTTGGGAGAGTGAGGAAGCTTTCAAACATGTGCCCGGAGAGTACATGCCTAGCACTCAGGGGGTAGACCCCACTCCGGCCAACATAGCTACCGGGCGTTATGCTTATTCATACAGTATTTATGGATACCGCAGCACACGTGATACGGATTCTCGCGCCTCTGCCTTGTCTGCAGACTTGCTGGCATTCATTGCCAATGCAGAGAATGCCGGTGTAACGCAAATTATAAGCGACGCCGGTTTTGTGCCGGTTGAGCTGGGTATGGATAACCTGAAGCGTGATAATGAGCTGACCCGAGATGACTTACCCATTCCCGTTCTGCTTAAGGCTATGGGCAAAGATGCCGAAAAGTTTGGCTATGATGTGGAAGAAGCCAATGAGAACAACTACTCCGTGTATGGAGTGCGCGTGCCCTTTGCCATCTATTTCGAGACGGGTAGTGACAAGAGCGAAGAAGGCCGTATCATGCTGGATGCGGATGCAGCCTATTATACCTCAACTCAGGCTTTTGCGCGTATACAAGAGCTGGTGAAGAACGAGCGCGCCGTTATTGTGGTGGTAGGCCATGCCGATATTCAGCATAGAGGGCTACTCATGGTGGATCAATCATCTTGGAAATCTAATTTGAATTTGTCTCAGAGACGTGCTTCTTTCTTGGGTGAAGAGTTAAAAAAGAAGTTCCCCGGCAGCAAGTTGCTGAGCCATGTCGCCATTGGTACCGGTTGGGCCCGCCCCGCATGCGATATCAGTCTTAACAAAGATACTGCGGCACAGGAAAACGAGTTGTCCCGCTGCCGTCGCGCAGAGGTCTTCATCATCTTCCCTGTGCCCGGGAGTGGTGAGTAAAAAGAAAACAAAACTTCTGCTATAAGAAGGCTGTGTTGGATACCCTATTGAACGAAGAGACGATACGCGCTATACTGTTGGCAATGTTGCTGACAGTTGGCGTGTTGACTCCTTTGCTGATATGGCGCGCCATGCTCAATTTGGAGAAAGAAGAGCGCGCGTTTAACTGTTGCAAAAAAAGAATTGAAAGATTAAAGGAAAGGACCGGCCATGACAAGGATCCATACCTTGAGCTGATGGCTGCTGCAGGGGATGACAACCCCATGAACTCATCTGCTGCGGTACAGCGTTATATTTATGGGGACAACGCAGAGCGTGAGTTAAACTCCGGCTACGCCTCAGACCGTTTGTATGCTATTATTGCTTCCGTAAGCACAAAAAACTTGGTCCGTAAAACACCCAGTTTGGGAGATTTGCACGAGTTGACCGTACAGCGTGAGCGTGGTGGAGTTTCTACAGCAACCTTTCGCGTATTGGCTCCGGGCATTTTGGTGATGGGTATCTTGGGTACCTTGCTCGGCGTGCACAATAAGTTGGATAATATTACCGCTGAGGTTGGGGTGAGCGTTTTGGCTGATGCACTGATACCCGGTGCCTTGGCTGTATTCTTCACCGTGTTGGTGATGGTGTTGAGAGGCTGGTATAATAAAAAGCTTTCGTCGTTTATTTCTGATTTTGACGAATACACCCTGACAACCCTGCTGGTCTTTTTTCAATCGGAAACTCAGGATTCATCCAATGTCCGCAGCCTGATAAATGTGTTGCAAGCGGTGAAAGGTGGCAAGCAAACAATGGAGGATATTTTGCATGGCGTCAAGAAATCCCACGAAGATGCTTGCGAAAGTGAAAAACTTTGCGCAGATTTGCTTTTGCAAACGCATGAGAACTTAACGGAGATGAGTATCGTTTTCGGTACTGCCTTCGATAATCACGCGGTTCTGAATAAACTGCGTCAAGATACCGTGAAGGCGCTTTCTTCTTATGTGAGGCTCTGTCATGCATATGCCGGACAACTGGACCATATTCAGCAATGGATGAATAGGGCTGAAACCTTATTCAGCTATATTTATGAAGAAGTGGGGTATAAGGGGATGGTGTATATACATGGAATGCGCGGCTGGAAGATGAATTTGCAGCAGCTTAGAGATTCTGCTGCCAACATCGGCACCTACGTTGAGGATCAATTTTCCATGTCTGCCATAGATGAATCTGTGGTTAAATTGAAAAAGCTGGTTGTTTTCCTGAACTCCTTGCCGGATTCGGTGCAACGGTATAAACATAATGAAAGTGTTATCAACGCTGCGGATGATTTTATTGACAATAAAATTGCAGAGATGGCCGTCTTGGCAGAACAATTGCCGGACCTGTATGCAGAACAGGAACGCCGATTTGAAAAAGCAAAGCTGGGATGTAAAAAAGTCTTTGATACCTACCAGAGAATGCAGCAGGAGGTTATTGAAAAATTGCGAAATTATAATATTGCAATACGACACATGCAACATGGTGGACGGAGTATTTATGCTTCGGGCTGGCGCGGTTTTGTACAACGCGTTAAAGACCGCATGATGAAATTGCGCTCCTTCTATAAAAAGCCTTGGGGGCTTGTTGTTGTGTTATTGGTGTGGTATTTATTGGTAGTATGGAACCTTTGGGTGCAGTTATGAGCAGACAGTTTCACGCAAGAAATATAAAAAAAAGTGCGGTATCAGGTTCCGGATTGCGTTTCGGGGGTATCGTTGCCCTTTGTTTGGTTCTTCTGTATACTGCACTGATTCTTTGGCATGTTCAATTGCAACAAAAGATAACATCTATCATGAAATTCATCGGGCATTCTCAGATGATGTCCATCATGGTATTTTTGTTGATTATTATCGGCGGGGTTATGTTTGCGCTGAGCTGGAAACGTATATCGTCTGAGTTGGCGGTGTTAAAAGAACGTCGAGATGAAAACTTGAGCAGGAATGCAAATCCCGAACAATGTTATACGTGGTTAAAGGAGCACAAAAAAGAGCATACGCTCATCTATCGTCGTTTAGATGTTTTGCTGGCCGGACAGGTGAATACTCGTGGTGAAAAGAAATTATCGTCAATGTCAGATTTGCATGAGATTACCCTGCAACGTGAGTTGAGTAATTGGGATTCTGCCGGCTTGAATACCATTATTTCCTTTTTGTTGATTTTGGGAATTTTAGGAACTTTAACCGGTGTTCATGGGGTATTGGCTGCGGATGATTATGAGACTCTGTATGCTGATAAGTACGGTATAAAATTATTAAAACTGGCACCGGCATTAAGCCCGAGCGCCTTTGCCGTGCTGGGTACAGTATTGTTAATGATTTGTCGCGCTTGGTATTTACGCTTTGTCGATTCTTATTTGGGGCTTTTGGATGAAGTCACTATGACCTCTATTTTGCCGTGCCTATCTCGCCCTCGGGGACAATCTATTTCTGACGGTTGGGATGAATTGACCAAAAATTTGAAAGGTATGGAGGCTCTGGAGGTGCCGGATTTTCCCGACGATTCAGAGCGCGAAGTAAGATGGAATGCTGTGCAAGTGGCCGGTAAGGTGGCAGAGGCTCAGGTGGCTCAATTAAAAGAGCTGCAAATTTCATCCGACCCCGAGGCCCCCTTACCCCCCAACCCGCCAACTCAGTTTTTAGCGAGCCACACCGTGCATTCTCGTCTTACCATGGAGCATATCAGGCGAGGGGAAGAATTGTGTGCAATGAATGAACGTAAACTCAAAGATTGATAAGTATGCGAACTTTGATAACATTTTTTTTGCGCCTCTTGTTATTTTTGTTGCAATTAATGGTTGCAATCGCATTGTTGGCGCAAGTTTGTCGCGAAATGACCGGTGCTGATAGCTTGATATCTATTTTCAACAGGCCGTTGGGTGATTCAGCTCATTCCTTAATGGTGGTATGCGTGTTGTTGTTGTTGAGTTTGTACATCGGTTTTTTATCGGTGTGGAAAGCTTGGCGCAAGATAAACAAAGAGAGTATCAGTTTTGAACGCCGTCGCAAACATGATTTAAACAAGAAGAATTGGCCTTCTCTTAAGCAGAAGGCAACATCTTTAAAGCTGGAGGAGTCTTTGGCTGAAGATGCCGGTCTCTATGGGGCCGAGTCACATCACTTCGTGCGCTTTGCGTTAATTTTGAAGTCGATTAGTCATCCCGGAGGCCGTCTCCCGTCATTAAGTGACTTGCGCGCTTTGACTTATGCTACAGAAGCTGCTCGCAATCCCGTGTGGATGCTGCGTGTGGTGATTTCGGTATTGCTGATAATTGGTATTCTGGGTACCTTGGTGGGTGTGCATGCCGCTATTGATGGTGATACATTCAACATGGAAAAGCTGCCGATAGCTCTTATACCCAGTTCTATCGCTGTGACATTTACGGTTTTGTTGATTATATGTCGCGGCATGTACCGAAGAAGAGTGGAGGGATACATAGGCCGTTTGGACCGCCATACGGTGAGTTTTTATTTTCCTTTTTTCCGTCCTGCAGAGAAGAGCTCTGTGCAGCTGCAAGAAATTAATGAATCCCTTACTTCTTTCAGTAATAGCGTAAAGGGAATGTCCGAGTGCATTTCCGGTATGGAGCAAATACGCAGACAATTAGTCGCATGTGGCGAGACGATTCGTGAGGTGCATGCCAAAATGTATGCGTGGCAACGGGAGTTGCCGATAGTTGATGCTGAATCTTACACGCGAGTGTTAGAGTCTATCCGCACCGGGTTTACAAAAACGCTTGATCTGAGAGACCGTCTTCTAGTTCAAATACAGGTTTTATCTGATAACTTCGATAAAACCACATCCGAGCTGTTTAAGAAAAATTTTGCACAGTTTGTTCAGGCATCTAAGCCGTTTACTGCGGACATCGCAAAGATGCGGCAATATGCAACTCAAATCCCGAACATGGATTCAGCTTCTCGAGAACGCATACAAGCTCGCTGGGTAACGGCAACAAGAATAGATCAGCACCTGCAAGATGTGGTGTTGCTGGGGAGCGATATCGCCCATAGCTTGAATGAATGTGTACTGCAGGCAGAAAACTCTGCCATTTTTGCCCGTAAAACGGCAGAGCTTTATACTGAGATGAAGACCGATACGGAGCAGAACTTATCTTCTTTCCAGACATATCTCACGATGTTGAATAATATGTTTGGTGAGGCTAAACGAAATCTTGAAAGTCGAATCCAATCTCTGGAAGATAATTGCGTGAAGAAAATACGTGGAATACGGGAGAGCCTGCAAGACCGCAACTCTCGTTATTCGAAAGAGCCTGCTGCGTATTGGTACGAAATCGTATTTATACTCCTCGTGTTGCTTTTACTGTCTTGGAATGTATCATTAACAATAGAAAATTGATAATCGGTTATGATGAACGATATATTAAAGAACCTGTCGAGTTGGGTGTTGCCGCTTATTTTTATTTTTACGGCGATAGGTGTATGGTGTGCAATATGGGCCATTTACGGTGTGTGGCGAGATGCCTCTCGCTTAGAAAAATGTGATAAGGAAATGGATTTTTCTTCCGAGGAGCAGCAATTTGATAGTCGTAAAATGAAGCTTGATGCTTACATTCAAAAGCTCAGCAAAGGTAAGGATATGGCTCGCGTGGGTGAGGGAAAATTGTTGCAACTGCGCTTGGAAACCATTAGAGATGCCATCGAAGCGCAGAGTACCAAGTTGATGCCGTCTTTGCATGACTTGCACTCTTTGTCTGAGCAAGATGAAATGAGCCGACGCTCCTCTTGCTGGTTGCGTACCATTACATCCTTTTTGTTGATTATGGGTATTTTGGGTACTCTTACCGGTGTGCATAAGGTGTTGGAGAATGGTTCTGCTAATATCCCGGAGCTGGGTAAGGCTTTGCAACCCAGTATGTACGCTGTTTTCTTTACGATTATTTTGATGTGGCTGCGCGGTTGGTATGTGGCTAAGTTGGATGGCTACCTGGAGAAGTTGGATTTGTTTACCATGACAGAGCTGATGCCGTTTCTGCAACCGGTGACGGATGTGGTCTCTACCAGTATCAATTTGAGCCAAAATTTGGAAGAATTGAAGAGAAAAGAAAAAGAACTGGTAGATCTTAATAACCGAATGAAAGAACTTCATGGCAATATGAAGAAGTATGTGGAAGTCGCCTCGATGAATAAACAATCTATTGCTACGCTGAAAGATACACTTAATACAGTAAGCGGTCAATTGGCTCGGGGGCGGGATAGCGTGGCTGCGCTGAGCTCCTTGGAGCAGTCCGCTAATCAATTAAAAGAGCATTTTAATGCAGGTGTTTCTCAAATTGAAAAATATGTACAAGAGACACAGCCTCGCTGCGAATCTATAGCTGCGCAATATGGGCATCTGCTGGGTAATCTTAATACCGTGTCTCAAGATGTTGCTCATGGTCGCGCAACATCCGAGGATATTAAAAATAAAGCAAGTTATATGAATGAAATGGGTAAACTCGTTTCATCTTATGATTCGAATCTCTCCGGTATGAGTGAAAAGATGCTCCAAGTTGAGAAGGTATTAGCTGAAGTTAATACCATGAAAGAAAAAGTGACTAATTCTCAAAATTTGGTGAATGATAGTTCAAAGCAGGCCACAGAAATGTTGAATAAGTCTAAGAAAATGATGCAAAGTATCGGTGATTCTAATACTGATTTCTCGCATACGATGAATGACGGTATTCGCGATGTGCAGTTTGCTATGGATACCTTGGCGAAAAAAATTGACGACCTAGACAAAGTGGGTAAAGATTTGGCCATTGCTTGGGGCAAGAGTGCCAAAGAAAGAGCGTTGTAATTAAACCTTATTTTTATTATATCAATGAGTAGACGGGATTTGCACAGTGATGAGAACTTTTGGCCATGTGTCAGTGACATGTTTTTGGCCTTGTTCGTAATTGCTTTGGTGCTCTACTCCACCATGTCTGTCGAAAAAGGCAGGGGGGATAAGTATGTATCTGATCTGGCCGCTCAAGAGGCCTGCTCTTTATTCGAAACTCTCCAACGTGAATACCCCGACTCTGAAACTATAAAGGGCATCAATGTGGAAGAAATTCGAAATGAGGAACACGGCGCCCGCCCTAAATTGGCAGAAGCCTTGTATGGTTTATTGTCGTGCGAAGAAACGGCCCGATATTTTTATGTAACGGATGACACCTTAACAAAAATTCCGGATGCCTCAGAGATGTATCGGTACAACGATGCTATTGCACTGTTGTATGAGACCCGGACGGAATGTGGTGCTCCGCCGGATGAGAATGACCCCTGTTATCATGAGCACATGCGTAAGGTAAGAGAACATGTGGAGAGCGAAATTTATAAATCAAAATCAGATTCGACATACGCGGATGCGTCTTATGAAGAACTGGTGGAAGAAGCTGAGAGGCTGGATGCTCAAATCCGAAGTATGAAAACGAAAGATGAGTACGATGCGCTTGCAAGTAAGAAGCAGGAACTTTTTGATAAATCGGAAGAAGTAAAACAATTGCAGGCTCAAAAAGAGGAGCTCGAACAACAAATAGCTCAGTTTGATGAAAAGTTAACTCATGCAAACACAGAAGGCCAAAAATTGAACGTTCAAATTGCAAAGTTGGACGAAGATATCAACAATATAAAAAAAGAAGATCCTCGTAAAGATGTTATGGAGGAGGTGCAGAACAAGTTGAATGAAGATAAGTATTCTGCCTTGAAGGGAAACGGCGCTGTAAAAGTCGACGTGGAAAAAGGTATTGTTATTATCTCGTCTGAAGTATTCGCATTCGATCAGGCTACAGGAGATTATTATAGACAAGGTAGAGGTGTTAGACCCGATGATGTGGAGCATCGTTTGGAAAAACCGATAGATAAATATGGGGATAAATTAAAACTTTTAGCCAAATTCTTAATCGAGATTGCTCAAATGGTGGAGAACGGTGACTTGCCTGTCGACAGTATTTCCATTGAGTGCCACACAGATGATGATGTAGGCAAAGTTACAGATAAAGTGTATTTCAATGATGGGTTGAGTCTTCAGCGCGCATTTGATGTTTGGCTTTTATTGGATAAGTATGCCGAACGCGCATTGTCGAAATGTAAGAACTTGCAGGGGCAAAGACTTTTCACAATGACCGGGTTTGGCCGTCGTGTTTTGCTGACAGAAATAGATGGCGAAGATACAGAGGATTATCAAAAACGATGCCGACGAATGCAATTGAGATTCAATTGTATTCCCCCCATGTCATCGAGTGCCCCCTTGCCCCAAAAAACTCCTAAGCGTATTAGGCTTTATGAGAATAAGTGAGGGAAGATAAAAATAGTGCTGTAATCAAATTATACATATATTATCATAATGAGCAGACGAAACTTACACAATGATGAGAACTTTTGGCCATGTGTCAGCGACATGTTTTTGGCCTTATTCGTGATTGCTTTGGTGCTGTATTCTACCATGTCTGCCGAAAAAGGCAAGGGGGATGAGTATGTGTCTGACTTGGCCGCTCAGGAGGCCTGCTCTTTATTCGAAACGCTCCAACGCGAATACCCCGACTCTGAAACTATAAAGGGCATCAATGTGGAAGAAATCCGAAATGAGGAACACGGCGCCCGCCCTAAATTGGCAGAAGCCTTGTACGGTTTATTGTCGTGCGAAGAAACGGCCCGATATTTTTATGTAACGGATGACACCTTAACAAAAATTCCGGATTCTACAGAGATGTATCAGTACAGTGATGCTATTGCCCTCTTGTATGAATCCAGATGGATGGGGGGCTCTCCGCCCGATAAGACGGACCCCTGTTATCATGAACACATGCGAAAGGTAAGAGAACATGTGGAGTTTGAAATATATAAATCAAAATCAAATTCCTCCTTTACAACGTTATCTGAAGAAGAACTCTTGGCTAAAATTAAAGAGTTGAAAGAGCGGATTAATGGCATGAAAACGCAAGAGGATTACGATAAGCTTAACCGTGAGTATCAGGAACTTTTGAAGGTTGGTACGAATCTCGATGAATGGAGGACGCGGGTAGCTGCTTTAGCTGCAAAAAAAGCACAATTGGAAAGGGATTTGAAGAATGTAAATAATGCCAATGATAAAAAAAAGTCTGAAAAAGGTGAGAAGGAAGAAATCCTCCAAAACCTCAAACTGGCAGATACTCGTAAATTTGTTATGAAGGAGGTGCAGAAGTTGTTGGATGGGAAGTATTCTGCCTTGAAGGACGCTGGTGTAGAGGTTGATGAGGAAAAAGGTATTGTTATAATTCCGTCCTTCGTATTCTCTTATCCCTCAGTTGTCATCACAGATTATAAGAAAGGTAAGGCTACTATAACCGGGGAGCTTGATAAGAAGTTGATAGGAAATCTGACTTCTAATCAAGAAAAATATTTGCTGCAGCTGGCAATGTTCTTGGCCGAGATTGGTCAAATGGTGAAGAATGAAAAATTACAATTACCTGTAGACAACATAGCAATTGAGTGCTATATGAAGGGGGAGGGGAATGAAGGGTTGATTCTTCAGTGTTCTTTTGATGTCTGGCGTATGTTGGACAAATTTTCCAAACAACGTTTGGGTGAATTCAAAAATGCAGATAGTCAGGGGTTATTCTCGATGACCGGTTTCATCAGCGAAGACGGGAAGGTCACCCCCCAACTGCAATTGAGATTTAATTGTTCGCCTAAGAGAATGGCAGAATCGACAGGGCAGACAAAATAAGCATGGGAGTATTCCGAATAGACGACAATGTTTCAAAGGATAGCGCCGTAGATAAGGATGCGGAGTGAATAGCAGTGCATGAGTGAGATATTTATCAAATTGTTTTCGTTTTGGGGAGGCACGCAGCTGTTGTACCTTATGGTGTGCCTTGGAGTATTTTGGGGGATATTGTGTGGGTGGATGTATTTGTGGCACAAAACGTGGGCGGGGGAGAACAAAGGTAAGGTGCTGTTGTTGGCGCTGATACCCACATTGCCCATGTTGTGGGCTAATCATGCCGCTATGAGTGACGAAATTTTGAAAAAAGGTCCTCGTATTTTTGAGCATCGCGTAGAGCACCAGATGCCCCAAGTGGTAGAAAATTTTTGTTCTCGCTTTGCTTCGAGATGCGGCAGTGCAGAGCAATTTAAGAAAAGAGCTATTCCCGAGTATACCGCTTTGGTGATAGGCGAAAATTCCATGCACTATTTCCCCATGGATACAACGGCCGACTATGAGCCTGCAGACCCAGCATCCATCAAATTATTGACCTACGTATACAAGATGCGCAACAGCGCAGAATCTCCATTTGCCGAAAAAGAAAATTTGACTCTTTGGTATAAAATGCTTTGTGGGTATATGGCACAGCATCAATTTGAGCACAATAAAGCACAATTAGAGCAGATGTCGGCTTATTCGCCATACGGTTGGTTTGCTTTACTGCTTGCCATTGTCATGGGGATATGTGCTCGCCTTGCATATAAAGACATAAATGAGCGTTATTGTTACCCCTACCGGAAAAGATAAGTGCATTATGAAGCCGCAAATGGCATAAATTCGGTTATTTTGCGGATTATATGCTTGCGTTGGGGGTTGAAACTGTGTAAAATGGGCGCGAATGCGTGTAACTGTGTCAAACAGAGGCGCGCATGATGCGGCAGGGTAGCTTAAGAACCCTGCCACCTGCCGAGGAAGGGAGTTTGCCGGTTCCGTCCTTTTGAGGTGAAGCAAGGAGCCGGCACAAGAAGATAGAAAAGAAAATAAAATGAGTATACATTCCGTATCGTGCGCCGTTGGCGCCAATCCCATCACAATTGAAACCGGTAAGATTGCCCGCCTGGCAGATGGCGCAGTGACTGTTCGTTGTGGTGATACCGTGGTGCTTGTTACCGTTGTGAGTGCCACCAAGATAAAAGAGGGGCAGACCTTCTTCCCCTTGTCCGTAGAATACAAAGAAAAGGCAGCAGCTGCGGGTATGTTCCCGGGCGGGTACTTCAAGCGTGAGGGTCGCCCCACGGAGAAGGAGATTCTGACCTGCCGTATGACGGACCGTCCTCTGCGTCCGATGTTCCCCAAGGGCTACTTCTATGACACGCAGGTAATCTCCCTGCTGATGGCAGCTGACGGCGAGAACGAGCCGGACATCCTCAGCATCAACGGTGCATCTGCCGCATGTGTTATCTCTGATCTTCCCTTTGCCGAGCCCGTAGGCGCCGTGCGCGTGGGCCGTATCAACGGTGAGTTCGTTATCAACCCCACCAACAGCCAGCGTGGTGAGAGCGACCTGGATCTCGTGTATGCCGGTTCTAAGGACCAGGTAATCATGATTGAAGGTTCTGCCAACGAGCTGCCCGAAGAGGACTTTATTGCAGCCTTGCGCTTTGCCCAAGAGAATGTGGCCAAGATTTGCGCTGCCCAAGAAGAGCTGCGCGCCCTTTGCGGTAAACCCACTCGCGAGTACGAGCTTACCTTGGCCAAGCCCGAGTTGCTCGAAATCGGCTACCAAGTGGCCGGCGACCGCATCGAGGATGCTATTTACGCTCCCAACAAGATTCAGCGTCAGAAGCAGGTAGGTGCCCTCCGCGATGAGGTGGAGGCCAAGATTAAGGAGACCTACCCCGAGGCTACCGACTTCGACGTCGAGCAGGTGTTCGAGTACATTCAGAAGAAGGCTTTCCGTATCTCCATCATGGAGCAAGGCAAGCGCGCTGACGGCCGCACTATTAAGCAGCTGCGCCCGCTCTCTGCAGAGGTGAACGTGCTGCCCGGCGTGGTACACGGCTCCGCTCTCTTCTCTCGCGGCGAAACCATGTCTATGTGCTTGGCTACCCTCGCCCCCATGGAGGAGAAGCAGTACCTCGACAACTACACCGGCTCTGTGGATGAAAAACGCTTCATCCTGCACTACAACTTCCCCCCGTTCACTGTGGGTGAAACCGGTCGTTTCGGTGGTCAGAACCGCCGCGAGATCGGCCACGGTGCCTTGGCAGAGCGCTCCATTGCCCCGGTAATCCCCGATGAGGCAGATTTCCCCTACGCCATCCGCGTTTCCTCCGAGATTATGGAGTCTAACGGCTCTACCTCCATGGCTTCCGTATGTGCCGGTACGCTTTCTCTGCTGGCTGCCGGCGTGCCTCTTAAGCGCCCGGTTTCCGGCATTTCCGTCGGTTTGGTGACCGAGTTTGCCAACGAGGGCGACCGCGAGCCCGCTCGCTTCGAGACCCTGCTGGACATCATCGGCTCGGAAGACTTCTATGGTGACATGGACTTCAAGCTTTGCGGCTCCGAGGTAGGTGTAACCGGCTACCAGCTCGATCTCAAGCTGCCGGGTATTCCGCTCTACATTTTGGAGGATGCCATTCATCTGGCTCGCAAGGGCCGTCTGGATGTGCTTGCTACCATGAATGCCTGCATTGCCGAGCCGCAGAAGATGAGCCCCAATGCCCCGCGCATTGAGTCTACCTCCATCCCGCAAGACCGCATCGGCGAGCTTATCGGCCCCGGTGGTAAGAATATCAAGGCCCTGCAGGCCGAAACCGGTACCGATATCAATATCGAGGAGGACGGCACCGTGCGCATCTACGGCAGCCGTCAAGAGGGTGTCGAGCGTGCACTCTACCTCATCGACCGCATGTTCAAGGAGATTGAAGTGGGCGAAACCTACGAGGGCAAGATTGTGTCCACCAAGGAGTTCGGTGCCTTTATGGAGGTGCTGCCCGGTAAGGATGGCCTCATCCACATCTCTGAGCTGGCCGAGGGCCGTACGCAGAAAACAGAGGATGTTGTGAAAGTGGGCGACATTGTGACTGCCAAGTGCATCGGTATCGATGACAAGGGCCGTGTCAAGATGTCCATGCGCGCTGCTGCCCGCGACCGCAAGGCCGCTGAGGCTGCTGCCAAGGCAGAGCAGGCCTGATGCCTGCTGCCCGACTCTGATAATAAATTAAATTCCCCGTGCCCGGTGCGTTTTTTCGCCGGGCACGGGTTTTTTTATACCCGAAATTCGTAAGCTACTAAAAAAATTGCAATAAAATTCGCGCCAAGTGCTTTTTTTGATTGCCAAGAAGAGAAATCTGGTGTAAAAGATATATCGAACAGTTGCAAATTTACTTACACCATGTGGAAATATATCATCATCTCGTCGTTCGTCTTTATCGGCGCATCGTTCTATTTTTACACGCAGAATCATAAGGGCTTGGTACAGCAGGATTCCGGTGAGATTACGCACGTTTTCAAACGGATGGGGTCTGCCGTCAGCAATAAAATTGATGCCAAACAGCAAGAAATTAATGCAGCCTACAGCAAGCTGCGCGAAGAATACTATACCTCTGAGGTAGAGCGCGAGGCCAAAGTGCAGAAGGAAGCAGAGGCTCAGGCTGCTGATTTCAAATCTGAAGGTGATGACTTGAAGAGTCAAAACGATGACCTGTTGGCTGAGACCGAAACCGTAGAGCGTAACCTCAAGGATGTTGTCAGCAAGACGGCAGAGGTAGTAGGGCTCGATGCCAATAGCTCCGAACCGAGTGAGATTATCGCTGCTGCTAAAGATTTGATGGATGCCAACGCTGAGTTGCAGAATCAAATTGACATGGAAACCGCCCAAATCGCTTCTCTCGGCGAGCAAAGCGACGACCTTAACACACGTATTGCTGCCGCTCAAAAGCTTGGTAAGGACCGCCAGAACAGTATCTCTCCCCCCGAGCTGAAGTGCCGCATCAGTTATGTGGACCCCAACTATTCATTCTTTGCTCTCGATGCCGGCATTGATAACGGTGGCGTAGTTATCGGCTCTGAGCTTGCCGTTATGCGTGGGGGTAAGCAAATTTGTGTTCTCAAGGTGACCAACGTAGAATCCAAGGTTTCCACCGCCACGGTGAAGAAGGGTACCCTGTTGATTGGCGAACGCGTCAAACTGGGCGATGAAGTCATCTCTATTCGCAATGATAAGTAAATTTTAACTCCTGTTTTATATGAAAGTATTTCCCGTTATTCTCTCCGTAGTGGTGTTAGGGCTTTCTGTCGGCTCTTGGTATTATTCCTCTCAACAGCAGGCAATGATGCGTGCCGTTGTCAATGTAAGTGGCGGTAAAGCCGGCAAGGGCATGGAGGCCGTTAAGAAACAGGCCGAATCCGATTTCAATAAAGCTCTGTTAGATGCAAACAGTGCCGATGAAAAGACACGTAAGGTCAGCAATGAGCTTAATGGTGTAGACGGCGCCATCGAGAAACGTGAGGTAGCCGAGAGTACTCGCGATGAACAAAGAGATTACCGCGATGGTATGTCTGCCGAGCTGGAAGTTACGAAGGGGAAACATGAAGAGGCCCAGAAAAAGGCTGAGGCTTTGTTGGAGACCATGCGCACTCTTGACGATTTGGCCAGTGTATCCGACCTGACCGAGGTGGTAGATACGTTCCAAACAATTGTAACGGACGCCAAAGAGAAGAATGCCGAGCTGACCAGTGAGCACGCCTCTCTTGTTGAGGTACGTGGCAAGGCAGAATCCAAGGTGGCTGCCGAGCAGGCCGAACTTGCTCGTTTGGAAGAGCAGAATCGCAAGTTCGAGGCTACATACCGCAAGAATGTTCTTGAGTACGTGGTGAGTCAGGTTAAGCCCGAGAGTCGTATCGTTGTATTCAAGGCACCCAAAGATAGTGGTATCGTTATTGGTGATACCGTGCCTCTTATCGTCAAGCGTGGCGATGTGACCGTTGCGAATTTGCGAGTTGAGAGTGTCAAAGGCAATGAGGTGGTAGCTAAGTATACCTTGGTGCCCGGTCAAGAGATTCGCGTAGGCGACAATATCATCCACAAGAAGCCCCACGGTTCGTAATGTCCGTGTAGCGTTAAGCATCTGTTTAAATTGCCGCCGCGTGTCAAAAACACCGGCGGCGATTTTATATACGGAACTTTGCTTGATGGACGAGTTGCCTGAATCAAAATTATGCTGGCTTGAGCTCGCGGCGTAGCCTTACATATTCCTCGTTATCGGGCTGTGTTAAATGTGATTATGTCATATTCTTGCTGAATTGGGCTGGCAAAGTGCGGTGTTTTGTGCTATCATAAGGGCACGTTGAATATAGCCATGAATAAGACGTTCCTTTATACCTTAGTAGTTGCAGCATCGGTTATGATGGTATCTTGCCAGCCGGCTTTGCCGATGGTGCCGGATAGTGGCCGCACTGTTGTGCCGCCTCAGGGCAGCACCACCACCGAAAAACCGTGGAATGCTCCCACTAAGACCGAGGGCGACGCCGCACTGGGCCCCTTGAGTAACATGAGACGTTGATATCCCCCCCCTCTCCGTATATGTTGCGGAAACAGCGCGCAAGCATAGTGCTCGAGGAGCTGGAGCGGGCGTACCCCGCCCCCGGTTGCCCCTTGCACCATACCGACCCATTCACTTTGCTGGTGGCAGTTATGCTATCGGCCCAGTGTACCGATGCTCGCGTCAACAAAGTGACACCCGAACTTTTTGCTGCTGCGCCTACACCACAAGCTATGGCTGCCATGGAGTGGCAACAGGTGCGGGAGTTTATCGCTACCTGCGGCCTCACCCAAACTAAAGCAAAACGCTTGGTAGAAACCTCCAAATTGTTGCTCGAACGCCATAACGGGCAGGTGCCCTCTACCTTCGAAGAGCTTGAGGCTTTACCGGGGGTCGGTCACAAAACAGCGTCGGTCGTTATGGCTCAGGCCTTTGGTATGCCTGCTTTCCCTGTCGATACGCATATCTTTCGGCTCGCTCGCCGGTGGAATCTGAGCCGTGGTAAAACCGTAGAGGCTGTTGAGGCCGATTTGAAAAAATGTTTCCCGAAACATTTGTGGAACAAACTGCACGTGCAGTTTGTTTTGTGGGGTAGGGAGCATTGCCCGGCGCGTGGTTGTAAACCGCTTTGTCCTGTCTGTGCCCGCTTGGCTGTGACATAAAGTGCACCTTTTTGAATGTTTGGGATTGACATTTATCCCAAAAAGTTGTTTCATATCCGCCCGAAAGTAACACGTTATGCTTGTTTCTCAGCTAAAATCAAAAATTCATCGCGCCATGGTAACACGTGGTGATGTGGAATATGAAGGTAGCATAGAAATACCGCAAGATCTCGTCGAGGCTGCCGGCATTTGGCCGGGCGAGAAGGTGTTGGTTGCCTCCATCACCTCCGGTAACCGCTTCGAGACCTATGTGCTTGTCGGCCCTCCCGGAACCGGCCAAATTATTATCAACGGTGGAGCGGCGCATCTCATCAAAGCCGGAGAACGCGTGGTTATCATGAGCTTTGCGCTCGATGATAAGCCGATAACGCCTACTCGCATCGTTTGCAATGAACTTAATGAAATCATTGCTTGAGGCTTTACAAATCCCTTTTAATCTGATATAATAACCGCCATGTTTTTCTTAATCACCTTTAAATACATCGTTTTCGCTCTGCTGTTGATGGTTTCAGCCCTGCTTCTTTTGCTTGTGCTGATGCAGCGCCCCAAGCAAGAAGGTCTTGGTGCTGCATTCGGTGCTCAGATGACTGATCAGGCTTTCGGTGCCCGCACCACAGATGTGCTCAAAAAGGGTACTATTATTTTCGGCTCTCTTTTCATGATTCTTTGCTTCTTGTTGAGTGTACTCATGCTCAACGAACATAAAGAAAAAAATAAAACCGAATTGGGCCAAACCAACAGCAACGCCGTTCAGCCCGGTGTTGTGACAAATAATGCTCAGACAACTGCCGCTCAGACCTCCACCGAGCAACCCGCCGTTGAGCAACCTGCCGCCGAGCAGCCTGCTGTTGAGCAGCCCGCCGTTGAGCAACCTGCCGCCGAGCAGCCTGCTGTTGAGCAGCCCGCCGTTGAGCAACCTGCCGCCGAGCAACCTGCCGCCGTTGAGCAGCCTGCCGTTGAGCAGCCTGCCGTTGAGCAGCCCGCCGTTGAGCAGCCCGCCGCCTGATTAGAAAAGATATCTACTAAAAACTGCGGTCATCCATTCATCGGGTGACCGCAGTTTTTTGTTTATCGCTGTATAGACTTTCGAGAAAAATTACTCACCTGTTTTGATGGTAAGCATGGCGACAGACCACAAAGCGTCTGCGAATTTCTCCATATCTTTGAAGTGCGCAATGGTATTACGTTCGACTTCTCCGAGGGTACTCATGTTATCACGTTGAGCGAGGTTTTCTTGCCAAACGGGAATCCAGTCGATATTGTGTGTGCCGGCTACGATAAATATGGTATCGGTGCCATAGGGGGGCTCGACATAAAGCTCGTAGCAACTATTGTTACCGGTTGGCGGAATTTGCAATTCGCAATGGGCTTTCAGCTTGTTGAGAGCCCCGCCAACACCGGGTACAAGTATGGCTGCATTGTTATCGCTATCGTATTGAATCAAATAAAAATAGCAATCTTTTTCAGCTTTGATGGCGAAGCGGAGCAAGTCTCCTTCTTCTAAAGTAGGAAAGGTGTTCAGTAACCTTAAGCTTAACCCGAAATCGTATGGCAGCCCCATAGAGGTAGCAGCGATGGAGGGCTCTCGCTTTACCTTGTCGCCATTGGCAGCCTTGCGGTGTTTAAGCTCCTTGGGCTTGGCTGTCTCGGTATCGGTGTTGAGTTTGCCGGTGGCGGTGTAAAAAGGGCGTGGTGCGGCTCGTTGCACGAGGGCTTTACGTGGTGGCGGCGGTACAAACTTTCGTTTGGGGGCAGGGCGCGTTGTTACCGGGCTCGGTACCGGCTCTTCAGTTGGCTTATCCTCGGGGATAGGGGTTGCGTGCTCTTGCTCTGCCTTGGGTTGCGTTGCCTCCTCTTGCGCTACAACAGGTTCTGCATCGCGTGCCACCTCTTCTACTTGCTCTGCCGGCAGCTCTTGGGGGGCAATTTCTATTTCATTGTATTCCTCAATCGGTAGCGGGGCTACCGTCAATTCTTCAACCGCCGGGGTATCGGTATAACTCGGTACATACTCCGGGGCGGGCTCTGCCACATACTCGAGCATCAACTTACAGTTACCGGCGCGGTATTGTTTGCCCGGCAACATTAAAATCTCTTGCACACGCTCATTATCCTCAAAAATACCATTGCTTGAGTTATTGTCCGTCAGCAAGACACAGCCGTCTCCTATGGTCAGAAAACAGTGCACGCGAGAGAGGTGCAGCTCATCGGGCAGGGCAATTTCGCAACTGCTCGAGCGGCCCAGTCGGTATTGCACCCCGGGCGTAGAATCAAGCTCGAAAGACGAGCATATATTATCGCTGTTGATAATGGTGAGAGAAAGCATGGTATCAGAAGTCAATGGTAATGCCTTTTTCCTGTGCCTGCTCTTGCAGTACATTGAGTATTTTGTCGCCGAGGTCGCCGGAGGCCTTTTGCTCTTTATAGTGTTCTAAAAGGAGGGTACGGCGCGCAGCCTTTTGCCGCAAGTCGGCAATGATTTCTTCATCGCTCATGCCACGCATGCTGATGGGTAAGTTGCCTCTACCGCCCAGAGACTCGATACTGAACTCTTCTGCCGGGGTACTGCGGCAAATCTCGATGGCGTCCCACTCGTAGCCCAGCAGAATGCGGCGTTTGTTTTCCATCAACCATTTTTGCAACTTCTTGGGGTTGCCGGTCGGGGGAGCGGTTGCTTTTTTAAGCATATCAATGTGGCGGCGTTGCACGGCAGGCGAGCCTATGGGCAGCGGGGCACAGTCGTGCAAGGCTTTGAGGGTTTTATATAATTCTTCATACGAAACCTCCGGGGCAGAGCCTGATTGTATATCAAGGGTAAGGCCCACGCCACGCCCCAGCTCGGCGGCTTCTTCCCATTCTGTTTCGGGCGGACCGCAGTGAATGGTGTTGATGATGATATTTTGCTCGTTAGCCTCGGCAATAGCCTCTCGGTAGTCTTTATCGCCTTGGTCAAAGGCCTCATTGCCGGCAATAAAGATAACCTTGAGCATGTCGTCGCGGTCTCGGCGGTTCCACTCAAAATTGTTTACAGCATACGCAATAGCCGCACCGCATTCTTCAATGGCGCCATCGCAAGCTACTTTCTCTAACCTCGACTTCATTTTCCGGACCTGCGTCGTGAATGGCGTTAACTTCATCGGGGCGCCGTTTTTCATCGCCTGGCCGTAAATGACGATGCCCACATTCACCTTGGTCTTTTTGCCGTTAAGTTTGGCGTTGCTCAGGGTGGTTATCACCTTTTCCATAGAGGCAGCAGCTGCTCTGAACAACTCGCTCATGCTGCCGGAGGCATCCAGCACCAGCACTACCTGAATGTCGTCGTTGTACCCTATGCGCTTACCCCTGTCTCCGTCGCCGGAGCTTTCTTCCAAGCCCATGACGTCACTCATTCCATCGCCTAAATCGCCGGCGCCGAATCCAAAGTCGCCCATCCCGGAATCATCCGATACACCGGCTGACAGGTCACCGAAATCTGCCGGTATATCCATCGAGAACGGTGAGTTGTGAGCGATGAGCATCGATGAAGGGGCGGAGACCCCCGGGTCCGATGCAATGGCATTTTCTTCTTTGGCAACTCTTGTTTTGTTTTGTTTTGTTTTTTGTTGCGGTGGTGTATAAGTTACGAACGAGCTGTCACCTTCGCCTGCAAAATAGATTTCGTACAGTTTGAGTGCGGTGCCGGTGAGGAGGATGCAGCATAAAGCAAGACAGAACGCGATGGCGAGCATGCGCCGTATGATAGACACAAGCTTAATTTTAATTCTGTTGGTCGGGCGTACGTGAATAGCCATGGCGTCAGTTTTTCTTTTGCGGTTGCAGCCCGGCGGCATTCAAGGCTTCTGTAGCAGACGGGTCTTTAGCCAGTTTTGCGTAATAATGGGCGGTGTGGCCATCTTTATCTGTCGCGTTGAGCAACTCCGGCGATATATTCTCGAGCACTGCTGCCAAGGTATCGGCATCTCCGCTCAGGGCGGCATGCATCAGCACTGTTTCTCCGCGAGAGTTTTTTTGCTCGACCTCGGCTCCCAGCTTTACGAGTTCTCGGTAAAGTGCTGCGTCTCCACGGCGGGCGGCCTCGTGCAAGGGGAGGTTGCCTTCCGCATCTTCCTCAGAGAGCAATTTGAGATGATTGGTAGCCACTTTTATGGCACATGCAGTATCGGCCAGCCTTATCACCAGGCAAAAATACGAGGTGCCATCCTCAGTTTGCATCTTTTTTTGAGAAAGGGCTTGGTCTATCCAGGCGCTTAGGCAGTCTGCCTTGTCCTCACTCATCAAATGTCGAAATACCGGTATGCCATCCGAAAAAATGATTTCCGTTTCACTCAGGGCACCCAGTAAGTAATCTAATGCATTGGCGTTGTTAAATTTTACAGCCATCTCCACCAGCGTAGTGCCATCGCTCATGCGGTTGCCGGCATGTGCCCCGTGCATCGTCAATATATTAAACAAGGTATCATTGCCGGTGTAGATAGCGAGCCCGAGCGGGGGCTCCCCGTTAACCGGCCAATCGGCATTGGCTCCGCAATCCAGCAGGGCTTGTATCTCATCCGCGTTGTTGGCGGTAAAGGCGTTATTCCAGCGGTCTTTGAGTATATTACCCACGGCGGTGCCTCCCCCCATTTGCTCGTAGTCCATGGCGACTCGGCCATCTTTATCCATCGCCATTAAATCGGGGGAGTCTCGCAATACCATCTCCGTTGCCGTATCATTACCCAGCCCGGCCACCAGCATAAGCAGCGTGCGCCCCTTGTCGTCTTTCAAATCAATTTTGCCACTCTTTCTGACCTTGGGTGCCAAATCTCGTATGGCCGACTTAAATGCATTACAACGGCGGTTCTCTTCGTTGATTCCTCTTTTGAGTTCGTTGGCGTACTCCTTTTGTTCTTTATCGACCTCTTCAAGCTCTCTTTCCATTTCGGCCAGCCGTGTGCTACCGTGGTCGGTGAGTTTGATGAGGGTCTTGTCATCCAATGCCTGAGCGCCCCAAACGGCATAAGCCATCAGCGCGGTGCATAACAATTTGTGTAAACGGAGGAGATGCATGGGGATTCTCCCCATATTCTACCAGTTGTTATGCCTCACTGCAAGCTCAGAGTGCAGGGTATAGTCGTTTTTTTCTTGATAGTTATACAGCAGATGTTATAATAACTACATGAAAAAGTGGCTTTTATGCAGTGCCTTAGCAGGGGTGATGGCCTCTTGTTGCCATACGGAGTTTTCTCAGGCACTTCTTAAAACATGTGAGTATTGGCCCGAGTGGAAAGAAGAGCTGCCCCTTACCGTTTACCGTAAGGGCGAGCAGTTTTACTTGTGTTGCGATGTTGTTTACAAGTGCGAGCGTGATAAAGTGCGTTGCGCGAGTATAATTGACCCTCCGGATAATGTGTTGCATACCGAAATCCCCGTCAATATTAAACGTAAACGGGTAGAAAGGCGGTATTATTGCCTGATGGGGGCGGAGGTTGTGCAGAAATTGCTGGGGGTGAAGCCACCGCCTGCACCCGGTGATTGCCCCATTTGTATTCCCGCAGATGAGTGGGATGCTGCGGATGCCGTGCCGGTGACGGTAAAACTCTCGCCGAAAAAAGCATGGTTGTGGGACGGTGATGATGTTTGCCGATACGATAAATGGCATATTGATAAACCATATGAGGTTTATGTTCCGGAATACACGCCGTGGGATTATTGGATAAAGGCGCCCCTGAGCGCGGTGCTGCTGGTGGCGGTGGATGTGCCGTGTACCATTGTGTGGAATGTCGGCGTGGCCATCTATGCCACTATACCCGCTGAGTTCTAATAAAGGAGAACGGTGTAATATACGAATTCCGAAGTTAATTATTAGTTCGGCTCACAGCTGCGGTAAGTATCCCTTACTGCTCGTAAAATTGGTGTAAGTTTCTTATTTTTAATTTGTAATCAACGTGTCCTGAATCTTTGGGGCACGTATGCGCAGATACGCGGGGTTGACATTACTTGCCTGCTGCGCTACAATGCAGGGCGTGCATTACGATTCCGTTATTCAACTCAAAAACGCCGCTGCCGAGGGAGAGACCCAAGGCGATGTCTTTGTGCAGCTTACACAAAAGCTTACCCGCACCACCAAAACGGGTAAACCCTATTTGGAGCTGACATTTGCTGATGCTGCGGACAGCATGGTGATTAAGGTGTGGGATAACGCCCCGTGGAACCCCGCTTGCCGTGCCATGCAGGAGGGTGCCTTTGTGGCGGTAACTGCTAACTGGACCAGTAACCAGTACGGTATGGATGCCGCGGATGTGGATTACCGCCCGCTTACCCCCGGTGAGGAGGAAGTGTTGTTGAGCGGCGGCACCGAGCTGCGCGCTGCGCAACAACAGGCTTGGCAAGAGATTTTGAATTTTATAGCCTCGATGAAAGACCCGCGAATCCTTGCTTTGTGTAAGGCGCTGACGGAGGCGCACGAAACGCGGTTCCGCCGTGCAGCGGCAGCACGCGGCATGCACCATGCCCGCCGTGGCGGCTTGGTGGAGCACACGGCAGGGGTGATGCGCGTGGCGGATTCCATTTGCCGTGCTTACCCCCACATTAACCGCGATTTGGTGTTGGCGGGGGCACTTTTCCACGATTGCGGCAAGATGTGGGAGACCGGCTGTGCGGAGCAGGGCTTTGCCGTGGAGTATTCCGACATGGGCGAGCTGCTGGGGCATATCTCCGTGAGTATAGAGGTGGTCAACAAACTTTGGCAAGGTATTTGCACGGCTGAGCAACGCTCTGAGTGGAAAACGCTTGCGCCGGCAACAGAGCAAGTGCGCCTGCACCTGCTGCACCTCATTGCCTCTCACCATGGCGCGCTGGAGTACGGCTCACCCGTAGTGCCTAAAACCCCCGAGGCCTTGGTGCTGCACCATGCGGATAATATTGATGCCAAGCTAGAGATGTTCCGCGCCACCTACGAAACCTCGGAGGCACTCACCCCAACCATCACCCGCCGCAAATTCGGGCTGGAGGGCAACGCCGTGCGCCCCTTGGCAGCTTTTAACGGAGAGGGGGCAGAGTGATGGAAGCCTTGCTCGGTATGGCGTTTGTATGTGGCTTGCTGGTGCTCTCTCAGCTCAGCCCGGGGCCGGATGTGTTTTTTGTATTTCGCACAGCACTGGCGCAGGGGTTCCGCGCCGGGGTAGCCGTGGGGGCGGGCATCAGCCTGGGTTTTTTCATCCAGGCAGCCGTGGCATGTAGTGCAGGGGCATGGGCCATGCAGCAGGGCTGGAGCCGCTACTTGCTGTATGCCGCCGCCGCTTGGCTGCTGTACTTGGCATGGAAGATTTTTCCGAAAAGACGAAGCGTGGCCGAAGTTGATTTGGCTCAAAAAGAGCAGGGGAGCCCCTGCCGTGTCATGTTGTGGCAGGGCTTTTTGTGCAATATCCTCAACCCTAAGTGTATGCTTTTCATCCTCACCCTCAGTGCCGGTCCCTTGCAGGCGCATGCTGCTTTGCCGTGGTATGCACCGGCGCTGGTGGTAGCATTAACCCTGAGCGGTTTACTGGGCTGGGTGGTGTGGAGCGCCCTGCTGCAATGGCAACCCGTGCAGGGGGTATACCGCCGAAACACCCTGTTGATAGATGCCGTATTTGCGGTTTTGTTGGCTGTTTTTGCATTGTTGATTATCGTGTAAAATAGAAAAAATAGCCCGGTATCGTGCATTGGTGCTTGCTTTTTCGGGAGGAATGGGGTAGAGTATGTGTCGCAAAGACGTTATTGCACTTATGAACGACATTATCACGACAGCATGCAAATTCGTCACGTCCTCTATCGGTCGCAAGATTCTTGTGGCTCTTACAGGTTCGTGTCTCCTCCTCTTCCTGGTGGGGCACCTTGCCGGTAACATGACCATTTTCGGTGGCAATGTTGCCGAGGGTGAAACCTCCTGGATTAACTACTACGCAACAGGTTTGCACTCAATGCCCGCCTGGCTTCTGTGGTCCATTCGTTTGGGCTTGTTGGCCGTGGCTCTTGTTCACATTGTGCTTACTCTGGTGCTCAAGTACGAGAACTACAATGCCCGCACCCATTACCAGAAAGAGGGTACCCTCAAGGCCACCCTTTCCTCTCGTACCATGGTGATTACCGGCATCATGATTCTCTGCTTTGCCGTATTCCACCTCTGGCAGCTTACTTTCAACGGCGACCCGCATGATTGCTACAACCACATCATTGCTGCGTTCCAAGACCCGCTGTGCTCCATCTTCTACATTGTAGCCATTTGCTGCCTCTTCATGCACGTGCGCCACGGCTTGCAGTCCGTTCTGCAAACCTTGGGCCTTGCCACCCGCAAGGTGCGCCCGCTCTACAACATCATTGCCGTTCTCTTCGGCTTGGTTGTATGCGGTGGTTTCATTGCCATCCCCGTGTGTGTGATGCTGGGTATCCTTAAATAAACCTTTACTTAAAAAGCTCTGATTATGAACGAAATCAAGTTTCCCGTAAGCGACTACATGCCGGACTCCTGCATTCCGGATGGCCCTATTGCCGAGAAGTGGACCAAGTACAAGCGCGAGGCCAAGCTCATTAACCCCAACAACCGCCGTAAGTACACCGTGCTTATCGTTGGCTCCGGTTTGGCCGGTGGCTCTGCCGCTGCCACACTTGCCGAGTTGGGCTACAACGTGAAGTGCTTCTGCTACCAAGACAGCCCCCGCCGTGCACACTCCATTGCTGCACAGGGTGGTGTGAACGCTGCTCACAACTACCAGAACGATGGTGACTCCGTATACCGCCTGTTCTACGATACCGTGAAGGGTGGCGACTTCCGTGCCCGCGAGGCCAACGTATACCGCCTTGCCGAGGTATCTTGCAACATCATCAACCAGTGTGTGGCTCAGGGCGTGCCCTTCGGCCGCGAATACGGTGGCTTGCTCGACAACCGCTCCTTCGGTGGTTCTCAGCTCAAGCGTACCTTCTACAGCCGTGGCCAGACAGGCCAGCAGCTCTTGCTCGGTTGCTACCAGGCTATGGAGAAAGAGATTGGTAAGGGCCACATCGAGATGCACCCCCGTACCGAAATGATGGACCTCGTCGTGGTAGACGGCCACGCCAAGGGTATCGTGGTGCGCGATATGGTGACCGGCGAGATTAAGAGCTATGCCGGCGATACCGTGCTGCTTGCCACCGGTGGTTATGGCCGCGTATTCTTCTTGTCCACCAACGCTATGGGCTGCAACGTAGGTGCTGCCTGCGCCTGCTGGAAGAAGGGAGCCTACTTTGCCAACCCCTGCTTCACCCAGATTCACCCCACCTGCATTCCCGTTAAGGGCGACTACCAGAGCAAGCTCACCCTCATGTCTGAGTCTCTGCGTAATGACGGCCGTATTTGGGTACCCAAGAGCCGCGAGGTGGCTGCCAAGATTCGCAAGGGCGAGATGAAGCCCTCCGACGTGGCTGAGAACGACCGCGACTACTACCTGGAGCGCAAGTACCCCTCCTTCGGTAACTTGGCCCCGCGTGATATTTCCTCCCGTGCCGCTAAGGAAGCCTGCGACGATGATCGCGGCGTAGCCAACACCGGCCGTGGCGTATTCCTCGACTTCAAGGATGCCATTAACCGCATGGGCAAGGAGTGGATTGACGGCCAGTACGGCAACCTCTTCGAGATGTACGAGGAGATTACCGACGTAGACCCGCACGAGCAGCCCATGATGATTTACCCCGCCTCTCACTACACCATGGGTGGCCTTTGGGTAGACTACAACCTCATGTCTTCCATCCCCGGTCTGCACGTGCTCGGCGAAGCCAACTTCTCTGACCACGGTGCCAACCGCCTCGGTGCTTCCGCCCTCATGCAGGGCCTCTCCGACGGCTACTTCGTCATCCCCGCCACGCTGCCCACCTACCTCACCACGCAGAAACCCGGCAGCATCACGACCGCTGCCCCCGAATTCAAGGAGGCCGAGGATGAGGTGAAGGCTCGCATCCGGAAGATGATGGATGTGAAGGGTACCAAGACCCCCGACGAAATCCACCGCGAGCTCGGTAAGCTTGTGTGGGACGACGTAGGCATGGGCCGCACCAAGGAGTCCTTGCTGCACGCCATTGAGAAGATTCCCGCCATCCGTGAGGAGTTCTGGACCAACGTTCGCGTGGTCGGCAGCACGGAGGGTATGAACCAGGAGCTGGAGAAGGCTTGGCGCGTTGCCGCCTTCCTCGACTTCGCAGAAGTGCTCTGCTACGACGCCCTCAACCGCGAGGAGTCCTGCGGCGCTCACTTCCGCCTCGAGCACCAGCTGGCCGACGGTGAAGCCAAGCGCGACGACGCCAACTTTGCCTACGTAGCCTGCTGGGAGTACAAGGGCACGGGCGAACTGCCGGTTCTGCACAAAGAGCCGCTTACCTTCGATACCGTACACCTGGCCATCCGTTCCTACAAGTAAAGACACGTTCCAAACTCTAACTTTTCATACACTATTATGGCAAATCTCAATCTTACGCTCAAGGTTTGGCGCCAAGAGTCCCCCGAGGCCCAGGGCCGTATCGAGACCTACAAGGCTAAGAACATCCCGGACGAAGCTTCCTTCCTCGAGATGCTCGACATCGTTAACGAAGAGCTCGTTCACGAGGGCAAAGAGCCCATTCACTTCGACCACGACTGCCGCGAAGGCATCTGCGGTATGTGCTCCCTCACCATCAACGGTGTACCCCATGGCGGCAAAAAGGTAACCACCTGCCAGCTGCACATGCGCCAGTTCAAGGATGGCGACACCATTTGGATTGAGCCGTTCCGCGCTGCTGCATTCCCGCTGCTGCGTGACTTGGTGGTAGACCGCACCGCTCTCGACAACATCATCGCCGCCGGCGGTTTCGTAGACGTGCGCACCGGTGCTGCACCCAATGCCAACAACGTGCCCGTGCGCAAGAAGACGGCCGACGCCGCTTTCGACGCCGCTGCATGCATCGGCTGCGGTGCTTGCGTGGCCAGCTGCAAGAACAGCGCTGCCATGCTCTTCACCTCTGCCAAGGCTGCTCACCTCAATCTGCTGCCCCAGGGCCACCCCGAGAAGAACAAGCGCGTTCTTGCCATGGTGCGCCAGATGGACGCCCTCGGCTTCGGCAACTGCACCAACCTCTACGAGTGCGAGGCCGCTTGCCCCAAGGGTATCAGCGTAGACAACATTGCCAAGCTCAACCGCGACTACATGATCGCTTGCGCTTCCGAGGCTTTCGGTGTCTTCTCCTGATAAGGCTCCCTCAATCATTCAACACCGCCACCGGAACGGGATTTCCCGCTCCGGTGGCTTTTTACTTGCTAAAGGGGCAGGCGGTGAGTATAATGTGCGCAGCATAGCACTGCATATGAAGTTTTACATCGTCACCCCCGCCTATAACGCCTTGCACTGGTTGAAGACCTGTGTGCGCTCTGTCGCAGACCAAGCGTGCGACGGTGTAGAAGTACACCACCACGTGCAAGACGGTGGCTCTGCCGATGGTACGGTAGAGTGGCTGCGTGAGTGGCAAGACAGCCATCAGCAGGCGGGCTATTGCCTCAGCTTCGAAAGCGCCCCCGATAAGGGAATGTATGATGCCATCAACAAGGCTTGGGATAAATTGCCCGCAGATGCCCATATAACCGCCCACCTTAATTGCGACGAGCAGTATGCCCCCGGCGCCCTGCAAAAGGTGGCACAGGCCGCCTCAGCTGCCCCCAAGGCCGATATGTTCGTGACATCGCACATCATCATCGATGCTCAAAACCGCTACATATGCCATCGCCGCCCCCTCAAGCCGTATAAGTGGGTCAGCCATACCACGTGTGAGATTATCACATGCACCTGTTTCCACAGGGTTGCTTACTTCCTCAGCCACGGGGTGCGTTTCGATACGCAGTGGCGCTCCATCGGCGACTTGATTTTTTACCGCGATATTTTGCAGCATTCTCCTCGCGTGGCTCTGTTGCCGCATCTCTTTGCCAGCATCTTCCGCGTTACCGGCTCTAATTTGGCCTGGTCCGACATCACGCAGAAAGAATGGGATATTTACAACAACCTGATGCCCAAGGCCGCCTACCGTTTCCGCAAACTCGCAGATGTTCTCAGCAAAGTCAAGCACCGCCTCTGCAATGCTTTACACGCAAACCCCGACTCTTACGAGGTGTACCCCCCCGATGCGTCCCAACGCGTGAAAATACACATCAAACACCCCACTGTTCATTGGGGCTGTCGTACCGTCGGCGAAGAATAATGACCTGGTACCCCGCCGCTGACTGCAAAAATTACTTGCATTAGTTATCAAAAATTAACTTTTTTGTGACATCATGTCATTTTAAGCTGGGCGAACGGCTCAAGATATAGTATAGTGGTGGCATGAAGAAGTTTTTATCAACCCTCTTTATAGGCATAGCCGCCATGGCATCGGCCGTGGTATCGGCGCGTGCGGAGCAAGATTTTAATGCCGACGACATACTGTATGTGATGCGGCAAATGACGGTGAGCCAGCAGAACACGGATGTAATGGGAGCCATACGCAAAGGGGCGGTCAAGGTGCCGTTCAGCCTCAGCTCGCGTGGCGATACCATCGTCTTTCAATACAAGCAGAACAATGCCTGGCATCGTTTCGACGTTCGCATTAAAGAGAAGAATGTGGATATTATGCGCGTAGTAAAGGGCAAGGCGCAAGTGATATCGGCCAAGGGGTATTCTACCCCCATAGCCGGCACGGATGTTTGCTACGAAGACCTCTCGCTGCGTTTCTTGTACTGGACCGGCGCCAAGCTGATAGACGACCCCGATAACAGCCGCGTCAAAGGGCGAGATTGCCATATTGTCGAGGTAGCCAACCCCAAACCCTCGGTAGGGCAGTTTGCCTGGGTGCGCATGTGGGTCGATAAAGAGAACGGCACTGCTTGGCAGATAGATGGTTACGGCAAGGATGGTAAGCTCAGAAAACGCTTTACCATCACCTCGGTGCAGCGTTTGGATGACGGTCGCTGGTTCTTCAAGCAAATGAAGCTCGAGGTAAGAGACCCCAAAGACCCCAACCGTAATATATCCATTAACTATTTGGATATGGAAGACCTCAAAAAATAAAGCAGCCCTCAAGCTATATACGCCGGTATGAAAAAGTTGCTACTGCGCATGCTCATCATGGCTGCCCCGGGTGTGGCCTTTTGGTGGCTGGTGCAATATGTGGTGATGCCGCTTTTTCATACTGACGAGGTAATAAACGCCCTCGGCTATGTGTTCGGGGGCGTTCTTGTGTTGGCCATCTGGGAGGGGGTGGCCATTCGGGCGTGGGTTTTGCCGTTCTTCGGTCGCGTGTTCAGCAGTTCGGTATACGGTGGGGGCTACTCATCGCAAGATGACCCTTTGGCCGCCATGGCTGCGCGTATTCGTGCCGATAAAGATTCTGCCCTTTTGCCCGATTTTTTGACGTTGGTCGAGCAAGATAAAACGCGCGCCCGCGCATGGTCAGAGCTCGCCTCCTTGTACGAAGAAACCTTTCAGAACATGCCCGAGGCCTTGTCTGCTTTGTTACAAGGGGCAGCCCACGCAGATTCTGCCGAAGACCGCGCCATGTTTTTGTACCGCGCTGCTCGATTTCGCCAACAGCGCATGAATGATGCCCGTGGCGCGCGCGAGCTGTATGCCCGAGTTGTTGGCGAGTACCCGCGCACAACATACGGCCGCAAGGCTGCCACGTTGGTCAATTAACCCCTGTATGAGGGTAAAAAAAATCTCCATACTTTTCAGTATGGCGATCTGAATACACTGTAAGTCAGTGTCAACTGCTCGGATGCATCCCGAGGGTAGCTATCGGCTTACATCCTGACCTAAATCAGCGCTGAATGGCAACGGGTGCCTCCGGTGTGGGGGGCAGTGTGTTGGCAGCGGCGGTAACAGCTGTAAGGCCGAGAAGAATGGTGATGGTCTTAATCATGGCTCTTAATTCGTACTGATTTGTTTGTTTTCCCTTTTTTGCTCACCTATAAGTGGGCGCGTTGATTCTACTCGTTTTTTTCGGAACGTCAAGCGTAAAAAAAAGAAATTTTTCAGATTTTTTATTTTGGCGGCAGAATTTCTGAATTTTTAACTCGCCATTTTATCTGCGTTTGCGAGATTTGCCGTATTTTTTCGTCGAGCTTTTCTTATCAGACTTCTTTTTGTTGGTTTTTTTAGTCTGTTTTTTAGCAGGTTCTGACTTCTTCTTAGAAGACTCCGCTTGTTTTTTCTGTTCTTCTTGGGGCGGGGTAGGTTGAGTGACTGTGGGTTCTACCTTAATAGGTTCGGGGTTAACGATTTGGGCCCCGGGGCGTATGGTTTCTCTGAAGGTAACAATGGCACCGGTCAACGATTTGACGATGGCGGCTCGGTAGGCATCCGTTGCCAAGTCGGTTGCTTCTTTTTCGTTGGTGGTGTAGCCCAGCAACACCATGGCAGACGGGCAATTCAGTGTGTTGAGCAGGGTGTAGTGTGCACGCCGACAAGCGCGGTCATACGCTTTGGTGTGGAACACCAGGTGCGTGTGCAGGGCAAAAGCCAACGCCATGTTGGTTGCATCGTGCCGGTGGCACTCCATCGTCCGCTTGCCGGGCATGAGGGGAGCGGCCGTGTAGGTTTCGATGCCTGCCATATCGGAGCGCCCCGCATTCAGATGCAAGCTGATAAAGAGGGCATTAGGCGTATTTTTAGCTAGTTCTACACGCTGCGCATCATTGACCGAGTAATTGCCGTTGCGGGTTAAGACAACGTTAAATCCCTGCGCTTTGAGCGATTCTGCCAACTCGGTAGCCACTTTGAGGGTGTAGGCACTTTCGGTGTCGGCGGGTGTTTTGTTGCCTTGGTCGGCTCCGCCGTGGCCGGGGTCGATGATGACGGTTTTAATCTCTCGGCGCTCAGTGATATAGGTGGGGCGCAGTATGGGGTCGATAACCTTAACAAAGTCCGTCTCGGAAATGTAAAGTTCGCCTTGTTCATCTTGCAAAACCGGCACGCTTAACTGCACGCGGTATCCGCTGATGGTGATTTCTCTCTGCCCGGCGGTAAGCCCCAATGAAAAGTCTGAGTTGCGAATGATTTTTTGTGACGTTTTTCCTTTATTATCAACTGCCGACAGCTTGTAGAAGGATTGAATGGAGTTGAGGCTGATATATTCTACCCCGTTCACCGTAGCTGTGGTCCAGGCGGTCGTCTCTTGTGCAGAGAGCGGGGCTGTAGCCAAAAGCGGCATCGTAGCCGTCAGAAGAGAGAAGAAGAGAGACGCCTTCATGTGTTGAGGGTAAGAGGTAAATTACTTGAGGCGGGTAGACCCCCTGTAGCGATTGCCACCACCATGAATGGTGCCACCGCCTGTGCGGGGATTGCGAACTTTGAGCGGTTTGGCTTGTATGGTGTTGATATAAGCCACGATTCCTTGGAAAAGGCATTCGGCCAGTTTTTCGCGGTATGCGTCGGTCGATATGAGTTTACCCTCTACCGGGTTAGACACGAAACCGCCTTCAAAGAGCACGGCAGGGCGGGTGATGGTGCAAAGCACCGAAAAGCGCGCGCGTTGAATCCCGCGGTCTACGGCGCCGGTGTATTTGATGGCTCGGCTGTGAATGGCGGTGGCCAAGGCTATGTTGGCGCTGTCTTGGTTATTGCCGGCAAGAGACTCTCTTCTGCGGGTGCGAGCAAAGGGAGAAGTCGTGCCGTGCGGGGCCAGGGTAAAGGTTTCAATGCCTTTGGCGGCACGTCGGCCCGAGTTGTGGTGAATGCTCACAAACAAGCTGTTGGGTGTTTTGTTGGCAATGGCTACGCGCTGCTCCAAGGTTAAAAAAACGTCCGCGTCTCGTGTCATCACCACTTTGTAACCGGCTTTTTTCAATTTATCGCGCAGCTTGCGGGCAACGGCCAAGTTACAATCTTTTTCTTTTGCCCAAGAGCTGACGGCGCCGGCATCGTGCCCGCCGTGGCCGGCATCTATCACAATCGTGGTGATAACGCCTGCTTGTTTGTTGTAGGTGGGGCGCAAGACGGGGTCTACCAGCTTCTTCATATCCACCGCAGAGATGAGCAGCTTGCCGTTATGCTCTTTGATGGGGTAGGAGAGAATATAGCGATAATTATTGACGTAAAAATCTTGTTTCCCGGCTTTTACGGAGATGATGTATTTGTTGTTACCGTAAGATAAAAAGCCGGGGCGCCCTTTTTTCGGCAGGTATTTGTAGAACTTACAGGCATCTTCAACCTCAACGTATTCAACTCCATCTACCTTCCATACCTGCCATTCGGTTTCATCTGCCTGTGCCGCAACAACCATGCAAGCCCCCAGCATGAGGACCAGCATCAGTACGATATTTTGCAGCATGTTTCGCATATGTTGATGCTAACATGCTGCATGCCTGTTTGGCAAGGTAAAATTTTGACAACAGGCAGATGAATTATGTCCGCATTTCCCACGGTACTGCATCAGCGCACGTACGTAGCGGTGATTTCACATATATAAACCTTGTGCAGCGGGTTGGTGGGGTCGTACCACTGCGGCGATACCTCTGCAAAGTTTACAAAGTCTGCCTCTTGCATGGTCGCTACCGCCATTTTGCGGCACTCCAGCACCAAGTCGGCATCTGCCATGGCTACCAAGCCGTTGGGCGTGGTAAAGGGCTCCAATGAAGTGGCGGCCATTTTGTCCACATCTCGCCCGGAGTTGCGCCCGCAGAAGATGAGGTCCTCGCGGTATTTCTCGGGCATGAAGGAGAGGGTGAATGCCGCTTGCTCATCTATAAACTTGGCCGTATGGCGGTTGGGGCGCACAAAGACGAAGGCGACGGGGCGGTTCCACAGGAACCCCAAGCCGCCCCAACTGGCGGTCATGGTGTTAAAGCTTTCTTGCGTGCCGGCGGTGATAAGCATCCATTGCTTACCGATAAGCTCGGCGGGGTTCTTTTGCAGGGTGGTGAAGTCGATGTCGTTCATGGTGATTATTCGAGGCGGGAGGTGGCGATGGTGTTACCCAAATCGGTGCGTATGCAAGAGCTAAAACCTGCTGCACACAAGAGTGTGAGCAGCAGGGTGGTTAGAGCTTGTAAGCTTATACGGCGCATCAGCAATAGCGGGTAAGCACATATTGCAGAATACCACCGGCGCGGAAGTATTCTTTCTCAATAGGTGTATCGATACGCACAATGAGCGGCAGCTCAAAGCTTGCCTCGCCGGCGGGTGTTACCACCAGCATGGCCTTGGCGCGCGGTTGCAGGTCGTTGTGCAGGCCCACAATGGAGAAGGTGGCATCTTTGAGGGCCTTCACGCGGTCATAGTCGGCAGGGTTCTCAAAGTTGAGGGGCAGCACGCCCATGCCGATGAGGTTGCTGCGGTGAATGCGCTCGAAGCTCTTGGTGATAACCGCGCGCACCCCCAGCAGGGAGGTACCCTTGGCGGCCCAGTCGCGGCTGGAGCCCATGCCGTAATCCTCGCCGCCGATGATGATGGTGGGCACGCCGTCTGCCTTGTAGGCCATGCCGGCATCGTAAATAAAGGTGGGCGTGCCGCAGGGGGCGCAGATGCAGGTGTCGGGCTCGCTGACGGCTTGGGTGCCGAAGTAGAGCGTGTAGCCACCCTCAATACCCTCGGTGAGCAGGTTTTTGATGCGCACGTTGGCAAAGGTGCCGCGTGCCATCACCAAGTCATTACCGCGGCGGGAGCCGAAGGTGTTGAAGTCTCTCTTCTCAACCCCGGCGGCAGCCAAGAACTTGCCGGCAGGCCCCGTGGGTTTGATGGCTCCGGCGGGGGAGATGTGGTCTGTGGTCACACAGTCGCCGAAGATACCCAGTGCGCGTGCCCCGCAAATGTCGGTAATATCGCTCTTCTTGCCGTCAAAGCCCTCAAAGAAGGGCGGGCGGTGTATGTAGGTAGAATCCGCGTTCCAAGCAAAGGTGGCACCGGTGGGGGCGCTCACTTTGCCCCACTCGGGCACCACGTTGCTGTAGCTGGCGGTGTAGTCCGCAGGGGTGGCGGCGTTGGCTTGGGCTGCGGCAATCTCGGCACTGCTCGGCCAAATATCTTTCAGGAACACGGGGGTGCCGTCGGCTGCCGTGCCCAGCGGCTCGGTTGCGGTGTCAATATCCACCCTGCCGGCCAACGCAAAGGCAATCACCAGCGGGGGCGACATCAGGAAGTTGGCCTTCACGTGGGAGTGAATGCGGGCCTCGAAATTGCGGTTGCCGGACAGCACGGAGCAGGACACGATGTCGTTCTCCGTCACGGCTTGCTCCAGCGCAGCGTTGAGCGGGCCGGAGTTGCCGATGCAGGTGGCGCAGCCATAGCCCACAATGGAGAAGCCGATGGCATCCAGCGCCTCGGTGAGGCCGTTGTTTTCAAAGTAGCGTGCGGCAATGCGGCTGCCGGGGGCAATGCTGGTCTTAACATGGGCGGGCACCTTCATGCCCAGCGCCGCTGCCTTTTTAGCGAGCAGGCCTGCGGCCAGCATCAGGCTGTCGTTGCTGGTGTTGGTGCAGCTGGTAATGGCGGCCACCAAGATGGAGCCGTCCGTAATCTCTACCTCGTGCGTGGTGTCGGCATCGGGGTTGCCGGCATCGCCCTTCATGGTTACGGCTACGCCCTCTGTCTTTTGCGGGTGGCCGTAGGTTTTTTCGCACATCTCGGCAAAGCTGCTCTTGAGGGCGGTGAGGGCAATGTGGTCTTGCGGGCGCTTGGGGCCGGCCACGGCGGGTACTATGCTGCCCAGGTCGAGCTCCAGCTCGGTAGAGTAATCAATCTCGCCCTTGCGGGGCATACCGAAAATACCCTGAGCTTTCAGGTAGGCCTCATAGGTGGCTACATGCTCTTCGCTGCGGCCGGTGGCGCGCAGGTAGGCGGCGCTGGTGGCATCTGCGGGGAAGAAGCCCATCGTGGCGCCGTACTCCGGTGCCATGTTGGCCACGGTGGCGCGGTCCGGCAGGGAGAGCGCCTCTGCCCCCTCGCCAAAGAACTCTACAAACTTGCCTACCACACCGTGTGCGCGCAGCATCTTGGTGACATGCAGTGCCAAATCCGTGGCGGTAACACCCTCGCTGAGCTTGCCGGTAAGGTGCACGCCCACAACCTCGGGCACCAAGAAAGTGACGGGCTGGCCGAGCATACCGGCCTCTGCCTCAATGCCGCCTACGCCCCAGGCAACAATGCCCAAGCCGTTAATCATGGTGGTGTGAGAGTCCGTACCCACTAGGGTATCGGGGTAGTACACGCCGTCTTGCTCCATCACGCCGCGGGCCAAGTGCTCCAGGTTTACTTGGTGTACAATACCTGTGCTGGGCGGTACGACGGAGAAGGTTTCGAAGGCCTGCTGGCCCCATTTCAAGAATTCATAGCGCTCTGTGTTGCGCTCAAACTCGCGGGTCAGGTTCTTTTGGTACGCCCCGGGGAAACCGGACCAGTCTACCTGTACGGAGTGGTCTACCACCAAATCCACCGGTACCAGCGGCTCCATGGCGGCGGGGTCGGCCCCCAAATCTTGCACGGCGGCGCGCATGGCGGCCAAATCTACCAACAGGGGTACACCCGTCAGGTCTTGCAAAATAATGCGAGCCACCGTAAACGGGATCTCGTAGTTGCCCGGTTCTTCGGCTCTCCAGCCAGCCAGGTTCTTTACATCTTGCTCCGTCACTTTCAGCCCGTCGCAGTTGCGCATCAAACTCTCCAGCACAATGCGCAGCGATATCGGCATGCGCTTGATGCCACTGTATCCCGCCTCTGCCAACGCCGGCAGCGAGTAGTATTGTCCCTGTGTCCCTTTGCCTGTCGTAAATGTACGTACCGTCTCCATGGTTCTTCTCTTTGTTTCTTGCTAATACGCGGGCCATTATACGCCTTTTTTTCTATATTGCAAGAAAGAAAAACCGCAGAGGTTTTTCCCTCTGCGGTTTTGGGAGCTGTTGCTCTTCTGAAATTCGCTTTTTTTACTTGCGGCGACGCTTGCCACGCCATAGCTTTAGCGGCGGCGGCGGCGTGCGGCAAGCCCGGCCAATGCCAGCAAGCTCAACGTTGCTGTCGTCGGCTCCGGTACAGTGGGGGCTGCAGCCATGCCCTTCATGGCGCTTGTTATCTCATCCGCGCTGAGAACGGAATCGTATACTTCAATCTCACCGATACCCGTGTGCTTGGTGAGATTGGTGATGGCAAGTTGAGCGCGGGTTTTTCCACCTTCGACAGGCTCATAATTTGTTTCTACTCCCTGTGCATCAATCAAGGTAAGATAAAACTTTGATTTTTGATTCGTACCGTATGTGTAACCTACGATAGCCTCGGTAAAACCAATGATGCTTTTATAGCCAGAACCGGAGCTGTTGTAAAAACCCTCAATACCATTGGAATATGAGTATCCGGGGTCATCCAAATAGTAATGCTCTACACCACCATTTACACTGCCGTACTCATCAGTGCCATCCCATTGGAAAATCGGTGTTTTAATGGGCTCATATAACCCGGTTGCTGTTAATTGAGATAAATCAAACGTAAACACAACCGAAATGGCGTCAAGGGAGCTCTGCAGGCTGGCCTTGTTGTCTGCATCCCACGTAATATCGAGGGGATCCGATGCTGCGACAGCCAAGCCGGCTGTGGCTAACAGTAATGTAATTGTCTTTTTCATATGCCTTTATTTATTGAAATAGAGAAAGTTAAGACTCTTTTCTGAGAAGAGGGTTGTTATTTTGTGAACAACGCGCGGGAGCATATCTGATTTTAAATGAGATGTCAAGCAGAAAGTTTGTATTTTGTTTATTTTTATGAAATTAGGTCATTTTCTTCATATTGTTATTGTAGGAATTAACATCAAATAACAAGTTGTTATTGCTATTAAAAAGAAACGACAACGAGAAATCTCATTTAAAAAGAGCTAAAGTCGCGCGCGTTGTTTGTAAATAACAACTTTCCTCCCGCAGAGGGACAGAAAATTCTCAATATATAACATAGAACACACATTCGCACATGAAAAAGACAATTACATTACTGTTAGCCACGGCCGGTTTTGCCGCTGCTGCAACGGATCCCTTGGAAATCACCTGGACCGATAACGAAGCCACGCTCTCCGAGTCGCTCGACGCTATCTCCGTGGTGTTTACGTTAGATTTTGAATCCTTGGGTACAAACAGACCTCTTAATGAAGAAGTTTACACAACGATATTCTCTTGGAGTGGTACTACTGAAGAAGGGAGTGAAAACGGTGATGTAAAACACTACTTTTTAGATGATACTTACTTTGGTGATTACTACAATGAATTGCAATTCTCTGCTCCCGGTAACTCAAAGTTCAGTAGAGATAAAGTTGAGGGGTATGTAAAAGCTATCATTGGCTATACATACAGTGTAAATGAGACGGCCTGCCGTTACCTGACATTGATTGATGCCAATGGTAATCCAATCGATAAGGGTATTGTTTCAGGTACGAGGACGCGTGACTCCCTTTCCATAACCGTGTTGTCAAAACACGCTGCTGTTGGCAACATTGAGGTGTATGGTTCCGTTCTTTCTGCTGACGAAATGGCCGCAGCTATGACCAATCTTGCAAATCCGGCACCGACTCCCTCCGTGCCCGAGCCGACGACCGCTACGCTGAGCCTGTTGGCTTTGGCTGGTCTTGCAGCACGCCGCCGCCGCCGCTAAAGCAATGGCGTGGCAAGCGCCGCAGCAAGTATACGAATTTGATAAGAGCGCAAGCTCATAAACCGCAGAGGTGTAAAAAGCCCCTGCGGTTTTTTATTTTTTGCTTTGTTAATGAGAACAGTTGATAGATGCAACAGCCCGCCCACCTCAAATTTATTCAACCGAAATGTTTAACAGAGCGTTTGTTTTTTTGCAAAAATGTTCGCGGATTTCGTGTTGGGGAGCATTATCAAGAATGAGAAGCATGAAAAAAGTGCCATACCATACAGGTGGAACATTATTTGCTTGCGTGGTAGGTAAGGCATGCTAGAATATAAGTATAGAACCCGATAGAATTTTGCATATGAAGAAGAATAAACGAACCGGAATGGCCACTGCTGTGTTGCTGACGGCGATGAGTGCCGATGTAGCGACAGCAGATACCGTGAAATATCGCGGGGCAGAGGAGGTAATAATCAAGTTTGACGAGCCCGTGGTATCCATGGGAGTGGTAGAAAATGGATGGAATGATAAATATTCGGCAGAAGACCGAGGGCTGAACCTGTTCGACATAACGGGTGACCCGCAGTATGTGCCCACGGCACGGTGGGTAGACCAAGACCAACTGCAACTTACTTTTGTAAAAGGGACTGCGAGTGCCACAAAATACCGCTTGGCTTTTCGCCCGGGCTCAGATAAATACCTGAGCGGTGCCAAAATGCCGAAACCGGATTTTGAGTTTACACCGCAACCGCAGGGGTTGAGCCATGCGGGCGTGCAGCCCGGGGTGCAGGGCATTAGCTGTTGCGTGCTGTCCGGAGAGCAGGTTACGCGAGAGCAAATCAACTTTTCGCCGGCATCCCCCGTGCGCTACGAGTTCCGCGAAATTACCAAAAGGTACCCGCGTCAATACGGCAAAAGTGTGCCTGCCGTAGCCTCCGAGATGAAGGTAAAACACTTGAACGGGAGCGAGTTGCGCCGTGTGTTGAACGAGCCGGAACGCTACGGGCTTAAGCCCGGCTTGGAGGGTTTGCAGAGCTTTTCGCCGGAGCAGGTAGTGTCGGGGCGTGTGCTGGTAACCTCTGCCGAACCATTGGATGCCACGAAAGAGTGGGCCCTGTTTGCCATTGCCGAAAAGGGGAGCGGGTTTGAGAGTGGCGATGTCGGCGGCATGTTTGTGCCGTCCACCGATTTGCCGACGGGTGTCAGCCTGCAAATTGTCAAAGTCGACAACAGCCCGAGCTTGCAAATGGGGGTATGCTTTGCCGCCCCTGTGGCAGAGGCCGATGTGCCCGCCATCTTCCGCAATATGGAGATATCGGTGGGTGGCACGCCAGCCACCACGGCAGAAGACGGCATGAGCAAGACCCTGGTGCTGGGCGATAAAACCATCAGCTTCCGCCTGCTGCCTTTGCCCGAAAACCGCATAGAGGCCTACGCGGTATATGGCGACATGCGCAAGCCGGATGGTACCCTGCTGAGCAACCGTGTGTACTACGACTTACCGTACACCAACATTTTTGCCATCGCGGTAGAAGGCGCAGATGACTTGCCGGTGACGGCAGATGTGGTCATTAAGGCCGATACGGCAGCCATGCTGGGGCAATCGCTCAGCACCGACCACCGCCACCGCATTACCCTGAATGCCGCCGCCCCCGTATTGCGCCCGGAGCATACCCCCGACAACCCCGCGCTTCTTCCCCTCAATGGCGAGCATTGCCTGCGCATGGAGTGTATCAACAATGCCGAGGTTGAGGTGCGCATGGCGCGGCTGAGTGCCGAGCAATTCATCGAGCACCGCGAGACCTTGAGCAAGATAGACGAGAACGCGCTCGAGCACTTGGCCGAGCTTACCTACCAACTGCGGCTTTTACAAAAACGCATTGAGGCCGGGATTGATAAAGAATCCGAAGCAAAAGAGACCATCAAGTCGTACAAACGCCGCATCAGTCAGCTCAAAAAGCTGGTACCCGATTACGACGCCATAAGCAAATCGATGGGCGATGTGTCATTTGGCACCCCTGTTAAGTTTGATACCACGGGGCAGGGCAATGGTACGCTGAAGAGTGCAGAGTTGTTAATAGACTTGGACGCCCTCAACGGCACGCCCGCCGGCCCCGGTATGTATTTGGTATCGGTGCGCACCAAGACGGCCCCCAATGTACGCGCCGCCTTGCGTGAGGTAGGCTTGGCGGAGGACTTGTTTGACTTTGAGGTGTGGTATGCCGTGCAGCTTACAGATTTGCACCTTACCAACGCCGACAAGGCATTGGTGTGCACCGGCATTGCAGATGGCAACCCCAAGGCAAGCGGCACCCTGTACAATATAACCAATGGCTTCGCGAGCGAGTTGGGCGAGGTGAAAGACGGTGTTACGATATTGCCCCAATTGAAGATGGAGCGGCGTAAAACCCCGGTGCTGATGGTGCGCTGCGGCGATGACTACCGCGCCTTTGTGCGCTACTCAAACTCTGCCCGCATGAACACCGACCGCCGTATTATGGTGCTGAAAGACCGCACCCTGTACCGCCCCGGCGAAACCGTGCACATGCGCGGTGTGCTGCGTGAGGTGTCGCACCTGGGTGAGCCCTCCATGCCCCATGTCAAATCCGTCGAGCTTATCGTCAGCCGCCCCAACCGTAAAGAGCTGGTTCGCAAAAAAATTAAATTGAACGATTACGGCGCCTTCGATTTTGAATTCGACCTGCCCAAGGGCGATGAAGATATTGTGGGTACCTACCGCATCACGATTTTGGCAGATGGTAACCAGTACCGCGAAGAAGACTTCGTGGAGTGCCAAGAGTTCCGCCGAGATGCCTTTACCGCCAAGGGCGAGCTCAAGATGAACCCCGTGCGCCCCGAGGAGTTTACCTACACGGTAACGGCTACCGACCTCAACGGGGCACCCCTCAGCGGTGCCAGGGTGGAATTGAATTTCTCGCTCGATTATAGTGATGAAAATTACGATATACCCGGCATCAAGTCCGTACCCCCTCACATGGAATCTAAGGATTGGCAGGAGACCCTTACCCTTGATGCCGAGGGCAAAGCCACCTACACGGGCAAGTTGGACTACAAGCACCGAGAGGCTCTAATGTGTGGCCAAGCGGTTATTTCTATAGATGGTTATGTTGTCAATGACCGCGAGGAGAGCATGCTGCTGGGCTATGCACGAGAGACCATACACCCGGCCGATTTCCGCGTCGTGTTGGATGACAGACTCACGCTGTACAGCACGGTCAAAAATGAGGAGGGTAAACGAGAGGTGCTGCAACGAGACCAAAGCGTGAACTTGCGCCTGGTTGTTCAGAAACCCCGAGAAGAGGTATTGCCCAACGGGATTGTCCTCACCACCTTTGAGCCCGTCACCCTTTGGCAAGGTGACATTACCGTGCCCGCTAACAGTATTAATGGTGTGCCTACCGACATCTTGAAACATTGGGAGACTTATATAAATTCTCTCAACCCCAATAGCCGGGATGATGCCGAAAATATGCTGGTGGAGATTCGCGGTAAAGACCCCGAGGGGCGCGAGTTCTTGGAGCGTGAGATCATGTACAGCTGGCGACTCAGGCGTACCTCCCCGAGCGACAGAGTACAGCGTGGTTCTACCTGCAAGATAGAAGGCCGCACCCTTAAGCTGAGCTCTACTTTCGAGAATGAAGGGCAGGCTACCGTGGTGGTTAACTCTGTGGCCGGTGCTCGCTCTGCGGCTGTGGTGGCAGTCAAAAAAGGTGAAAATACCTGGGATATCCCCCTGCTGGATAACGAGTATGGCGATGTGAATGTTGCCGTCATGTTGGCTGTGCAAGCGGATAACCGTTACACCCGTATGGAGTACACCACCGGCTCTGCAGAGGCCGAGCGTGTGCAAACCAAGCTGGGGGTCGAGTTCTCCCTGCCGCAGCCGCATCCCGCCCCGGGGGCAGAGATTACCCTCAATGGCCGTATTGTGACCCCGGAGGGCAAGCCGCTGGCGGCTACCGAGGTAACGCTCTTTGCCGTTGATAAAGGTATGCTCTCTGTAAGTGGCGGGCACCATGTGCCCAACCCCGGCACCTTCTTTACCAAGGTGTGGGTGGCCGGTATACACCCGCAATTCGAGCAAATTCCCGCCCCGCTTAACTTGAAGTTCGGGGAGTACCCAACGTCTCTTATCCCCGGTATATGGATGGGCGAAATTGTGGGCCCCGGCTTGGGTATGGGGCACGGTATGAACCATAACTGTGTTGTGGTGAGCCATAAGAAGTCCCGCGCCATGGGGGGGGCTGTATACCAGTGTGCAGCACCCGCTCCCCAGGCTTGCGTGACAGAAGATTGCATGGAAGGCGGGGACCTCGGGGACGGCTTGGGGGCCGATGACTATGAGGGGGAGCAGGAATGTGCGGCTCCCATGGCGTGTGAGTCGGCTAAGATGGATAGCGCCACCGACGGCGCCGCTCTTAACAGGGGTGTTCGTTCGGGGTCGGGGGCTATGGATGACGAAGAAGCAGCAAGCGGCACTGTTGCGCCGCCGCGTTTACGCACCAACTTTGTGCCGGTAGCGGTGTGGGCGCCGTCGCTCAAGACCGATGCCGATGGCCGCTTTACCGTCAATGTGAAGCTGCCCGACACGCTGACCACCTACCAAGTGTATGCCGTGGCACTGGGGCAGGATGGCAGGTGTTTCGGTTATGCCGAGAGTGAGTTTACCGTCAACCAACCGGTCATGATTACCCCCGGTACCCCGCTCTTCATGAGCGTGGGAGACCGCCTGCGCCTTCCCCTTACCATCACCAATAATACCGAAACCGATGCCACCTGGACGGTGACGCTTGAGGGCGCCGCTGCCCCGCAGCAAATCACCCTCAAGGCTAAATCTACCTCGACCCTCTACTTTGATTACACCGCTGTAGAAGAGGGCGAGCGCAAGCTGCATTGGGAGGCTTTGGCTGCCGCCGGCAGCGATGCGGTAGAGGGTACTTTTGAGGTGAAGTTCCCCGCGCCCGTGTTGCGAGAGGCGCATCGCCTGGTGTTGCAAGAGGGGGCCGAGCCGCTCAAGGTGGGCGCTCTGCCGGCGCCCGAGCTGGCTACCTCTACCCGCGGAAAGGTCGAGATTCAGCTCTCTGCCAACCCGCTGCTGCATCTCAACGAGTGTATGGAGCTTACCCTGGGGCAGGGCTACGGCAATACAGAGTGGTATGCTACTTCTCTGCTGCCGTGGATGCTGCATGAGCGCATGGCCCCGTTCAGCCCCACGATGACTGCTATTCCCGCAGCCGAGGCACGCCGGGTCGTGCTGAAGGGTATTGCGCGTTTGGCTAAGTGCCAGCGCAGGGATGGCGGTATGGGCTACTGGCCGTCGGAGAGCTATTTCTGCCGTTGTGCCGAGAGCAGCCCTTGGGCCTCTGCCTACGCCGGTTTGGTGCTTACCATTGCTCAAGATAACGGCTACACCGTGCCCGAGCATACGATGCCCCGCCTGCGCGAGTACCTTACCAAGTACTTGGCAGAGCAACGCAAAGACCCCGAGGTGTGGGCCGCCATGTCGCCCCATATTCTCTATGCTGCCGGCCGTACGCTTGGGGATGATGCCCTGATTGACGAGGCGCTGCAGCGTGCTTTGGCTCAACTCAGGCAAGATGAGGATGGTAGCTACGGTATGGTTGCCATTTACCACCCGCGCGCCTGCTGCATGTATTGGTTCAACACAAGCCGCTCGGCTGCCAGTCTCAACTTCTTGGCAGAAATGCACAAGAACAAAGAGACTTGCCACGAGTCCTTCCTGAAATGGATGCGCTGCGTAGGCCACGACTACCGCCACGCTACCACGTGGGATGGCGGCTGGATGCTCATTGCCCTGCACGAGTACCTGCGCCTTACCCCCGCCGGTAATGCACAAGCTACCGTCACGCTCGAGAATGGTCAGCAGCTCACCCTCGGCAATGGCCCCACGGTGTACACCCCGGCCCATACCCCCACCTTGGCCGAGATTCCCACCACCATTACCCGTACCGACGGTACCGCCTATGTAAGTGTTAAGTTCAAGGCTCAGCCCGAGCAAACCGAGTACCCCGGTGTTACGGAAAAAGGCTTGCAGGTTACCCGCATTTACGAAAAACGTGGTGAGGACGGCGCCTGGCGCCCCGCTACCGAGTTTAACGTGGGCGATGTGGTGCGTGTTACCCTTACCTGTGCCAAGGGCGAGAAAGACCTCGAGTACTTTGTGTTAGAAGACTACCTGCCCTCTAACATGGAGGCCATCAACCCCGAAGTCCCCTCGCAAACCGCCGGGTTGGAGTGGCAGCCCTGGAGCCAATGGTTTGATAACCGCGAGTTCCAGGCTCACCGCGTGCGTGGTTTCTGCACCCGTTGGGGTGGGCGAGACCTCCTCAATATGAGCTACTACGCCCGCGTCAAACGCGCCGGCGAGGCTATGGCTCCCCCCGCCTCGGCCCAGCTTTTGTACGAGCCCCAAACCTATGGCCTCTCCCCCAATACCAAGGTCATCAGTAAATAATTAAGGCTCGTCCCTTTGTCTACCCCTCCTCCCGAACCGCCATGGCGCCCCGTGCCCCATGGCGGTTCTCTTGTGCAGCCGGGTACACGCAAAACGCCCGACATCCGTTGCCGGATATCGGGCGTGGTATTATGATGAAATAGACTCTGAAAAATTATTTGCCGAAGTAACGCTTGAGCAAGCCATCGAAACCCTTACCGTGGCGAGCTTCATCCTTGCACATTTCGTGCACGGTGTCGTGTATGGCGTCGTAGCCCAGCTGCTTGGCACGCTTGGCTATGGCCAGCTTGCTGTTGCAGGCGCCGAACTCGGCCTCGGCTCGCATGGCTACGTTCTTCTCGGTGCTCGAGGTGAGCACCTCGCCCAGCAGCTCGGCAAACTTGGCTGCGTGCTCGGCCTCCTCAAAGGCATATCGCTTGAAGGCCTCTGCTACTTCGGGGTAGCCCTCGCGCTCTGCCTGGCGGCTCATGGCAAGGTACATGCCTACCTCGCAGCACTCGCCCGTAAAGTGGTCGCGCAATCCCTTGACTACTTCTTCGTCCAGCCCTTGCGCTACGCCCACGCGGTGCTCGTCGGCATATACTTTCTCTACGCCCTCCTCAATCTCCTCGAAGGTGTCTACCCCGCATACGGGGCATACTTCGGGCATGGTCTCGCTCTCGATTACTTCGCCACAGATGGTGCAACGGTACTTTTTCATGGTGTGTGTATGTAGGTTTGTGTGTTTGTTGAAGTGTGTGTGTATGTGCTGTGTTGTGTCCCCTATCAGGTAGGTGACACCGCAAATATACCGAAATTCTAGGAATTAGTCAAGAGGAAAATTAGAATAATTCTAAAAAGTGCAAATTTTCTAAATTTATTTGCTGCTCGGCGCGGGCGTGTCGCGCAATTTCGGCGTCAAGTATTGAAAAAGGTCAGCTCATTTTGCGAATCTCAGAGCAATAGCCTCTAGCTGTTGGTTACAACAGTGAAAAGTGCCGACTCATGTTACATAATCTTTGAATACTCAACTCACATTATAGGACTCAGTTGATTGCACAATTGCTATCTCAAAATGCTGAGATGAGCAAGAAGAGCATATCACCATAACCAAAATAAACAAGATGAAAAATATCGGCACTGCGTCAAAGAATCGCGTGAATGACCATCATTTTACAGAAAGAAGCTTGCGTCGCCCAAGCATACAGCCGTAATGACAGCGGCAACTTATGCGTAGCTGCGCAATAGCGCGCTGCAGGCGCCCGACTCTGAACTTTGTGCCTCGTAATTCGTACATTCAAGCTGCAATTTAGTGTTCAAATTAAATGAAGGCTTTTGATTAAGCTCATGCGTTTGTATTTTATCATATTTTGGTATTTGCCAACGGGCCGGGATTATGATATAGTGAGCGCATGGCAGCAATACCCCCGGGCTTGGCACTGAACGATGCACTCAGAGACTACTTTGGCTTTGAGAGGTTGCGCACGGGGCAAGATGAGATAGTGTCCGCCATCATGGCGGGGCGAGATACGTTGGCTATCATGCCGACGGGCGGTGGCAAGTCATTGTGTTACCAATTGCCGGCCCTGTGCCGGGAGGGAGTCACCATAGTGGTATCGCCCCTCATTGCTTTGATGAAAGATCAGGTGGATGCCCTGCTGGCCAAGGGTATACCGGCAGCAGCCATCAACTCCTCGTTGGAGGGGGAGGCGTACCGCCAAGTGATGAGCGATTTTCGCCGTGGCGAGCTCAAGATAGTGTACGTGGCGCCGGAGCGATTCGGCAACGATGGGTTTATGCACACCCTGCAAGGTATGCAAATATCTTTGCTGGCGATAGACGAGGCCCACTGCCTGAGCCAATGGGGGCATGATTTTCGCCCCGACTACCTGCGGTTGGGGCGCGTGCGGCAAGAGCTGGGCAACCCGCAAACCGTGGCACTTACCGCCACCGCTACCGAGAACGTGCGGCAGGATATTCTGCAAACGCTGCAACTGCAAGACCCGGCGGTTGTCATCAGCGGGTTCGGGCGCGACAACCTCGACTTTGCCATTACCCACTGCGAGGGGCGCAAAGCCAAGTTCGAGCGCATTCGCCATATCATCGACAAGTGGAAAAAGGGAATCATCTACTGCTCCACCCGCAAAAATGTCATGACCGTGTTTGAGGAGATTCGCGGCTACGGCAGCAGCGCGGTGGCTTACCATGCCGGCATGACGGACGAAGAGCGCGAGTTCTCTCAAGACGCCTTCATATCGGGCAGGGCAGATGTGGTAGTGGCCACCAACGCCTTTGGCATGGGGATAGACCGCGCCGATGTTCGCTTTGTCATACATTTTGAAATACCGGGCAGTGTAGAGGCCTACTACCAAGAGGCGGGGCGTGCGGGCCGAGACGGCGAGCTGTCCGCCTGCGAGCTTTTGTTCAACCATGCAGATTTAAAGACGCAGGAGTTTTTCTTTGAGGGCAGCAACCCCTCGGTAGATTTGATACGCAGCGTATACAACCTGCTGCGCGCCCGCTGCAACCCCGACACGGGCGAGCTGCAAATGACCGTAGACGCCATGGCTGCCGAGCTGGGCAAAGATGTAAACCCCATGGGCGTGGGCACCTCCCTATCGGCTCTCATCCACGCCGGCGCCATTACCCGCAGCGATGTTGCCGGCAGCAATACCCGCCTTACCAAAGTGCTCAACCCCGGTAAGTCCTTTGCCTCTCTCGATATAGACCGCGACCGTATCGACGAAAAAGCCCGCCGCGACCACGCCAAAATAGAGGCCATTACACGCTATGCCTACAGCATCGGTTGCCGACAGCGCTGGATTCTCGATTACTTCGGCGAGACGGGGACTTGCGATTGCGGGCATTGCGATAATTGCAAGGCCGAAGAACCCGCCGATGCCGAAGATTTGCAGGGGGATGACCTTGTTGTGGTGCGCAAAGCCCTGGCCGGTGTGGCGCGTGCCTCCAAACGCCTGCCCGACGGCTCTTGGCAGGGGATATATGGCCGCAGTAAAATTATGGACATGCTGCGCGGTGCAAAAAATGCCACCATGCACTATTACCTTACCTCGCTGTCTACCTACGGTATATTGTCGGAGCTGACGGACGCCAAGATGAAGGCCTTGTTTCGCGCCATGCAAGAGGGTGGCCTGTTGCAGAGCTCCGGGGGGGATATGCCCCTGCTGACTCTTTCGGCCAAAGGCGAAGATGTCATGCGCGAAAAAGCCCCCGCACGCCTTACCCGCCGAGGTTGGGCCAAAGATGCCGTCCGCAAAACAAAACAGGCCGCCATCAACCCCCGCGGGCATCAACTCATCGCCGGTATGCTCGGCTGCCGTATGGATAAAGAGCTCTACAACCACCTTGCCGAGCTGCGCCGCGACCTCGCTGCCGAGTTCCGTATGCCCGTCTACCGTATCATGAATACAGAGGCCCTCAAAGCACTCGCCACCATCAAACCCACCACTATCGAGGCTGCCTCTCGCATCAAGGGAATCGGCCCCTGGACCCGCCAAACCACCCTCCGCGCCTTCGTTGAGCTCATTCAGGATTACGAAGGCGTTTAGGCACCTTCGACCGATTGAGATGAACGATAAATGCGACTGCCCTGGCATTCCTCTTTATTTTCTTGACTCTTGATAATCTATCTTCTAACATCGGCAGTATGGACAACCAATCTACCGGCAAAAGCCTCAAAGCTCTTATCATTACCATTGCCACTGCCACCCTTCTGCTCACCGGTGCCGGTACTGCCAATTATTTACAATATCAACACGGCAAAAAACAAAAACGTCATTTTACGTACCAAATAAGCGCCTTAAATACTACCATTGACGGCCTGCATTCTGATAAACGAGAGCAACAAAAACAAATCACCGCCTTAAATGCCACCATTGACGGCCTGCATTCTGATAAACAAGAGCAACAAGAACAAATCACCGCCTTAAATTCTACCATTGACGGCCTGCAAACAGAGGTAAAACACCTGAACAGTGAAATTAAACGCCTCCACCCCTTGGCTGAATTCGCCATAAATGTACAAGAGGAACGCCGTCTTCAAGCTCAGCGCGAAGCAGAGGAACAACGTCTCCAAGCTCAGCGTGAAGCAGAGGAACGCCGTCTCCAAGCTCAGCGTGAAGAGGAGGAAGAACAACGGCGCAACTCAGCAAAAGCTAAAGCACAACAAGAACTTTCCACCCGCGGATGCCCGCCATCTGCCTATGCGCGCGAACTGGGGTACGCAGTAAAAGATAATAACACCGAAATGGTAAGCCTTTTGCTCACAGCCGGTACTAACCCCAATGCAGCCAATGCTATCTATCAGGCGGTAGAGAAAGACTACACGGAAATCGTCAAGCTTTTATTAGCTGCACCGGGTATTCATGTCAACAAAGCGGATAAGGATGGCTATACTCCTCTCTCCCGGGCGGCAAAGAAAGGCCACACAGAATGCGTCAAGCTTCTCCTCGCTGCACCGGGCATTGACGTCAACAAGGCGGATGGGAAAGGCTATACTCCTCTCTCCCGGGCGGCAGAAAAAGGCGACACAGAATGCGTCAAACTTCTCCTTGCTGCACCGGGCATTGATGTCAACAAGGCGAATAGGAATGGCGATACGCCTCTCAACGTAGCAGTATATTGGAGACACACAGAATGCACCAAACTTTTGCTTGCTGTACCGGGCATTAATGTCAACAAGGCGAATAGGGATGGCGATACGCCTCTCCATGTGATGGCAAGAAACGGCGACACAGAATGCGTCAAACTTCTCCTCGCTGTACCGGGGTTTGATGTCAACAAACCAAGTAAAGATGGCCATACTCCTCTCTTCTGGGCTGCAGAGAACGGCTACACAGAAATCGTCAATCTTCTTGAGGCTGCAGGAGGGAGAAAATGATGTTTGATGTTGAATTTTTGATGTTTAAAGTATTGCTAACTGCAGCTCGGGGAATGGGGTAAAGCCCCCGCAGAGGCTCACGCTTTTTTACACCCCCGCAGTTGTAGTCTGCGGGGGATTTTTGTAGCCACGGTGCATTGGCAAAATGAGGTGAAAAATCCGTCTGATGACGGATGGTGAAAACGCCCTTATTGCTTGTTTGCTCATTTTGAGTGACATGTGTATATGTTAGTACCTGATTTATGAGGCATCCGGCTTTTCACGTGTCAGCCAAACTCGTGGGAAGTGTCAGTTCGGTGACTGTTTTTTTGAGGCAATGCGCTGCCCTGATAAATGCGCGATTTGACTTGCCTTTTGGCTTGCCGGGGGGTATAGTAAGGGGCATGGATTTATCTGCATTTCGAGAAGAATACCTCAAGGACACGCTGCATCGCAAAGATTTGGCCGACACTCCGTTTGAGCAGTTCGACCGCTGGTTCAAGCAAGCGCTCGAGAGCGGTATCCCCGAGCCCAACGCCATGAGCATAGCTACGGCCACCCCCGGTGGTTGCCCGTCCCTGCGCACGGTGCTGCTCAAATACTACGATGCCCGTGGTTACGTATTCTTCACTAACTATACCAGCCGCAAAGCAAAAGAGCTGGAGGCCAACCCCGAGATATGCATGATGCTGCCTTGGGTGACTCTGGAACGCCAGATTATTGTTTATGGGCGTGCAGAAAAAATCTCTCGCCTGGAGACTCTCAAATACTTCCTTACCCGCCCCCGCGAAAGCCAGCTGGGTGCATGGGTATCTCACCAAAGCCAGGTGATATCTACGCGTAAGTTGCTCATGATGAAATTGCAAGAGCTTAAGCGTAAGTTCTGCGAGGGCAAAGTGCCGCTGCCCGACTTTTGGGGCGGCTACCGTATTGTGCCTCACCATATGGAGTTTTGGCAGGGCGGCCCCGGCCGCGTGCACGACCGCTTTATGTACACCCTGCAAGAAGACGGTACGTGGGGTATCGAGCGCTTGCAGCCCTGATGACGCCACCGGCGCCGTCATGCCCTACCCCGCGCCCCTTCGCGCGAACCGCTTAAGTAATTTATCATTGACATAGCGGGCGTAAGAGAGTATTCTCTCCCCCGCACGCCATGACAGAAACCATCTCAACCATATTGCAATGTGTCCGCGACTTTTTGTGGAACTACATTCTCGTCTTCATTTTGCTGGGTACACACCTGTACCTTACATTTCAACTGCGCGCACCGCAACGCCACCTGTGCAAGGCACTTAAATGCTATTTCCCGAAAAAAGGGCAGAGCGGTGGTGAGATTTCTCAATTTTCGGCGTTGATGGTATCCTTGGCATCCAATGTGGGTGTGGGTAATATCACCGGTGTAGCCGTCGCCGTGTCGATGGGTGGCCCGGGCGCGATATTCTGGCTAATCATCACCGGTTTTTTGGGCATGTCTACACGCTATGCCGAAAGCCTGTTAGCCATACGCTACCGTGTGCAAGATAAAGACGGCAATATCAGCGGCGGCCCCATGTATGCCATCGAGCGCGGCCTCAACTGCAAATGGTTAGCCGTGCTCTTTGCCGTCTTTACTACCATTGCCGCCATTGGTATCGGCAACTTGGTGCAGGCCAATACCGTGGCCCAAACCCTTGCATCGACAGTTCCCCCCGTGGTAACGGGCGGGGTACTGGCCTTGTTGGTGGCCGGCGTGCTGCTTTTCGGGCTCAACGGCATATCGCGGGCATGCTCGGCACTGGTGCCTACCATGGCATTCATGTACCTGCTGGGGTGCGGCATCTTGCTGGGGGTCAATTTCTCATTCATCGGCCAAGCCGTTTGCCTTATTTTCGAGCAAGCCTTCTCGTTCTCATCTGTCACCGGTGGTCTTTTGGGTTCTACCATTGTGATAGCCATGAGAGAAGGCTCCAGCCGCAGCCTCTTTGCTACCGAGGCCGGCTTAGGCTCTGCCCCCATCGTATCGGCTGCCGTTAAAACCGATAACCCCGTTCAGCAAGCCTTGGTTGCCTATACCGCCCCGTTTTGGACGGTCCTTATCTGCACCCTTACCGGCGTTACCCTCACCACCTCCTTCTTGGCGGCGGGCCATACCGATGCTTCTCAATTCAGCATGCTCGATGCCTTCGGCACCATCGGCACCATCGGTTCCGTCCTCCTTACCATCAGCTTGGTCGCCTTTGCTGTCTCCACCCTCTTGGGGTGGTCTTATTATGGTGAAAAATCCCTCGAATTCCTCGGCGGGCGCAAGCTTATCAGCCCCTATCGCGCCGTCTGGGTTGTTGCTGTCTTTGTTGGTTGCGTGATTCATGAAAGCAAAATCGTGTGGAATTTCTCCGATATTGCTAACGGCCTTATGGCTATCCCCAACCTCGTCTGCGTGATTATTCTTTCGGGCGTTATTCTTAAAGAAACTCGCTATTATCTCAAAGACAATAATTTATATAAAAAAGATGAGACGCCGATACCCGTCATTGATAAGAAAAATTAAAAAAATACAGTTTTTTTGAACAAACCCCACCATTTTGGTGTACTTACTATATCGGTTCCCCGGCTCGGGGTGAAGGAGAGAGCGCTCCGCGCCATTTTGTGAGGGGGACTGAGTTTCATAGGTAGTAAGTTGGAGAAAGCCCCGTCGGATGACGGGGCTTTCTTTATGGTTAATAATGAATATGTTGCAAGAAATAAATTGCTTTGAGTTTTACAACTTTTGGGGGGATAAATGCCCAAAAACACCCCTTTTTTTAGGTCTAAATTTAGAGTAGAATCCACTCATATCATTACCCAAATGCTTACCTGAGGTTCCCGCTAATAATACAAGGAGCGTGTCGCTTAGGGTGCAACAGTGTTACAGGGTGTTCCCACATTTAGATTGTATCATGGGGTATTGTAATTACTAGTGTTATGAGTGTAACGAAGTGGAACGGTGACACGATGAGTATTGAAGTATCATGGGATATTGTAATGACATTAGACATGAACCAGTATCATTGAACATTCATCAGACATTGGCACACCATTGGCAGGGACTGCCATTCACCACATTGCCAACACCTGATGAAGAGGACTGTGAGCCATCCTAATAACGCATTAGAATGCTTTGTATGATGTGTTATGTGGTCAAGGAGGGTAAGGATACCAGAGGCACATGTAACCCCTTTCATTGATAGTAAAGAATGTGATTGAGAGGCATCTCTCTGTGACCTTATTCTGCTCACATAATCCAGACCTGATACACACACTCACACAGTTTGATGCAACATCGTTGAGAACACCCTTATAATGGTATTCAACAAGGCTTCATGCAGGTTAGCAGCCGATACAAACAAAAGAAAAGAAGTTATGTTAAATGATATAGTATTAATGATTGATGGAGGTAATGGGAACACTCATAAGAGTGATTGCACCACTAAACAGAAGCGACAGGTAATAGAGAACTCATACAACCATGTAGTCAGAGAACATGTTATCTCTCTTGGAGTCGCAGCAGAGGAACAAAATCGCTATCGCAGGGTCATTCATACCATCATGGCAGAAGCAGGTATTATTGACAGTCAGAAAACTGTTGATAAAAGTCCGACAAAGAAGCGATACCATCCTTTTGACAATTCTCCTTATGGAGAGTTCGTGAATTATGAGCGTAGGGAAGATGGAGGAAGAGGAAAGCATGTGAATTCTTACTTGCTCAATGAGGTAGGAATGGCAAAGGTCAAGGAGATACTGACCAAGCATGTGACTGACCGATGCCTTACCAAGAACCAAATTCAATCAGCCCAACAGTTCAGAGATGAATTGAAAACCTAGATGGATGTAGAGTTCTTGAAAGAATACTTGTAGCATAAAGGGATACCCTTCCATGATGAATTAGGAAGAGTAGTGTTTAGTGCTCCATCTATGGAAAATTAGAACAAGACCATTTCATACACCTGCTATTACAATAATCCTACTACGGTGCAGTATAAGAGCAGCAAGAGAGAGCACGATTTCAATGCAGTCTTCTGGTTCATCCATAGTCTTGAAGTCCCTGCTTTGAGTAACGATGCACAGGAAAAGGCTATCAGAGCAGCACGAATTTTCCGTGAATACTGGAATTTGAAGTTCAATGGTAAGACCGAGTGGGGAGTGAAGGCAGATGCTAAGACCTCCACCGAACCTGTTCAATCTGCACCTAGGTCTGAAACATCCATTCAATCTGTGAATGCCGATGCGTTGGTAGCAGAAGTGAAAGTATTGAGAGGAACAGTTGAACAACTGACTTCCATGGTGGTTACTCTCATGAAGCATCTCAACTGTGATATGCCAGTGATTGATGTCTCCACTACATCTGACAAAGATGAGGGTAAGATTGGAACCAAAACAGCCATCATCAACAGGATTTTGAAACATTCTCAACCTCTACCAGAGCAGAAGCGTTACAAGTCCATTATCCTTGAACAGATAGCCAAGGAGAATAAGCCTGAACGGAAGAAAGACCTCCAACAGGCTTACGACATCCTCAAAGAAAGACGATTACTATCAGCAAAGTATCGTCCTCATGGGGGATGGAAGTTTGACTTCCAGAGAAAGAGCATTGAACTGTTGTTCCGAGTAGAGACCAGACGGTCTGCCGTGTATAATACTCGCCACAGACCGCTCTATCCACGAATGATAGACGGTAAGTTAGTCAAGGAGGAGGCAACAGCAGGTGAGCAATACACCATACCCTACGGTTTGGAGAAGTTGGATTACTCATACAAAACTATCTTCGTTACGGAGGGTATCTACGATAGTTGTTTCTTGAAGAACTGCCTTGCGTATTCCAACTGGATACTTCCCACCGAGATGAGTAAGGTGATAGACATCTACCGAGAGGCAGGTTTCCAGATTATCCACATCCTTGATAATTTCCGCTTGGGTGATAAGGGTGGTCTAAAAGGGCTGTATCATGTAAAGGAGTATAAAGATTGGCTATCCAAGGGTGATAAGGTGTTCTCATGGGGTATTTACTCCGAATTCAAGGATTTCAACGATGTTGCTATTGTGTATGGATTAGACGAGATTGACGCTCAAACCATCATTGACAACTCGTGGAATGAGGATGAAGTGAGAGCCAACTGCGATAAGCATTTCTCTGAATGGCTGGAAGTGTGCAGAAAGAAGTGCAGTAAAGAGGAATGGGAGAAATTCGCTCCATCTGTGGGATTGTCGTGTAAAGTGACCGTAGAAGAACCTGTTGTGTATGGCAACTTGAACGATGCTGCCTAGAACAGTCAGATTGACGAAGATGATGAATGGGAAGAAGATGAGAATGAAGGCATCCCTGACCGTTGGAAAGAGAATGATGAAATGATAACTGCTATCTTCGGCAATAATACAGGTTAGCCACACGCTAATCAGGAGTCAGCAATAATCTGCAAAAATGAGAAGCCCATAGCCTCTGGACAAGATGATGACTTAGACGCTTACCTTGCAGAACTGGGAGCCGAACAGCAGCAATCATCCATGCAATACAAGACACGAAAAGCCATGGAGAAGAGTTATGATGAGTTTATTGAGCAGGAGATGAGGGAATTGGAAAAAACTACGAAAGATGTATTCAGTTCCAGCCACTGAGACTGACAAGCACAGGGATTTTGATACAAGTAACCCCACCTTTCATACGAAGGGTGGGGCTCACATTTTCAAGATTGGAGAACCGATAACTCAATCGCGCTAAATACTCATATGAATATCTCTGAACTTTCAAAACTATTGGACAACGGCACAATAAAGAAGAATACTGTCAAATCTGCTTCTCTTTTTAACAAAGTTGTGCAGAAAAACACCTTAAATAAGGATTGTAATCAAATCACGCAACATTCTGCATAGAAACAGGAAAAAATGTCTATTAAATAGAGTTTCAGAGATATGATGGACAAATACTTATAATCTGGTTTATCGCTATGAATGGATGTTGCAGGTTATAGAAAAAAATTTGAACTAAGAACCTAAATCTGGTTTATCGTCATATTCACGAGAGGAGAGGAGCAATAATGCTCCTCTCTTTTTTGCCTTCATAGTTGAAAAAAATCCCCAAATAAAATTGACGAGCCAGATTTGGTGTATATACCCATGGGAAGAAAAAAGTAAAGAATTGTATTACAGTAGCACCTCATGGGCTTACAAAGTCAAACCGACAATTGAGAAAATGATAATTTCCTCGCCTCTTTCATGAACATTTGGTGGGTAAGAGACTCTGCACAAGAGAAACTGTTACTTTGGATAGCCCCGTGTCATTACGCATGTCATTAGCACGCATAATTATCTCATTAACCAATTTTGCAGCAGTATGGTTCTTTGACTTCTTTAATTCGGAAAAGTAGTTCTCCATTAACTCAATCGCTTTTGGATCCCAGAAATTTACACTCAGTTTCCTTTGCCACCCATTAGGCATTTCACAATCAAGACGACGCTGAGCCATCTCCGAAGGCATAACATGCCAAATAAAGCACTTATCAGCACCTATCATGGCTTCCATGAATTCCAAGGCATCTCGTGTGTAGAGTTCAGGATTGTCATCAAAACGCTCATAATTATTTTCTGATACGCTGTCGCCAGAATGACCAACAATGTATTCAACCAAATCGTTATTGAAATTACCTGCTCCCTTTAACAATGAAATCATTGAACCACGAATAGAATGAACAGCATATGGATTTAACTCATATATCCCAGGCTTATTTGTTACATTTAATTCCATTTCTTTTCGCATGGCTCGCATGTGCGTTTGTGCTTTTGTGACATTACTCTGTATTAGATTATTTGTATTTTCTCGGCCATAACAAAACACATACTCTTTCCACTTTTTAGGGGCTGGTAATTTTTTTACCTCCTCCAAAATCCACTTCATTGTAGGAGTTATGTAGATTCTAGTGCGTTGTTGGGTTGAATTCTCAGTTTTATTATGAATCTTGGTTATAATGTTATGCTTTAAGTCAATATCAATCCATTTTAACTCAGCAATTACAGCATCACGCCAACCTGTAACCATTAGGAAGTAAAAATAGGCGAATGTGTGGAGTTTCATTTTCTTGTTGTGGTTACGCCCTTCACCTGCTCGCTTCAAAATATATTCCAACTGCTCAGCAGAAAAAATCTCTTTACGAGGAACAAAAGTATTATCCAAGCCTATCTTCTTGGTTCTGATTTTTTTGAAATGATTGCGATACTTATACGGTGCGTCCTTAAAATCCTCTTCAATTATCTCAAAACAGGCTTGCACGCTGCGTTTCATGGTATCAACACTTGAAAAAGCATATTTCTTCTTTTCGGAAAGGTAATACACCCATTGTATACAATGCTCTTTCTCTATTTGATGCAGTTGCAAATCCTCTCCTATGTTTTCTGCAAGCCAATTAGCAAAACAATTTACATATTTCCTTGCGCTATCACGAGACTTATACTTTGACCCATTACAAATTTTGCTATCAGGGAGATTACGCAGATACTCTGATGCGTAGATTTTTGCATTGGAGGCCTTCTCTGGCTTATTCTTACGCAACCACTCTTGCTTCTGTATCTCGGCAAGTCGTATTTTTTCTTTTGCAATTTCAGCAAGAACGACTTTGGTTCTTGCAATAGCCGATTTAAAGGATTCTCCTTCATTAGGAGTAACCGTTTCCTCTTTCGTGCTATACCGTGAAGACTTCCCCATAGCCTTCTTCAAAGGACAAGTCCACCGACAGACGAGTTTTTTTGATGAGGAATCATAAGTGTATTTTAAATCCAATGAGGATGATTTTTTAGCCATATATATAGTAAAAGAAGTTAGATTTAGTATTAGAATTAGCCAACCAGCACTTTGCAATTATTGAGATAACATTCTGCATTGTTTCCATTCCGCAGTTGTAGGTAGACGCTTACAGTAGACGCGCCCAAAATTCGTGCAGCAGCCTTGTAACAGCAAACATGATGCAGTTCTCCATTCTTTTCAATGGTCATTCGCACTTTTTGAACAGGGCGGCGATTTTTAGCCCAACGGCGTTCGCAACGCTTCCACATCTGAAGTTCGGTATGTGTAATAATTTTATTATTAGTCATTGATTTATAAGTTGTTTTCTTTATTCTTAAGCAATTGCTTTCTTGCGTGCATTATTGGGGTCAGCATTATTGTAGCGAGCAGACCGCTCCACAATGAACTCGTAGCGAGTCTTTTTGTAAGTAATGAAGGACTGACCTTCCTTCTCTGCCTTACGAATCTTGGTGCGAAGCATTCCTCCATGAATACCACAAGTAGCCATCGCATTCACATACCCATCAATGAAGATGACTTCATCTGAGTTTTCAGATTGCAGCAGAATCTTGGCATACTTAGCAGCCTTATCCTTAGCAATACGCTCAGGATTATTATTCACCTCAGTAATGGTCTTGACGGTCAGATTCTCCAAACGCAGGTCTCTACGGTCGCCATTGATGCACACGATACGCTCATCCTTACCAAGAGGACGGACAAAGGTTTCATACACGAGACGAGCCATGTGGTAATACTCTATCCTTGTTCCAACCCGGAAAGTAACTGTGCCGTATTCGGTGCCGTGCTTATCCTCGCTGAAATTAGTTGTTAGGTCAATTACCGTGTCATTGACATAGGACTTTGCTACGCCTGCTTTTGTAATTGAGTAATAGCCACGCCAGCCATCTACCCAACGCTCGTCATCTGCAATGTAGTTTATATCAAACATGATTTTCTTTGTTTAGATTTGGGGGAGGAGTCCCCTCCCCCTGTTTTTAGTTTACGCCACCTGACTACCGTTTGCGTTGTTAGCCGACGCGAATACTGCACAAGCGTGACCAAGGAGACCGTTCAAGCGCAGACCTTCTTCAATACATCCTTTTTCAAAACACTCTTTGATGAGGCTCTGACAGATGTTGATTTCTTCCAACAGGCGAGCACGCTCGCCCTTGTCTACAATCAAGCGGAGAATGAATCCGCTGGAGTTGTGGGCATCAAAACCCGCAATCTTGTTGAGGTGATTCAGCGTGTTAATCTTAGCGATCATCTCGTGATTATTATTCCCATTGTTCTCCATATTGTCAGCAGGCTGGGAAACGCCTGCACTCTTCGTAGTATCGTTCATCATACTATTTTTGTTATTGTAAGAGGTTACAACTTCACTGTTCATCTGCTCGGAAGCATCCATCTGAATTGTGTTATTAATCTTCATTTTACTAATTCTTTCTATTTCTTTTTAGTGTTTTACTAGATTAGCCACAACATCAAAACGGAAAGCGTATATCTCAAAGGCAGTCAGATTCAGCACCCTCCCATCTGTCACATGGGCATCACCTGTAGCCTCCCCAACTGAGACTGGGGCGGAAGGGTTAAGGCGATGTTTTTAGTTGTTAATAATTGAGCCTGACCTTCAATCTTTTACCCCTATAGTCTCTTGGGAATGAGTGCCAGAGCATGATGGGGTGGGTATCATTACTTTGGGAAGGTGTTGTCACAAAGGTCAGGCTTCCAAGCCTAAAAGAAGTATGAATCTATGGAAGATTCTTGGGCAATCAGGGCACAAAAAAAGCCACCTTTACATACCTCACAACATTTCTTACCGAGCCATCATTGACTCTGACTAATAACGCAATAACCCCGATTGGGTCTCCGTTTCGCTGTTTTATGAGGTAGGCAGGTGACTGTCTACGGGAGGTAGTATATCAAACTTAATATTTAAGTCAAGCGTTTTTTTGTAAAAACAAAATATTTTTTAGCAAAAAAATGTTATCTATTTATAATCTTATCATTACGAAGTATATTTTTTTCAATGTTGTGGATATTTCATCAATAAAGAAGCACACCTTGCATCCCTTAGGTAGAGGCGGGAGTTCATCCACTGCCTTTTTTATATTTCCTTTCACGGCACAGAGAAGGTTGAGTTTAGAATATCTGATGACTTTATAATCAGCACTTCCAGAATTCACATAGATAAATTTCCCATCTCGGTATACTTTTCCGAAGCCACAACGCATCAAGCGAGATTCCATCATATCAAGGAAACAAGATTCCCATGAACCAAAAGTTTTATTTTGTAGTTCTTTCGCTTGATTTAATCTTTCTCTCATACTGATACCAAGTTGCTTATCGCTCTCATTCACGGACAGTTCAATGGCTTTATTCATTCTATCAAACATGTATTGAACAGGACAGTCGGCTAAACTTCCATATTGGCTCACATGCCCTGCTATGCGCCATATTACATTCCCAAACCCCATTTTGGGAATCTCTCCCATGCTCGCTTTCCATTGGCTTTTTTTCATTGCCATAAAGTCGGCAAGAGCATATTGAAAGAGCCGTCTTGCGGAATAATGGATTTCACCAAGTAATGATAAGACTATCCTAATTGGTTCAAAAAGGCTTTGTAAGGGTTCTGTTCTATCCGCTATCTTCTTGCGCGTTTCTGATAAGAGCGCGTTCAGGCACACATCCAAAGCCTTATCTACTTCATACAACTTCTCGGCTCCTATCTTGTTCTTTATTCTTATCCTCTTCTGGTCAGTCAGTTTTGGAATACTGTGCGATTCGTTAGAAACGAAAACTTGAATCACACTATAATAATCAGAAATAAAGTCTTTTAGGATATTTCCTGCTTGCTCCGTATCTGGATTCATAATAATGCTTCAGGTTACAGTTCGTTGATAGCCGGCAAAGCCTTAACTATCTCCATTACCCATGGCTTTAAGATATCAAGTGCAGAGATCAAAGTCAATCTTCTAGTTCTTCCACATCAAAAATTCCCTCACCATGCCCAATGCGAACACCGTTCACTATGTTTTCATAGGTGTATGTTCCTGCCTTGGATGATGCAAAGGTCAGAGTGTATCTCTCTCCCTCTTTTGTTGATTTTTCTCTCTTGTAGATTGCATAGTCTCCTCCTGTCCGCTCATAGTAAGAGAGGGAGTAAACGGCATCAAACTCATAGGTTGAAGCAGGTAAAATACCTTGTTTTTGAATCTTTGGAGATATATTCATGCGATAGCCGAGAAAAAACTCCCTCCCCGAATAAGTCTCAGGGAAGGAGTATGATTAGGAAAGCGATTAAACAGGATTAGCGCAGTTTAAGGGTGGATGCACTGAATACAGTCTTTTTACGCAGAGCCGACAGTTTTTTATCTTCTGGGCTGTCTTGACAATAGCACTTGCGAATAATCCAAATATTGTAGGAGAGCCAAGTAATCATGAGAACAAGAGCGAAAACTGTTGCTCCATTGCTTCTGATGATAGCACATATAACATAAGGAACCAGAAGAGCAATGTTAGGGATAACATACCAACATGTGTAATTCATTCCAAATGAGTGAAATCTACGCACTGCCTGAGGAAGAACTTTCTTGATGCAGAATATGCAGTAAGGAACAAAAAGCAGCAACGATAAGGTAATGCACAGAAACAGGTTATCGCTTGAAAGCAATACAACAAGAGCCTGCAATCCGCCCCAGAGAATACTAAAAATAAAACCAGTTTTCCATGCTTCTTTGAATTCTTCTTTTGTGCAAGTTCCTGAAAATGAGGGAAATAATTTGGACAACATAGGGGTGTATGTTGGCTCATCCGTTGGTGTGTTTTTGTCCTCTGTCATAGTGGGAGATAATGGTTGTTAGTTTAGACGGTTTTGCCCCAAAAGAAGAGTCTCTTGGGGTATAAAGAATGTAGCATGCCCCCCCCCCCCCCATGTCAAGGACAAAAGAAACTTAATTTCAAAATTTTGTGTGATTAGGTATCAAACTAAACGCATACCCATCAATTGAGCATCCCTCTGACCACCCCACAGAAGAAACCGAGAGCAAAGCCATGCACACCCTTGAGACATTCCGGATTCTTCCAGCCATCTGCATTATCCGGCAAATCTTTGGCAACATCAACCACGGTCAAATTTGCAAGAGACAAAGCATCTCTTACCTCAAACTCCTTGCCACAGATAAAAAACGATTCATCAAGAGACGGTAAGGGTAGCGCATCAAAAGACTTCTAACCTATCTCTTCTAAGACCTCAAACGATTGAACTCCATCCGTTATTCTGCTTATCGTCTTTGCCACATCCACATACCATACCCAGAACTCTGATAAAACTTTATGTGCTATATTCGTGGCAATCCAGTTGGAAAAGCCGGTGCCATTGTTCCAGTTCCATTTCTTTATTATCTGCTCTTTCATTATGAATTATTTAGGATAGATAGGGAAAGAAAATACCCACCCAAGGAATGATACCAAGGGTGGGTGATGAGAAAATTACTATTTGCTTGTGTTATTCCTTTGCTCCTGCCTCTTTCAATAGTTCAAAGGTTTCTTTGAAACCAATTTCTGCCTCTTGAGCAGCCCAATATAACGGAGTATAACCAAACTTGTCCGCCTTATTGACATCCGCGCCTGCTTCTATCAACTGTTTAACGATTATTGGACGGTCACTGTAAGAAGCCCACCACAACGGAGTTCTACCATCCCTGTCCGCCTTATTGACATCCGCGCCTGCTTCTATCAACTGTTTAACGATTGCTGGGCGATTCATGCTAGAAGCCTTACGCAACGGAGTATCACCAAACTTGTCCGCCTTATTGACATCCGCGCCTGCCGCAATCAACAGTTTAACGATTTCTGTGTGACTTTGTATAGAAGCCAAATACAAAGGAGTAACTCCACCATTGTTCGCCTTATTGACATCCGCGCCTGCCGCAATCAACAGTTTAACGATTTCTGTGTGACCTTTCCAAGAAGCCTTAAGCAACGGAGTTTCGTCATCCTTGTCCACTTGATTGACATCCTCGCCTTTTGCTATCGTGCCTTTTTCTATCAACAGTTTAATGGCTTCAGTGCGACTCATGGAAGAAGTCGCCTCCAACGGAGTTTCTCCATCCTTGTCTGCCAGATTGTCGTCCGTGCATGCTGAATAGCCTACTGCCAAAAGCGGTATCAGCAAAAAACGCAAACCGAATAATGTCCATTTGTGTGGCTTTGATAAAGGTTGTGCCTTATCCAGCGTAAGATTTATCTCGGGGGGAGAATTAAGTGATGGCTGTGACATAAATTGGAGGAGCGTGAGAATTACCTATCTTGTGAAACTGTTTTGCACCAAAAAAACTGTTCTCTTGGAGTATTATGAATGTAGCACTTTCTTCTTCTTTCGGCAAGATTAAAAGTGGCTGACCTATATAATTTGCAAGTTGTAAAATCAAATGCGACACCGAAAGCCCTCCCAAAAAGTCTCCAAAGGAGCCCAAACTGCCCTAGCAGGATGGGGGATAGGGGGAAG
>SUVK01000004.1 GCA_015062055.1 Akkermansiaceae bacterium
GAATGAGAAAACAAGCCGCATGGAATACACGAGTACTGGAGGAAATCCTCTTTAGTGCATTCGGCGCAAAAAACGAAACAGCGGAAAGTCAATAAGAAATCCCGACATCGAAATGCGTTTGCCCTGATGTCAGGAATTAGACTTGCCTAGGATGGCCGAGTTTGCTAGAATACACGTAACAAGTAATGTTGCTCTATTAAATACATATTGCATATTATGAACAAAATCGCTTATTTGTCTATGTTGGCGGCTCCTTTAGCCGTGGTGCCTGCTTACGCACAGGACGCTCCTGTTGCTGTACAAGGGGGTATGGAGCAGTTTTCACCGGCTCAGCAGTTCGGGTATGGTCTGTTCTTGATATCTGTTAAGTATGTGGAGCTCACCTCTTCTCCGGAGATTGAGCAAAACCCCGATGCCGTGGCTGAACAAATTGAGCAGCTTACCCAGGTGATTTACAGTTTGCACGAAATTCATCTGACCGAGCAGGATTATGTAGAGCTGCAGGATATTCAGGCCAAACTCTTGGTGACGGAGGAGTACAACGATGTGCAGGCTCGTGGTGCTGCTGCTGCCATGAAGATTAAGGGGGCTGATTACTACGGCTCCGAGAGACTCAAAAACGCAGTACGCGATTTCACCATGGCCGCCATGGGCTATCGCCGTGCAGAGTAAGTTTTATATCTTTGTTGTTGTTTAAAGGAGTGGTGGGTCTGTGTACCTGCCACTCTTTTTTTGTGTGATAATCAAAAAAAAGGCTTGCAATGCCTACCTGTTTGCTGTACATTTCTGCTGAAGTCATACTTAAAGGATATGAAAAGGGTAATCACATTGTTGGGCCTTCTTGCCGGGGTGAGTGGTGTAGCCAATGCCGAAACTCTCTGGGTATACGGAGTTAATGAACATGGTGGCTGGTACGATGCTAATAAAGACAAGGAAGTTAGCAACAATAATATGTGTTGGGCTGCTGTCTCTTCCAATTTGATTAACTGGTGGCAGAGTCAATATGATGTGAGCAATGCCTCTTATCGCTATATTCCCAAGGGGGACGAAGTGTGGGCTAAATATAATAATTACGTTTTGGATCCTAACGAGGTTGGTGATATTCGAATGGGGCTGGAGTGGTGGCTTTCCGGAAATGGATGGGGTTATTTCAAAGATAACAATGGATGGAGTTATGGCGGTTTTTATGAAAAATACGTAGAGGATAACGATATATACTATGATGAGCTTTACGTGAGGTTTGTTGAAGGTAACGCTACGCAATTAACCAACTATTTACGAGATACGTTGAGCTCTGAAAGTAGCCGTCAAGGTATTGGCCTTAATATTGTCGGCCATGGTATAACATTGTGGGGAGTAGAGTTCACCGACCCTCAGACTATAGAAGCAGTGTGGGTCACTGATTCGGATGATGTTTATACCTCGGCAGGTGATAGAGGCCTCTTCCGTGTTAGTGTTGTGTATAACACAGACGGTACTATGTCTTTGGCAGGCCCGTCTTCAGAAGACGGATACTACCAAGGTGAAAAGCGTATAGATTCTTTTACCATTATAGATGCTGTTCAGACAGACGCTTGGGGCATGCCCCGTATTGAGCTGACTCCGCCTGTTCCGGAGCCGACAACAGCTACGCTCAGCTTGCTTGCGCTTGCCGGGTTGGCTGCTCGCCGCCGTCGGCGCTGAAATAATGCAGAGGGTAGTGAAATTTTAACAACACAAAAAAGGCTTCCGGGAACGGAAGCCTTTTTTGTCGGGGGAGTCAGGGCTGCTCGAAAATGCCCATGAAGTAAGGGGTGTTTGCCGTATCGGGCTCTGTGATAATCCAAATAAAGGGGCGGTCGAAGGTTAATTTTAGTGGTTTGGGGGGCGTGGGGTCATCAAGCAACCATACGGGGATTTCGGTAACGGCAGCGGCTTCGGTGCCTTCTTCATCCAGTTTAATGCGGCAGAGTTGAACAACATCCTGCACCGGCAATGGGGAACCTGTAAAACCGCTTAAATCTGCTTTGCCGGAGAAGAGGTCACCGAACCCGCTTTTGCCTAAGGCTTGAGCCAAAGAGGTTGTTTCTGTGGTGATGTTGAACTCCGGCAGTCCGAGTTCTATTTCTCTATTTTTTTGAACAAGCTCGCTGATGATGGAGTGATAGAGCTGAGGAGTGAGGGATGCCGCAAATGTATGGGCGTTGCCTTGGGGTAAGATGGCGATGAAGTAGCCACCCGATTGATAGGGCAGTGCAATGGCTTGCCAATTTTTGCCTTGGGCATAGGCCATAATATTCGTTTGGTGCATCATCTCCACACGGTGTTTTCTGCCGTCGGAGTCGGTGAAATCCTCGGTTTGCGTGTCTTTCGAATCAAAGGGGGAATCCCAGCGCTCTTTAAGGTAAAGCGCATTGACAATAAGTAGTTGCGTGTACGGGTTTTGTGCAGCGGAAGAAGAAAAATTCGGGATGAATCCATTTGTTTTTTCTTTCACCCAATTCGTTATATAACTGTTCGCCTCTTGGGAGCCGAAATCGAGGGCGACTAAGTCGTTGTCAGCAATTCCGGGTTTAAGCTGTATCGTTTTATTGACAAAGACCCCGTTGGCCGCAAGAATATTCATAGTGGGGGCCGATTGTGGTTCGGGGAGTTGTCTCAACAACGCTGCGGTGTTGCCGCGTGCGCCTTTTTTCAGAGTTCGCAAGGTGGATTCGAGTGAGGCGGGAGAGAATACGACATTGCCGGGTGTTTCTTTTGCCAAGATGCAGAACATGGAGAGCGCCACAGAGCCCTTTGCTGATTGTGGCGGTGTTGAAAGCGGCATTTTTACAGAGCCGGAGTAAGGCGCACCGGTATAGCTGACGGAATCCTGAGAGAGTTGGCAGGCGCACAGCGGGAGCAGCGAGAGCAGGGAGAGGAGGGAACGTGGTTTCATGGTTGTTCGAATAATCCCATAAAGTATGGTGTGGTATTGGTGTTCAGGTCGCATATTACCCAAATAAAGGGGCGGTTGAAGATGATTTCACGGGGGAATTGCGAATCGGGCGGCGCTGACCAAGTATCCATGGTAACTGCGGTTACGGCGGCGGCTTCGGTGCCTTCTTCATCGGTTTTGACATAGCAGCGCTGTAAGATGTTGCTGATGTACAGGGGATTGTTGCTGAATCCGCTGAAGTTTGCCGTTGGGGTAAAGATGTCGTTGAGCCCGCATGCATTAAGAGCAGACACCAGAGAGAGGGTGCCGGGGTTCACCTCAAAACGGGGCAACATAACGATGGTATCTTGCTCGTAAGTCAAAGCCAGGGATTCTCGAATCCATTGAAACTTATCGGGTGTGAGTGAGCTTGCAAAATCGCGAGCATCGCCCTTGGGCAATATGCCGATGAAGCAGCCGGGCTCGCCGAGCCTTCCCTCGGTGTCGTAGTAAAGCGCCACCGCTTGCCAGTCCTCGCCTTCGGCATAGCGGTAGTCGGCTTGGTTATGCATCATGGTTACCGTAGCAAGGGTGCCGTCTGATTGGGTGAAGACCACATCTTGCTGTGTCGCGTAGCGGTTGAATGGGTGTAACCACCTTTCTTTCAGATACAGGGCGCCGGCTGCCACCATGCGCGTGAGGGGTGAGAAATCTTGCGCTGATACAATGGCCGGTATCAGACCATTGGTGCGTATATCAACCCAATTATTGATGGCGTTTGCTGCGGCCACGGGATTGGTTGCCAAGGGGAGCCTGTAAACAGAATCGACCGTGATGCCTTCTTTCAACTCAAAGGAGTCGTCCAAGAACAAAGCGCATGCTTCTTGCGGATTCATGGCTGTAAATGCCACTGCTTGGCCGAGGGGCAGGGCGTTCAGCTCTGCAGCGGTTTCGCCCCTTGCACCTTGCTGCAATAAACGCAGTATGGCTTCTAAGCCTGTGGGCGAGAAGACGAGATTACCCGGTTGGGTTTGCGCCAAATTGCGGAATACATCTACGGCAAAGGTATTGCTTGCGGCGGCTTCCTGCGATTGAACATCGGCGGTCGGGGCTTCTTGGGCGTGGCAGTTATGGCCGAGGCTCAGCCCGGCTAGTGCAAGTACGGCTAAAAGGGTGCTTTTCATGGTTTTCTATAATAGATAACGCCCGTGTTGACGGAATCCTCGAAAAATTGTTTTATTTTTTACAAAGTGAACTACATACCCCCCCTTTTCAACCGGATGTGTGTTTACGGTTTCTCCGTTATACCCATAAAGTAGGGCGCGGCCGCGGTATGGAGGTCTGTTATCACCCAAATAAATGGGCGGTCAAAGGTAATTTCTTTGGGTTTTCTCGGTCTCGAGGCTGTGCTTTTGACCATTACTGCCACGGTAACGGCGGCTGCTTCCGTGCCTTCTTCATCGGTCTTGACATAGCAACGTTGTATGATGTCGCTCAGATAGAGCGGTTCATCCGAAAAACCGCTGAAGTTTGCCGCCGGGGTAAAGACATCGCTAAGCCCGCAAGCCTTGAGAGCTGGGGCGAGGGAGAACGTGCCGGGGTCCAGCTCAAACTTCGGCATTCTGACGATGGTGTCTTGCGGAACCGAGCGTGCCAGTGCAGAGCGTATGGCTTGGTATTTGTGCGGGGTGAGCGTGCGGGCAAATTCGTAGGCGTTGCCTTTGGGCAAAATCCCGATGAAGCAGCCGGGTTGCCCGTTGCTGCCATCGCTCTCATAATCATAATACATGGCTACGGCTTGCCAATCTTTGCCTTCTGCATAATGAAACTTGTTTTTATTGTACATCATGCTCACCTTGGTGGTGGTGCCGTCGGTTGTGGTAAAGTTTGCATTTTCACGGGTGGAGCTTTTGGGGAAAGGGCACAACCATTTTTCTTTCAGGTAAATGGCACCGGCTGCCACCATACGGGTGCTCGAGTCAATATCCTTTGCAGAAATGACGGAGGGGATTAGCTCTCGAGTATTTTCTTTTGCCCAGTCGTTGATGTCGCTTGCCGCTGAATCTGCATTGGTGGCAAAGGGAACCGAAAAGATGCTGTCTACCTTAATGCCGGTTTTTAACTTGAAGTCCTCTGCAAGGAACAGGGCACTTGCTTCTGCCGGATTCATGGCACTTTTAATACCCGGTTTCCCCATGGGCAGGGCGTTCAACTCTGCTGCCGTGGTGCCTTGTGCCCCTTGTTGCAGTAATCTCAATACATTCTCCAACCCGGCAGGGGAGAATACAAAATTGCCTTTTTGTTCCTTTGCCAAAGTGCTGAACATTTCAACGGCAAAAGAATCCGTTGCAACCTCTGGCATGCTGCTGTCGGCTGTTTGCTTGCCTGTTTCAGCCCATGCAATACTCGCATATTCCGTAGTGCACGATGTAATACCCAGCGCTGTTATCAGAAAAGAAAGAATGTGTACCATACTCTCTCATCTTAGCAGCCCGTTTACGTATGTCAATACTAATCGGTTAATGTTTCTTGCTTCGGTGTGTGCGCTGCATTTCTCATTGCTTTTTTTGAATGTATATGGCGCCACTTGAGAAAAAAATGCAGACTTATTACACAAAAAAAGAAGATTAGTCTTGCCTAACTCCAACAAAAAGAGTTACAATGCACATTGATAAAGGAAGCTGCCGCAATAAGGCGTGGTGGCAATCTTTCGTTTTTCTCTAAAAACAATAACGAAACTATGCAGTACACACACGAAGTAGAACACATGTGTTGCGTCAAGAAGGGCTGCAATCACGGCCCGGCTCCCATCCCTCAGGAGGGTGCATGGACCGCAGTCACGAAGACCGAGGAAATTTCCGGCCTTACCCACGGTGTGGGTTGGTGCGCTCCCCAGCAGGGTGCATGCAAACTGACACTCAACGTAAAGAACGGTGTTATTCAAGAGGCCTTGGTAGAGACCATCGGTTGCTCCGGTATGACTCACTCTGCCGCAATGGCCAGTGAGATTCTGCCCGGCAAGACCATCCAAGAGGCTCTCAACACCGACCTTGTATGCGACGCCATCAACACCGCCATGCGCGAGCTTTTCCTGCAGATCGTATATGGTCGCACCCAGAGTGCATACTCCGAGGGCGGTCTGCCCATTGGTGCAGGTTTGGAGGACTTGGGCAAGGGCCTGCGCTCTCAGACCGGTACGCTTTACGGCACGCTGGCCAAAGGCCCGCGTTATCTGGAGCTGGCCGAGGGTTACATCACCAAGCTCGCATTGGACGAGGAAGGTGAGATTACCGGTTATCAGTACGTCAAGATGGGCCCGATGATGGAGGACATCAAGAAGGGCATGGATGCCAACGAGGCCGTTAAGAAGCACACCGGCTCCTATGGCCGCTTTGCCGATGCCGCCAAGTACATTGACCCCCGCCACGAGTAAAGAACCCTTAACATACAGACAATATTATGCCTCTTTTTGAATCCTACTCCCGCCGCATCGACCAGATTCTTCCGGTTCTTGCTCAGTACGGTATCAACTCCTGTGAGGAAGCCGAGCAGGTTTGCCTTGCCAAGGGTATCGACGTGCGCGAAATCGTGCGCGGCATTCAGAACATCGCTTTCGAGAACGCCGGTTGGGCTTACACCGTAGGCGCTGCCATCGCAATTAAGAAGGGCTGCACCAAGGCTGCCGATGCTGCCGAGGCTATCGGTGAGGGTCTGCAGGCTTTCTGCATTCCCGGCTCTGTGGCTGACGACCGCAAGGTAGGTCAGGGCCACGGTAACCTTGCCGCCATGTTGCTGCGCGAAGAGACCGAGTGCTTCTGCTTCTTGGCCGGTCACGAGTCTTTCGCCGCTGCAGAGGGCGCTATCGGTATTGCACGCTCCGCCAACAAGGTGCGTCAGAAGCCTCTGCGCGTTATCCTGAACGGTCTTGGTAAGGACGCCGCTTACATCATCTCCCGTATCAACGGTTTCACCTACTGCCAGACCAAGTTCGACTACGCTACCGGTAAGGTCGAGGTTGTAAGCCGCAAGGCTTTCTCCGACGGCGAGCGCGCTAAGGTAAACTGCTACGGCGCTGACGATGTGCGTGAGGGTGTTGCCATCATGTGGCTGGAGGGTGTGGACGTTTCCATCACCGGTAACTCCACCAACCCCACCCGCTTCCAGCACCCCGTTGCCGGTACCTATAAGAAAGAATGCGTATTGGCCGGTAAGAAGTACTTCTCCGTCGCCTCCGGTGGTGGCACGGGCCGTACCCTGCACCCGGACAACATGGCTGCCGGCCCTGCCTCTTACGGCATGACCGACACGCTGGGTCGCATGCACAGCGATGCTCAGTTCGCCGGCTCATCCTCCGTACCCGCTCACGTAGAAATGATGGGCCTCATCGGCATGGGTAACAACCCCATGGTGGGTGCCACCGTTTCCGTGGCCGTGGCCATCGAGGAAGCTATGAACAAGTAATGCTCCCCTCTGAGTTTTACACGTTAACAGAAAATTATAAAAAATCCCTGTTCCCGTTCGCCGGAGCAGGGATTTTTGTATTTATTTATTGCTGAAAGACTCAGCAATTTGAGAAACCGTTTTCTTATCGCCTGTCAATGAAGATACCTTTAAAAGCAAGAAATAGGGGAGCTCAGTTACCGTTCAATAGCGAATCGATGATTCTGTGTTCGGAGGCTGATAAAGAGCTCATTCTTCACTTGCTATGGTTAACTTGATTTCGCATGCAATACCTAAAAGCTTGCAGACAGCCGCGGTAGGAATCGCAAAAGCATAAAATCCCGTAACATATGCTGTAGTCACCGTTGTAGCGGCCAAGGAGACAGGAATATCCACTGCTGCTCCCGTGACTACTGCAAGCGGCGTTGCGTAGAGCGCATGCGGGGTGCTTTCAAGTTCAGGAGTGTTGAGCAGCACGGCTTGCCTGCCGTCTTTCATGGTGATGATACCTTTCGGATTGCCCCAAATGGCGCGGTTGGGAATTTGTTTTGCTCCCTTGGGCAGTTCGTTTAGCCGGCGTTCGTTACCGACTTCTGCTATAAAAGGCGTTATATCGTTACCGGGTGTAACGATTTTGACTCTGATATAAACCGTTTCTTCGATACTGTTGGGGCAGAGGGTATACTGTTGCTTGCAGTTGAAACACGAATTGCTGTATGGGGTGTGTCGTGTCATCTCTGTTCTGATGCCCTTAACATACAGCTTGTCATTTGCCTTAAATACTTGAGGCACTCTGTATGCATGCGTCATATCACAATTTTCTTGTGGTAACAGATACACGCCTTTACCTTGCTGCCCCTGTTCCCATACTTGCATGCTCAAATTGCTGATGCGGACGCAAGAAGAGAAAATCAGTGTGATTATCATTGTTAAGAAGCATGCAAGTTGTCTTTTCATGTGAATGTATACGTTTGAAGTTGGGGATAATGTTGCAGTTATTACTAAGTGGAGTATACCGATGACCTGTTATCTTGTCAAATGTTAAATAAGTGTAATTTGTAAGCGACAGGACAAGTAACAGGACAAGTAACAGGACAAATACGAGAGTACAATATCTCCAAGAAAGAACCCGTGCTTGAAGGGGATACCGTGCGTTATGCTCATAAAGCAGACTTGGTGGGAGCATTGAATCATGATTTTGAGAAAGAAAAACGATTCTCCTACCAAGAATTAACACAAGAGCAAATGGTAGAACATATAGCTCACTTCATTGCAGATATATGGCAAATACATCCTTTCCCCGAGGGGAACACACGAACCACGGCTGTATTTTGTATTAAGTATTTGCGTTACTTGGGTTTCAAAGTAAATAATCAGCTCTTTGCACGCAAGGCACGCTACTTCAGAAATGCCCTTGTTCGCGCCAATTATGCTGATTTGTTGAGGGGGATAGATGTCAATTATTCTTTCCTCATCAGTTTTTTTCGCAATCTTCTGCTGGGGGAAACTCATGAGTTGCATAGTAAAGACACACACATTCACGCAGCAGCGGTTAAGTCGGTTCCCGCAGTGGGCTCAGCTCCGTCTGTTAAGCCGCAAAATCCAGGTGTTGTAGCTTTGTTAAAAGCTATAGGAACAGATACCGTATCCATCAGAGAGATGATGACCCGCCTGAATTTGCGAGGGCGTGACAATTTCCTCAAGAACTATTTTAATCCGGCGCAAGAGGGCGGGTTACTTTCGCCCCTCTATCCGAATGTACCGCGACACCCGCGCCAAAAGTATTTTCTCTCTCCGCTGGGGCATTTAGCGCGCAAAAAGCGTTCCTGATACAGAATCACAGCACCAGCTGGTAATCTGTAACATCAAGCCATTGGCCGAATTTGAAGCCGACTTGGGAGAAGTGTGAAACCTTGCGGAAGCCGAGTTTTTCGTGGAAAGCGCGGCTGGCCATGTTGTCATCCGTAATGCAGGCAATGAGCGCATGGCACCCGGCAGCACGGCAAGCTTCAATCAGGCGCTGCATGAGGGCAGTGCCGATGCCGCACGCTTTGGCGGTGGGGGCAAGATAAATGGTTGTCTCCCACGTGTGGGTGTAAGCCGCGCGTTCTTTCCAAGCGTGGGCATAGCAATAGCCCAAGAGTTGCCCGTCTCGCTCATATACAAAGTAGGGGTATTGCTCAGAGAGCGCGGCGATGCGCTCCTGCATTTGTTGAATGGTAGGGGGCGTGAGTTCAAAAGAGATGGTTGTATCCCTGACATAGTCAGCATAGATGGAGGCTATGGCTGGAGCATCTGCGGAATGAACGGGGCGAATCATGTGGTGAGAGATTGCTCCTATTTTAGCGACGGATGGGTGCAGCGTCAAGCGGATAACGTATTTTGCACGTCAACAGGGTAAATTTTGCTTGCCAAAATAGGTCTTGCGTATTAGTATAGGCGTGTCGCGCCGTGTAGGCGTGTGTCGCAATATATAAAGATTTCAAACATTTTATCAGCAATGGACTTTATTTCACCAACAGCAGCAGCACTTACACCCTCCCTTACTCTGGCCATTACCAATAAGGCCAAGGAGATGAAGGCCAAGGGCGAGCAGGTATATGGCCTCGCCGGTGGCGAGCCCGATAAGGATACCCCCGAAAACATTAAGGCTGCCGCAATCAAGGCTCTGGAGGACGGGGCTACCAAGTACACTCCTTCCGTTGGTCTGCCCGCACTGCGTCAGGCTATCTGCGATAAGCTCAAGCGTGACAACAACTTGGATTACTCCATTGACCAGATTTGCGTATGCAGTGGTGCCAAGCCCGCCGTTTATGCAGCCCTGCGTGCCACTATCAGCGAGGGCGATGAAGTCATTATCCCCTCTCCCTACTGGGTAAGCTACCCCTCCATGGTAGAGCTTTGCGGTGGTACCCCCGTGTTTGTTGAGACCACGGCTGAGACCGGCTGGAAGATTACGCCCGAGCAGTTTGAAAACGCCATGACACCGCGCACCAAGATGATTATCCTCACCACGCCCCACAACCCGACGGGTGCCGTGTATACGGAGGAAGAGTTGCGCGCCCTTGGCGAGGTTGCTGTAGAAGAGGATATTCTCATCATTGCCGATGAAATCTACGAGCATCTTATCTACGATGACGTAAAGCATGTCTCCATGGCTTCTCTGAGCCCCGAGCTTTACAACCTGACCATCACCATTAACGGCTTCTCCAAGGGTTATGCCATGACTGGCTGGCGCCTCGGTTATACGGCTGCTCCTGCCGGTATTGCCAAGTACATTAAGATGATTCAGGACCACTGCGCCTCTAACGCCACTACCTTCTGCCAATACGGTGCTATCGAGGCTTTGGAGGGAGACCAATCTTTCATTACCGACCTGCGTGAGGAGTACGACTTCCGCCGTCAGTATGTGTACGACCGCCTCAGCAAGATGCCCAAGATCAAAGTGGTAGAGCCCAAGGGTGCCTTCTACTTCTTCATCGACACCACTGAGCTGGGGATGGATTCTCTCTCCCTCTGCGACAAGTTGCTCGATCGCTACAAGGTAGCAGCTGTGCCCGGCATCGCCTTCGGTAACGACCATGCCATCCGCATCTCTTACTGCACGTCTTTGGATGTTCTTAAAGAAGGCCTCGACCGCCTCGAAGACTTCTGCAAGAAGCACTGATGCTGACTTACATTTAATTTCATCCCCTACGGTTTAATTGCTGTGGGGGAGTTTTTTTGAAGTAAACCGGGGCTTGAGGTAAGGTTATTTTAGTTTTTCTTCATCGTAGCAGGGGGCTGGCCTCTTTTTTGATTGATAGAGCGGGGGGCGTTGTGGTATACTGAGCATCGGTATATGAGTAGCGCGGAACAGAAAGGTTTTTGGTCTCTCGCAAAACCTTTATTGAAAAAGTATTTACCTCGTTATATGGTAACGATGGTAGTGGGCGTGTTGGCCGGTGTAATAGCAGCCGCAGCAGCGGGGTTCGGTTTGCCGGTCATTGTGCAAAGTATAGTGCCTCTTGTTTTTGGTACAGAGCAAGCACCCGAGTGGTTGCTGAGCATATTACACACATGCGTACCTGCCGGAGTTGTGCAGAGCACCGATGCTGCAACCTTGGTAATGTGGGGGGCTGCATTATTTATTCCGCTGGTGATGATGATACGAGGGCTTGCAACCTACTACAACTCGTATCTTTTGACAAAGGGCGGCTTGGGGATGATGACCGACATGCGCTCCGATATTTTCGCACGTCTGCAATATCTCTCGTTCTCTTTCCACGACCGCAACTCACGCGGTAAATTGATGACAACGGTTATTCAATATACCCAGACCCTGCAACAGTTGCTTACCCAAGTGCTCAACGACCTGATTGTGCAGCCGCTTACGCTGGTGGCAGCAATAGGTTACTTGGTCTATGTAGCCGTAACTAATGAGAACGCAGCCGTTTTATTGGGTAATCTCATCATTACGGCCATGTGCATACCCCTGGTGCGTTTTGTCGGTAAACGCATGGTAAAAAAGATGCGCAAGGTGTTGCAGGGGATGGACTCCGTAACGGCCGATGTAGAAGAAGCCCTCTCTGCGCAGCGCGAGGTGCGCGCATTTAATCTGCAAAAGCATCGGGAAGATTTGCTCAGCGGTAGCATTACCCGATACAACAAGGCTATCATACACGTCGAATCTTGGAAAGCCGCCGTGGCGCCATCCATAGAGTTTGTGAGCGCCCTTGCGTTGTCATATTCACTGTATCGCAGCAGTGGCGAGGGCCTTACCTTGGCTCAGTTTACCGCTATTGCCACCGCGTTCTATTTCTGTTACGACCCCATCAAGCGATTAGGAACGGTTGCCAACTATTGCCAAATGATGGGAACCATGATAACCGGAATCAATGAGATTCTCGAGGCTCAGGATGAGACCCCGGAGCCGAAGCAGCCTACCCCCTTGCCGTGCCCTCTTGCCGGTAGTGTTGACTTTGAACATGTCACCTTCTCGTATAACGAAGAAAAAACCGTTTTGCACGATATAACGGTTCACGTGCCTGCGGGCCAGACTGTTGCCCTTGTGGGCCCCAGTGGTTCCGGTAAAACCACATTCATCAACATGGTGTGCCGATTCTATGACCCCGATAGCGGGTGCGTCAAAATTGATGGGGTCGATGTGCGCGAAATTTCTCGAGAGGCCCGTACGGGGGCAATTGGCTTGGTTTCTCAATTTGCAGCCCTTTTTCATGATACCATTGCCGAGAACATACGCGTAGGCAAGCCCGGTGCAGATGATGCTGCCGTGCGTCGCGCCGGCGATGCTGCCTGCGTAACGGAGTTTGCCGAGCAAAAGCCCGAGGGCTATCAACGGATGCTGGCCGAGGGTGGAGCCGGTTTGTCCGGCGGACAAAAGCAGCGTGTTTCTATTGCCCGTGCCATTTTGAAAGATGCCCCCATTTTGATATTGGATGAGGCAACCTCTGCCTTGGATATGAAGAGCGAGGCCATCATTCAAAATGCACTCGAAGAAATGGCCAGTAACCGCACCACATTTGTCATTGCTCATCGCTTCAGTACCATTCGTATGGCCGACCGTATTCTGGTGTTCAATGAGGGCCGAATTGTGGCCGATGGCACCCATGCGCAGTTATATGAAAACAGCGCGCTATACCGCTCACTTTACGACGAACAAGTGCGCCATGCTGCAGATAGCGGAAAGGAGACCACATTATGATGAAGAGAGTACTTTCGTTTGCTAAACGATTTTTGATGCCTCATTTCCGGTGGCTTGTCATTACGTTTATCACCGGCTTGATAACGGCAGCTGTCAGTGGGTTGGGTGTACCATTGATGGTGAAGTTTGTCTTCCCGATTGTTTTCTACACGGGAGAAGGCGAGTTGCCATTGCTGATGCAGTACATACCCTCTTTGCAAGAGATGGCACCCCTTACCCTGCTAATGCTGGCATGTGCCAGTATGCCGCTCATTTTTGCGATACGCGGGGTGGCAATGTGGGCCAATCATGTGGTGGTCAATGTGTTGGGATTGCGTATACTTGAGAGCCTGCGCAAAACGGTGTTTCACCATGTGCAGCAACTGCCCATTGCCTATCTGGAGGGGCAGCGCAAGGGTGATATGGTGAGCCGTATTGTGGCCGACACGGGTAATGTGCAAAATGTGCTTTCTCATGTTGCCAATGATTTGGTAAAACAGCCGATTACCTGTATATGTGCCTTTGCTGCATTCATGTATCTGTTGTTCAGTACCGGCAGCCCCGAGATGGCCATTGTGCTTGTTTTCATCGGTTTGGCCGCGTGGCCCGTCATCAGTTTCGGTAAACGTATATCAGCCCGAGCCAAGCGCGCTCAGGCCGAGCTGGGGGAGCTTAATACCGTTGTGCAGCAAAATCTGGAAACCCAGCGAGAAATTCGTGCTTATTCTCTTGAAGAACGAGAAATTGCCGATTTTGTTTCCTCTTCTCAAGCTTACAAGCACAATATGACCAAGTTGGTTAAATACCAGCGAATCATCATACCGATTATGGAGACCGTAACGGCCATTGCTTTGGCGTTCTTGCTGGTAGCCGGTAAGAGCAGTGGCATGGGGCTTGAGGATTTCTTGGCATTGGCCGCCGCTATGTTCTTTACTTTTGATTCTATGAAGAGAGCCGGACAGGCGTTCAACCGCCTGAATGAAGCGCAGGGCTCTCTTACTCGATTGGAAGAGGTGCTGGCTGTGGAGAACCCCATAGCCGACCCTGAAAACCCGGTGACCATGCCCGCTAAGGTGAAAGGTGAGCTCGATTTCCGCAATTTGACCTTTGCGTATGATACCGGAAAGCCCGTACTCAAAGATATCAACATCCATATACCGGCCGGGCAGATAGTGGGCTTAGTAGGGCCCAGTGGTGCCGGTAAAACAACCTTTGCCAGTCTCATACCCCGCTTTTACGAAGCAACGGAAGGTGCTGTATGCATAGATGGTATTGATGTGCGAGATGTCACCCTGCACGATCTACGCGAGCAACTGTCGGTTGTGGGGCAACAGGCTTTGTTGTTCAGCGGCACGATTCGCGAAAATATAGCATTGGGTAAAACCGGCGCGACAGATGAGCAGATTCAGTCTGCCGCTGCAGCAGCACGCGTTTCTGCTTTCTTGGACAATCAGCCGCAAGGTATTGATACGCCTTTGGGGCAGGGGGGCGCCGGGCTATCGGGTGGACAACGCCAGCGTGTGGCTATTGCCCGTGCCTTTGTGAAAGATGCACCTATTCTCATACTCGATGAGGCAACGGCTTCGCTTGATGCCGAAAGCGAGCGCGAGATTCAGCAAGAGCTTGATAAATTGGCACAGGGCAGAACAACCTTGATTGTGGCGCACCGGTTCAGCACCCTGCGCCATGCGCACCGCATTCTCGTGTTTGAGCATGGCCGAATTGTGGGTGACGGCCCGCATGCCGAGCTGTATGACTCTTGCCCGCTTTATAAAGAACTTTTTGACAGGCAAGGTGCCGTGTAATCTCTATGTCTCCATCCAACGTGTCTCAAAGGATATTGGCTCGCGCATCATCTGTTGATGAGGTAGTGGAGATGAGCTCTTGGGTAGAGGCCGATTTATTCGCTGCGGCTGAATCTGCCTTGGAGTCACTAGTGCAAGAGGCTGCTCGTGGGCTTGTTCATAATCGTATCATAGAGGCCATGCGGGCTGCGGATGGTTCGCCTCATTTCACCACAGAGGTTCAACAAAATGTGGTGGCCATCTACGTGTTGTGCGTCAGTTCTCCTGCTTCGGTTGCCACCCTCAGCGCTCAACAATATGCTTGGGCAGAGGCGCATCCTGCGGCCCGTGTATGGGTGCTGCCTTGTGTTGTGCAACACGTGAGAGCAGACGTCGCCCGCGTCGTGGCCGATTCCGTGTATGAGGTGCGTTCTCTCGGTCACTGGGCTACCGAAGCCCGTGAACGTCAGTTTTTACCGCCTCCTCACGGCTTAACTCATTACCTGGGTGGGGCTGCCTTGCTCAAAGAGCACAATCTCGTAAGAGAGGTTGCCAACAACGGAAACCGTATATACCCCTATATTGAGGGTGTAGCCAATTACAGACACCTGCCGCCGGCCCACGAGTTGCGCTGCTCGGGAGACGGTGATTTTCCCCTCATGCTGGTGCAAACTTCCGGGGCGCAAAATGGTGCCTTGCGAGTGGTCCGTGCCGGTATTTATTCTGCGCAAAACCCTGTAAACGAGCTCGAGGTGTACTCCATGGGGACCGACGTTGTGGAATTGATGGATTCGCGTGGCGGTGTGTACGCGGCAGAATGTGCGGAGTTGGTCATGTTCCCGTCTTGTCTTAAAGTAGGCATGCACCTGAGATGGGCTGTAAGTCTTTTTGCCGACTCGTTCTCTTTTGACTCGTCGCAGAAGCCTGCCATGGCGCAATCGGAGGCCTCCGGCACAACGATTTTTTCTCGCATTCAAAGTGTAAAAACCATTCAGCTGTGTGGGTTGTGCGGTTATTGTCTGCAAGTTCCGGTGCACGCGAAGCAGCCGGATTTACTCTTCAATATCTATGTGTTCCGGCCTCTGCTCATGGGGCGTGTTCCTCGCGTCGGCGAGTTTATTTCGGCAAAAGGTAAGCTCTTGGCAGCGCCTGATTCCTTAGTTGATACTGCCGTTTGCTGGGCTGATTCTCCTGAAACCGCACAGGCTGCTCAAGAAGATGAGGGGGCCACCCTCGCCCCCGAAGAAGAAGCCGAGGCTACGCTCCCGGAGCTCTTGGCCGCAGCTTTTGCTGAGGCCGGGTATTCTCTCGAGGAAGCTTTTGCCCCCTTGTATCGATTCGGTCGCCCCGACTTTCGTTTTTTGTCGCCCACGGGCACACGTCTCCTTGTTATGGTAGATACCGTGGTGAATGGGCAGGTGGATAAGTTGGGGTACCGTAGCCGCTTTTACCCGGACAAATACCCGGCACATATGAACCGCATCCCGCAGGGGGATGGCCCTGCCGATATTTGCTTTGTGACGCTGCATCTTGATACCGAAGATGGAGTGAAATATGCGCTGACGGCAGAGACCTTCGGTACACCGGTAACGCTTACTTTGCCGCAGAGCATATGCCTTGCGCCCTCTCAGCCGCTTAACGAGCAAATGGCTGTAGAGTTGTTTGCAGACTGCATGAGTACGCAAGATTTTACTCGTATTTTGCCATATTTGAGAGAAGACCTGCACTACCGCTCCGAAACGGCAAATCTGGAGTATTTCACAAAGACCGATACCTTGCACCACCTGCGCGCTTGCTTTGATAATTGGCGTAAACATGAAGTGTTAAATGAGTTGAGTTTTGTATCTCAACCAATAGAGTACAACGGCACCAGTCGAGTGTGTTGTTTTGCTGCACAACTGGGGGTAGGTGTATCCTCCACCATTCTCACGGTTAAAGATGGTCTGATTTGTTCCATTCTTGCCGTGGCCCCACCCTCAAAAAATAATGAATCCTCAAGCTTATGAAGATCCCTCCATATTGGGTAAAAGAACAAACCCATATTAGCGGACGCAAGATAATGCTGTGCGGTAGCTCATACGAGTCAATGGAACACGCGCTTATGCAGCTGCAACAAAAACGTGCACTGTGGCAAGCATATCTCGATAATCCCGCAGCGCACCCGGGCTTTGCTTTACAGTTGAGAGAGTTAGATATGCTCCCTCATGAGGAAGAGTACCATGTGACCGTTACGGAGCCTATTATCGCCCAACCGGATGCCGACAATATCATCACGCGGAATCGCTATGGCTCGTTGGTGCTCAATACTCAGACCCTTTGCTTTGTGGATGTTGATTCATTTAAAGATTCATTCATCAGGCGTCTGTTCGGTATGGGGCGGGCCCCCGAGCAACTGTTGCTGCAAAAAGTACGTTCCCTTTGCGCAGCAGATGCTTCTTTGTCTGCTCGCGTATATCGTACTGCCCACGGTTGGAGAGTGTTGCTGCAAGGGGAAGGTATAAAACCGAATTCTCCCTGCATGGAGCAGTTGTTTGATGGCTTGCAAGCGGACCCCCTGTACAGAAACTTGTGCCGCAAACAGTTGTGTTGGCGGGCTCGCCTAAGCCCCAAGCCGTTTCACCTAGGCTTACCCCGTTTTCCTTTTTTAACGGACTCTGCACAAGCTCCTGCTCAGATGGCTGAGTGGCTCGCTCTTTACGAACAAAAAAACGCCCCCTTTGCCGTGTGTAGATTGCTGGATTCTTTCGGCTCTTCCATAGACTCTGCTATCCTGCAACTACATGATACCTACACCCGCGCTTTGATACCCGACCTCCCGTTGCGATAATGAAACACACACTTTCCCTTGTTTTGGCTTTTCTTTATGCTTGTCTGTTATGTGATTGCACAACTACCGAGGCTTTGAAAAAGCTTTTGCCCGCGCCTTGTACACAGGGCTATTCTCATCTGCTGGCGTTGCCGATGCAAGATGAAGCCGGCTTGGTTAACGATTGGGATACGACGCTGTATGTGCCTCTTCAGGTTTATCCCGATAAAAAGGGACTTGCTGCGTTTGAGTTCGGTATCCCTCAGTTATATCCACATATATCTTCTCGCATGTACTTTGAAATCAAACTCGTGAATGGTGAATTGAATGGAAATAATTTTTCTGCTGAACTCTTTTTATCCATCAGTAATGTCAGTGATAATCCGTTTTGGACGCATGCCATATTGCAGATAGAAGGAGAGTTGCCCGGCAAAAAGAGTACCTCGTGTTTGCCGGTGCGTTATTCAATTTTAACTAATTATGACACCCGTATTCACCCGAACAATGCTTGGTATAATCCTTCGGTATTTCAACGAGGAATTCGAGTAAAAATTATCCCCCATTCTGAGGAGAAAAAGTGAATAATTTTTGAAAGATTGACCACAAAATCTTCGTACATTATAACAGATGAAAACATTTCTTTTGTTAAGCGTTTTTTGTAGTGCTTTGGGGGTGGCCCCGGCGCAGCAGTCTGCTTCCGTTAATCCGTATACCGAGGAATCTGACTACTGGGCTTTCCGGGCATATGATGCGTTGACTCATGTAGACCACATGCTGCGTTGTAAAATACTCTACCGAGAAGTCAGACATACCTCTGCGGCAATATATTCTGTTCATGAATATTATGCCGAGGTGCTCGAGTGCCCTAAGGGTGGAATGATAGGTAAAGGGTGCGTGATTTCATATTGGAAGCAAATGGAAGATCATCAACAAGAAGCGGAGGGGCGGTATGCTGCTGCGGGGGAGGTGTACTTGGGGTTTGACTCCAACGAGGTTGTGTTTGATGCGGAAAAGAAAATATGGCAGATACGCGGCAATTATTCTTTTCGAGCCATGGGAGCAAACTATGACTACGGCAAGGCTATGAGACGCGTCATGCAAGAGCACCCCGAGCTGGTGGACCAAAAGCCCGAGGCCACCCCTTCCGTCGGTGAAAAATTGCGCCCTTTTATCGCAGATTTAGAAAACCGGAGCCGGAAAGAGGCACCGGCCAATACCCACCTTTATATAAAGCGTTTGTTGACCTTGCTCCCGCTTATTGAACAAGGCAAGCCGGTGGATATGGTTTTGCCCGAGACTAAAGGTAACACGGCATTGCACTATGCTTGTGCTTTGGGCGACGCAGAACTTGTCAAATGTTTGCTGCAGCTCGGTGCAAACCCCAAGGCTTGCACCGATAAAGGCATTACCCCGATGCAGTGTGCGAGTGGCAAAGATGCTCTCAACATTCAAGCGCTGTTGAAAGAGTACGGCGCACGCCGGTAAGTCTTGTTGCCCGGATATCAGGCATTGTACACCGTGGGGTCTTCTATACAGGCTGCGGTGAAAGATTCTTTGCGCTCCCGGCAGGTGGCGCATTGTCCACAATGTTGCTCGCCGCCGCAGTAGCAGGAGTAGGTGTGGGCATAGTCCACCCCCATGGCTGCACCCATGGCTGTAATCTCTGCCTTGGTATTGTTGATGAATGGTCGCAATATCTGCAACTCGGCATAGGTGCCCAGAGAAATGGCGCTTGCCATTGCTGCCATGAAATCCTCTCGACAATCGGGGTACAGGGCATGGTCGCCCCCATGGGCTGCTATTACAATGGCTTGTGCTCCATTGCTTTCGGCTATGCCGGCGGCAATGGCCAAGAAAATACCGTTGCGAAAGGGTACGACTGTTTGTTTGAGATTCTCCTCTGCGTAGTCGGCCGTAGGTATGGCCTCTGCTCCGTTGAGCAGGGCGCTTTGCAAGTGGGCAGATACGCTGCGCAGGTCTATCTCGTGATAGGGAATGCCCAGCTTTTCGGCCTGCCAACGGGCACACGCCAGCTCTTTTGCTGCATGGTTGCTGCCGTAGTCAAAGGAGAGGGCACACACCACCTCGTGGTGGTTGTGCGCCCAGTAAAGTGCGGTGGTAGAGTCCAACCCGCCGGAGAGCAGAACGGCTACTTTCATGCAGGGCGGTTTTCTGGCTTGTGCTCGGCAGTGCAGGTAAGTTGTATGCCGCCACGGGCACCGAACTTGCCTTGCACCTTCATCCAAGCCGGGTCTACGGCTGCCACTAAGTCATCCAATATGCGGTTGACTACCTGCTCATTGAATGCGGCATAGTTGCGGAACGAGACCAGATAGTATTTGAGGCTCTTTGTCTCGACTACTTTTTCGGCAGGTGTGTAGGTGATGGTGAGCTCGCAACTGTCGGGCTGGCCCGTTACGGGGCAAAGCGAGGAAAACTCGTGCGTGGTGAGCGTTACCACATAGGGACGGTGCGGGCTGCGGTTCGGGAAGGCCTCGAGCTTGGCTTCCTCCGGGCTGCGAAAGAAGTCGCTGTGCTTGCCGAGCAGGGAAAGGTCTTTGTTGTCCATGGTGTATAATTTAAGCTTTCGTGAGTTTGTAACCGTCTTTGCCGTCCTTCATGGCCCAGCCGAGCTCGGCAAGCTTACCGCGCAGCGCATCGGCCGTGGCCCAGTCTTTGGCAAGGCGGGCGGCCCAGCGCTCATCGGCTATTGCCTTTATCTCCTCGGGTACTTCAATGTCGGCATCGGGGTCGGGTAATTGCAGCCCCAAGGCTTCCATGATGAATCGGAACGCTTTCCACAACTTGGTGGCTTCCGTCTTCTCCATTTCTGCGGGTTTAACGCCTTTAATGGCACTGAATACGTGGCCCAGGGCCTCCGGGCCGTTCAAGTCATCTTCCAAGCTGTCCCAAGCGGGTTGGAACATGCCGAGGGCAGGGGCTTTTTTGACCAAGTCACGGTAAGTGGGTTCTTTTTCTCCGCTGGCCTTAGCCAATTCTTTATCAAAGCGGCCGAGCTTGTTGAGGGCGCTGGTGGCGTCTTTCATACCCGTAAGGGTGAAGTTAAGCGGGCGGCGGTAGTAGGCACCGGCCAGTACATAGCGAAGGGCTGCGGGGGTGTAGCCCATCTCTTGCAATTGGTCGAGTGTGTACATGTTGCCCAAGCTCTTGCTCATCTTGGCGCCATCTACCAGCAAATGCGTTACATGGAACCAGTGGCGGGCAAAGTGACCACCGCAGGCGCAGCGGCTTTGCGCAATCTCGTTCTCATGGTGCGGGAATACGAGGTCTACACCGCCGGAGTGCAAATCAAACGTGTCGCCCAGATACTTGTGGCTCATGGCAGAGCACTCTAAGTGCCAACCCGGGCGTCCCTCGCCCCACGGTGAGGGCCAGAAGTTGGGGCCGTCTTCGGGGCGGCGGGCTTTCCACAGTACAAAGTCGGCCACGCTGTCTTTTTCGTACTCATCGGTATCGGCTCGCATATTGGCGGTTTTGCCGAGGTCGAGCTCTTGGCGGTCTAAGTGCGCCAATTTGCCGTAATCGTTGTAAGATGAAATGCGGAAGTAGACCGAGCCATCGTCGCTTTGGTAGGCATGGCCGCCCTCCATGAGCTTTTGCACAATGTCGAGTTGCTCCTTAATATGGCCTACGGCACTGGGCTCTACATGCGGTGAAAGACAGTTAAGCGCCTTGCAATCCTCGTGAAACTTGGCGGTCCATTTTGCCGTATATTCTCCCAGTGGCATGCCTTGGGCTTGAGAGTTGCGAATGGTCTTGTCGTCTACATCTGTCAGGTTGCGTACATGCTTGGTGCGCAAGCCGCCCAGCTCTACCACTCGGCGAAACACATCCTGCACCACGAAAGTGCGAAAATTGCCGATGTGTGCCGCTGCATACACAGTGGGACCACAACAGTAGAAGCGCAGCTGCTTGCCGTCCTCTGCCTGCACGGGCTTCATAGCCCCCGTCTGTGTATCATATAAGTTTAACATAACGCGCGTAGTATGCATGCACGCGCGCCTTTTGTCAAGCTTGCAGGGCGTCACGACTTGTGAAAATTCTGTTATTGCAGAAATTATGCTTGCTATGTGGTGCGATATATGGCAGAGTATGGGTAAATAATACCTTTTTACTATGAAAATGTATAAATGGATGCCTATATTGGCGATGATGACCATGGGCGCGGTTGCTGCCGATGCAACCGATGCTGTTTTGTTGCCTGAGACACCCTCTTCTATGGCTTTTGCTGAAGATTATGACAATGCAGAAGACGAGGATAATACGAAATCCTCTAAGAAGAAAAAGAAAGCCAAGAAGGACAAGAAGAGTAAAAAGCGCAATGTAGGCAAGGCCGCCCAGCAAAAACGTAAAGAGTTGCGCGATAAAGGCGTGCGCAATGTGCGTGCCAAATCTCCCAGTGGCTGGCCGGATAAAATACCCGTGCCCGAGGATACCACCCTTAAACAGGGTGAAAAGCAAGGCCAATTTTTTGTCTACGAGACAAACAACTATATATTCTTTACCCCGGTAGAGATAGACGAGAATGCGTGCGAGACAGTGGGCCGCTTGTTCGAGTGCGCCTATGCCGCCAACCAAGCGGTGGGTGAGGTGTTGCCTGTACCCCGAACGGAAGAAGAGCGCGAGGGGAAGAAATTCCGCGTAGAGCTTTGGCCCACTAAGCAACAGTATGTTGCGCAGGGCGGTTCTCCTACTTCGGCGGGTGTATTCATGTTCAGTTCTCGTAAAATGCCGGGCGACAATGGCCCTATAACGGCGCAAACACTTGCAAGTGACAAGGTGATGGTGCCTTTTGAGTCATTGGGCCTTTCGGCCGATGGGCATGTGGCCAAGAATGATATCGATACCCATGTGTTGGTACACGAGTTAACTCACCAAAACTTTGTATACAATGGCTTGCCGATATGGTGCAATGAAGGCTGGGCCGAGTATGTGGGCTATGTTCCCTATGTGGGTGAAGACTTGGACTTCTCTCGCTGCTATTCCGTGATTTTGCACAAGGCTAAAGAGCAATCTTCTCATGGTGCCTTGGATTTCCCCTTTACCTTAGAGGAGTTCCTCACCATGGACCAGCAGCAAATGTACTCTTACATGGGGCAAGGTAAAGATACATACACCTTGGCTACCATGATTATCACCTTTTACGTGCACCTGGATGGTAAAAAAGGCGTAGAGGCCCTGAAAAAATATATGCAGGCGCTTATCGACGGCGAATCTCACGAGGAGGCTGCCAAACACCTTATTGCCCCACATAAAAACGCCGAGAAACTGCAAAAAGATTTCATCAAAGCGTGGAAAAGCAAGAAGGTGCCCGTGTCTTTCAAAGACGTAGATTGATCATGTAGAGCTTGTTCCGAGCTCAAATCATAAGGGGCTGAGGATGTTGCATCCTCAGCCCCTCGTGCTCTGTGGTGGTGGGAGAAATCAGAAAGACATGGGCATTTTATGGTTGCTCCACAATCCCCATGAAGAGTGGTGTGGTATCGCCCGTAAGACTGCCGATAACCCAGATGAAGGGGCGGTCTAATACAACAGTGCGGGGCATGGCGCGGAAGTTGACAATGGCTGCCGTTGCTGCAGCGGCTTCGGTACCTTGCTCATCAACCTTGATATAACATTTTTGCAGTACCTGCGAGAGGTACATGTCTTTTTGGGTCGTCGTGAGGCGAGAAAAATCGGCATGGGAGAAGATGGTATTCAACCCGGCAGCCTTCAGGGCGTTATTCAGCTTGATGGCCTCGGCGTCTATGGTAAAGGACGGCATGATAACGCGGGTTTGCCCCCCGGCGTAGGCGATACGGCTCAAAATGCCTTTGTATTTTTCATCTGTAAGGGTTGTCGCAAAGCCTCGTACATCTTCGGTGGGAGAAATGGCTATAAAGTAACAAGGCTCTCCGGTGGCAGACTTTGCTGCATAGGGCAGGGCGATGGCAACCCAATCTTCGCCTTTGGCTGCGGGGAACTTTGCCGTACAGCTCATCATGTTGACCGTCACCGTTTGGCCATCTGCCGTAGTAAATTCACCGGGGAAGCTGTCGTTGGGGTCAAAGGGGAATTGCCAATTCTCTTTGAGGTATATGGCATTGGTCGCAACAAAGGCGGTTAAGTCGGAAAAATCGCTTGCTTGTACCAATTTTTTAATCAAACCGTGAGTATGTTCTGCACACCAATTGTTAATGGTTTGTGCCGCTTCGGCAGATTTCCCGAAGTTGACGCTGACGGCATCTTGCACCCCCGGCACCAATGGTAAATGGGTGGACACAAACAGACCATCGGCTTGCTCTGTATTGATGTTAAATGTGGCGGTCTTGCCCAAAGGTAGACGGTTCAACTCTGCCAATGTTTCACCTGCACTGTATTTCTTGAGCGTGTTAATAATGTTTTCTACCCCGGCGGGAGAAAAGGCAAAGTTGCCTTCTGTTTCTTTTGCCAAGGTGCGGAACAGTTGTAAAGACATTGAATCTGCAGCGGTGCACATGCTGCAGCCCAAAATCAGGCCTGTGGCTATGGTTTTAATCATTGTGGTGTGAGTGTTGCTTTTATTACTATACACTACGGATAATGCCTCGAAAAGCAGAAACCGCGAAACAATCAGAAAAATATTCGTCTTGAGTCAAATTTGGTATTGTGATATAATCACTGCATGAAGCTGTTGTCCTGTTTTGCCGTTTTATCAGCCTTGTTGTTGTGCCAATGCCAGCCGGTACCCCTGCCGCAATTACCGGGGCAAAGCGAGCCGGTGGTCTACATGCCCGATGAAATGTGCTATTTGGATGAAGTTGCTCCTTTAGTTAAGGTGGATTTGAAGTATTGCGGGAGTGATAATTTTGTAGGGCGCCCCATTGCGGGGTATACCACGGGGCATCGTGCCATTTTACGAAAAGATACAGCCTTGGCCTTGAAACGTGCATCCGAGGCTCTTGCCGAAGAGGGGCTCGGCTTGCTCGTATGGGATGCCTACCGCCCCGCCCGTGCTATGAAAGATTTCTACGCTTGGTCTGAAACCGCTGATGATAAAACTAAAGCAGAGTTCTATCCCAATATCACCAAACGCGAGATTTACGAACACCGCTATATCGGAAAAATCTCTGAGCATAGCTGGGGAGTGGCTGTTGACCTCACGCTTTTTGACCTCAAAACCGGTAAAGAGCTGGATATGGGCGGTCGCCATGACTTGCTGGATGAATCGTCTGCTACGCGCTCACCTCTCATTACTGCTCAACAACGCGCTAACCGACTTAAATTGCGTGATGCCATGGCCGCTGCCGGCCTGCGTAACTACAGTAAAGAATGGTGGCACTATTTCCTCATTGATAAAGGTGTGTGCTACAGATACGACTTCCCCCTCAACGACCATATGAGCAAAAGAAATAATCAGCAATAATTTTTTCGCATACAGACATGCATATTGCTTGAAACCGGGCAGGGGATGCGCTAGAATCTCGCCCGAACGTAACGCATACTATGAATACTTCATATTATATAACGAAAATAATTGCTGAGGCTGCTACCGCTGAGCAGAATTTCAGTCTTTCTGAGTACTTTCAGAAGGGTGGTCCCTTGATGTGGGTATTGCTGGTGTTTTCTGTTTTGGCGTTTATGGCAATTTTTGTATGCTGCTGGATTACGCGTGCTTCGTCAATCATGCCGAAAGATCTGGTCACGACCGTAGAAAATTATATACGCCGCAAGGACTATGCCGGTTTGCAGGCTTTGTGTCAGCGCGATGGTTCCAGTTTTGCTCATACGGTAGAGGTAATTATCGTTTTCGTGCAACGTAACAATCGCGCCAATATGGAGGCCATTCGCGAGGTGGCTGCTGCAGAGGGAACTCGCCAAACGAATAACCTGACTCGTCACATCAGCTGGTTGGCCGATATCGGTACCATTGCCCCCATGATTGGTTTGTTGGGTACTGTGTTAGGTATGATGTCTACTTTCTATCAGATGTCTCAGGGGGATATGCAGAATACCGAGCAACTGAGAATGGCCGGCGGTATCTCCGAGGCTATGATTACCACGGCAGGTGGCTTGATTCTGGCTATTCCCTGCATGCTCTCATATGTTCTGTTCCGCAGTTTGATTCAGAAACATATTGCGGATATGGAGGTTGCCATCACTCACGTACTTTCCGTGCTTTCCGTTTCGATAGATCGCAATGCGCGTCTGGGCTCTGTATCTCATGCCGATGCTCGCCCCGAGCTGTTGGATAATATGGAACCGTGATTTTGTAAGCCTGACCATGAAATTCAATACTAAAATGCCCGAGCCATTGGGGTTTCAATTAACCCCGATGCTTGACGTTGTGTTTATCCTGCTGATTTTTTTCGTTGTGAACCAGAAGCTGGTTCTCAATGAACAGGATTTGGCTGTAGAAGTGCCTACTGCAGCCGGTAACGAAAGCGAGGCTGCCCGCGCCATTGAAGAAATTATTCTTAACGCTCGTGAGGTTTTGGCAGATGAACCCGATGCTGAGCTGAAACAACGCGATGCCCAAATGGGGCGTAAGGTCGGAGACTTGGTGATTACCATTAACCGTCAAGAATATAAAATTGACGAGTTGGCTGAGCCTTTGCGTCGACAAGTCCTTAATCAACCCGACTTGCCCGTTTGTATTCGAGCCGATAAAGATATGCGTTGGGAAAAAGTTGTGCGTGTGGTAGAGGCCTGCACCTCTGCCGGCGTGTACAATATTCGCTTCAAAAAGGTGATGCCGGGAGAAAGTTCCGACAATCAGGAGAAATCCGCCCCGGCTCCCGAACCTGCTCCGTAAACTTTTCATCAGTAGTGCTATAAGGAAAGAAAGATGTGTATCTGTAATTGACGCGCATCGTTCTTTCCTTTTGGCGCAGTTAAATCAAGAGAGATATTTATATGAATACAAAGATTCTTTTAGGTAGTGTGTTAGTTTTGGGTGCCGGGCTGGCATGTGCAGCTCCTTCCGGCAAAGGCAAGTCTAAACCCAAGAAAAATACCAAAGTTGAGAAGAAAGCCGATGTTAATTCCATAGATCGCAATAAAGAAAACAACACGTTTGATATTGCGTTAAGCGTGTACAAATGCTCTGAAAAAGCCGAATTGGATGACGCGGCCCGAAATAAGATATACGAACGCTCAGCTCTCCTCTTCAGAAAATTTGCCGATGATTTTCCCTCTGCATCCAGGCGAACGGAGGCCTTGTGGATGGTGGCTGTTTGTTACCAAAAGTTGGGCAATTCTCAGGGTGTGTTAGATACGCTTAAAGAGTTAGCTGATTTGGGGCTTAATAAAGGTCAAGATGCAGCAAAAGACCCCTTTATTGCCACGGCCGCTTACCAGATGGCCGTGCGCTACGTCAGAAACGCAGTAAGCAACAATAACGATGCAAGATATCTTCAGGATGCCTATAAATATTTTGAAGTATCGGTATCTCACAGTAGCAAGTCCGTTGAGATTTATGACGCTAAGTACAGAATGGCTGCCATTCTGGTTACGCTCTGGAAAGCGAAAACTAAATCCGGTGCAGATGCGTCGGATGAATGTAAAAAAGCTTACGAAATCTACGATGACCTTACCGCCGATGCCTCTGCCGCTCATCTCCCGGCGCAGACCTGGCGTGAAGTTCACTTTTATTATGCCCAGTTTTTGGTCGAATCTAATGGCGATTTGAGCAAAGCCTCGGGCCGCTACGAAAAGTATATCGAGTTGACGTCTGCAACTCCGGCGGGAGAAGACAAGGATGCCGCTGCTAAACAAAAACTCATGACGGCCCATATGCAGGTCGCGCGTATTGCCCTTAAATTAAATGATAAACAAAAGGCTATCACTCATTTTAAAGAGGCCAACGTAGATATCCCCGAGCTTAAATGCGAAATCATCATGGCGCTCTATCAAGCTGATTGTCCCGATGAGATTTTAAGCATGTATAGCGGGGAGTGCTCAGCTAAGGAAATGAATTTTTTGAAGACGATAGCAGACCCTGAGTTGAGCGGGCAATGCGCATCTATTCTCGGCTACGTGAATATGGTAAATAATGGGGACCATGATGTCGCCGTAGGCTATTTTGAACTTGCCGAAGACAAGTTCTACAAGGCCGGCTACATGCCTAAAGCTGCCGAGGCCGGTTACCTTCGCATCGTATGTTTGCAAAAAATTAATAAATCGTCACAAAATACTTCAACGACCTATGATACAACGCTTAAGGAGTACTTGGAACGCTATTCTGAGCAAGCGGATGTAGATGTGAAGTATATTGATATTGTGCGTGTTACTTATGCCGATCAATTACTCAAATCGGATGCAGAAGTGGGAACGGCCAAGGAGTATTACAAGAAAGTCTCTCTCAATAATTTGCCCGAGGAGACTAAGCTTGATGCCGCATATAAGAAGGCTTGGTGTTTTTACCATGAATGGAAAAAACAAGCGCAAAAATCGGTAGACGCAGCTCTGCAATCAGCTCTCGATGACTTCATTTCAATGGCCTCCGCCCCCTCTGCAAATGTCGACGTTGAACGCATTGCAACCATAAGGTGTATGCGTGCCATTTATTACAGCGAGTGCCATAATCACGATAAGTCCATTGAGGACTTTGAGGTGGTTATCAACAACTATAAGGATTCAAGCTCGTATGCTGCTGCGCTTCAAGGTGCCGCCTACGCCTATATCAGCAAGTCTGAGACGGATAAAGATAAAACCGAGAATAAGGCAAAGGAGTACTTCCAAATGTTGGTTGATTATGCTGAAGCTCAAAACGGCCAATCAGGCGGGGGAAAAGCCGGTGTCAGCAAGTTTGCCACGGCTGACGCCTATTTCCGTTTAGGTTGTTTTTGCTTCTCTGAAGACCCGAGCCAAGCTGCCGAATATTTCAAAAAAGCAGAAAAAGATAATTCGGATTACGCTGCCCTTGTAGCCTTAAATTTGGTGAAATGTCAATACCTGTTGATAAAGACAAATAAAGAGCAAAACGTTGCAGCCGCTAAGATTAAGTTTATTACTGCTCTGGAGAAGTTGAGCAGGGAAAACGAAAAGCAGTATAAAACGCTCAAGTCCTCTCCTGAAGGAGACTCCGCTGAATCTTCGCAGAAAATGATTCTTCTCGATGCTGCGCTTTGGTGTTTTGATGCGGCCTCTGACCAAGTGAAGTCTTCCGATACCGATCAAAAGGATAATCAATCTTATTACAAACTTTCCGTAACCTTCTACAGAGATGCTCTTTGCTCTGCAGATGAAAAAGGGATGCTGCGGATAGACGAGAAGAGTCGACCTGCTGACTTATTAGGAATGGCACTTGCTTGTCTTGAGCTAGGTGATACTACCTCGGTCGATATCGGCCTGCAAGCTATCGATTTGTATTTAGGCATACAGAAAGAGCCATATGATCTCGCTAATGCAAAGTTGGTGAAATCTAAGCTGTTGAATGCTAAAGGCTCCAATATAGAAAAAAACGACCCCGAAAATGCAAAACTTGCGTATGAAGAAGCTGCCAAACTTTGTGATGAAGCTCTCAATTTAGGGGTAAACGGTCCGATTGTCTCCAAGCTTCGCTTAGTAGCGGGTGATGCCGCTTATTTGAAAGGCGACTACGAAAGAGCCGCTCAATTATATGGTTTGGTTGCCAACTTTGACCGCTCTGATGACTTAAATCGCGAGGCCCTGTACAAGGCCGACTGTGCGATGCGAAAAAATGCGAATCGTGTTGCAGAGGCAGATAACTACAGACTTCGATTAAAAAACAAGCTCGAAGACATGGGTAAAGCCAATCTCCATCCTCTTCATGGCTTGCCTCCCAGTGTGAGAAGACACGTTATTCGCCAAGATTAATAGTTAATCAATAGATTTTCGTTTATGTCTCATTTCGGAGCAGGGAACCGGCGTAAGCATTGGTGGCGCGTTTTGAGTATTGGCCAGAAAAAGTTACTCTTTTTGGGTATTCTTCTTCTGGTGGCCGTAATACCCGTGCTTATTGTGTTGATAGCTTATTCCTATAGGGCGGCTCAATATGATGTCGAGGCTGTTGTTACCGGTGAACCTGTAACGGTTTTGTTTGATTACGATAATCAGTTTATATCATCTCTGCCGAATGTGCGTTACCTGGCTGTCCGGTGGGAGGATTTGCCACCTCAGCTGATTAATGCTTTCGTTGCGCGAGAAGATGAGTCGTTTTTTGAACACGATGGCATTGTGTATAGTGCCGTCATTCGTTCTGTTTTAAAGAATGTGGCTTCTATGAGTTATGAGCAGGGGGCTTCTACCATTACAATGCAGTTAACACGCAATGTCTTTGAAATGCAGGACAAGACATTGGACCGCAAACTATTGGAGGCATTTGTCGCTCGCCGTATCGAATCTCATTATGATAAACAAACGATTCTGATTCAGTATTTGAACCGCATTTATTTTGGGCAGAACTGTTATGGCGTCGGGGCTGCTGCTATGTACTATTTCGGAAAACATGTAAAAGATTTAACTTTGTCTGAGTGTGCGGTTTTAGCCGGCCTTGTTCGTGGCCCGTCCATCTTTAATCCGCGTACCAACATGGCGAGTGCCAACGTTGTGAAACAAGAGACCCTGCAGCGTATGCGTGAGCTCGAGTTCATTACTGAAGACGAGTACAATGCTGCCATGGCTGAGCCCATTACCCTTGCCGATGAGAAACAAACCGAGTCTGCCAACGTAAGTTATTTAAATCAATGGGCGCAAATGGAGCTGGCTCAATTGAGCCATGTTGTAGATGAGAAATCTGTGGGTATCGCTATTGTGTCTACCTTCGACCTCGGGTTGCAACAATATGTAGAGGAAGCTGCCGAACGTGCGTTGGTCGTTGTTGAAAATCGCTTGGCTCCCTATCCGTCAACTTGGGAAGTTTTCAGCCCTACTCCCGACCACCTCATGTCATCCAAAAAGTTTTTCTCTTCTCCCAAACGCCCCGACAATTTTAAGGCGCGCGGAGATTCGAATAATTTTGATGGGCTCTTGCAGTGTTGCGTCATGGTTATCGATGGTCGCCCCGGCCATTTCGGCGAGATTTTGGCCGTGACTTCCGGGCGCGGTGTTTCTGATGGTATTAACCGATGGTTTAAGGGTGATATATACCCCGGGCGCAATGCTGCCCCCATTCTCTTTTGTGCTGCCGGAGTTCAAAACGGTGAAGACTCATACATTTTGACCAACGATGTCATCACAACCGGCACTAAGACCGGCTATGATAATGTAGTGGCCTTTTATCGTTCTTTGGTGCCGGAGTTGAAACTACCGCCGGCAGATGCTGCTCACGACTTGTACCTCGGCCGATTCCCCATGCGTCGTATCGATTTGGCCCGAATCCTGTTCTCTATTCAAAACGAAGGCCGTGGTTGTGAATTCTATGCCATCAACAAGGTGTGGAGCCGCGCCAGACAACCCTTGTACCAACATGCTCACAATGTAGCACCCGAGTGGATTTTACGCCAATGTGCCAAGACGGCAGCTTCGCTTTCTCCCTTTGTACTTAAGAATAATAATAAATTAGCCATTCTCAGTGAGGCTGTACCTGATAACGGCGGGTATTGGACCATGGTGTCGAATCTCGATGGTGTTGCTGTGTTTGTGTGGATGGGCTTTGACTCTAACACCACTGTGGGTGCAGACAATGAGTCGCTTAATTCGCTCATTCAGCGAGCCTCCATCATGCTGGCTCGAGAAATCCATCAAGAAGCGCGCAATCGCCTTATTAACCGCCCCGATAACAAATAATTTTCAATAGTCATGAACTACGAAGAGCATGTTAATCTTGCCGTAACGGCTGCACGTCGGGCCGGTGCCTTTTTGCGTGCCCGTTTTCACGAAGTTCATTTGGTAGACGAAGAAACAGCGCATGATATAAAGTTGCGTTTAGACAAAGAGACGCAATCGTTGATAGTTGGTATCTTATCCGCCCGTTTCCCTGCTTATTCTGTATTGGGAGAAGAGGGCGAGGTGAAAGGTTGTTCTGCCGACATGCCCGAGTGGGTGATAGACCCGATAGATGGCACCGTGAATTATTTTTATGGTATCCCCATCTTTTGTGTCAGCATCGCTCTTCGTGTTGGTAGTAAGATTGTGCTGGGGTGTGTATACGACCCCATGCAGGATGAATGCTTTACTGTATGCGAGGGCCAACGCCCCAGCCTGAATGGTAAAGAGATAAGCGTATCTGCGCGCTCTCGCATGGCAGAGGCAGTTGTATTCATTGGTCACGGCACGCATGACGGCTCGGGGGCTACCGGTATTGCTCGTTTTGCACATGTGTCTGCCCAAGTTAAAAAAATAAGAATCCTCGGTTCTGCTGCCCTTACCCTGTGTTACATAGCAGCCGGGCGTTTCGATGCCTATATCGAGAACCGTATCAACCTTTGGGATTTTGCCGCAGCCCGTGCCATTTTAGAGGCGGCAGGCGGTTGTTTTGAGTATACCCCAACCTCGGCTGATGCCCTCAGCGGTTCTGTTATTGCATGGAATGGTAAGCTGCCTGTTCATACCGCACTGCAACTTCCGTAATCGAATACTTTCATGAAATCTTCTCGCAAAGCCTCAGCTAGTACTCGTTCTCCGCGTTACGTTGCCTACCAATGTCTTATCGGTTGGGCTAAAGGTGGTATTTTTGCAGAAACTCTTATTGCCCGCTACGCTGTAGAGCTACCATCTCACGACCGCGCCTTGGTGCAGGCCATTGTGCTGGGCACCTTGCGCAACATGCGCTGGTTAGAGCACATTTGTCATACGCTGCGCCCCGCATATCTGGAATCGAACGCTAAGTGGCTCATCCTCTCCGGCCTCTGTCAGTTGTTCGTGCTTAAACAGGCAGAGCACGCAGCCGTGGCTGAAACCGTGTCTGTTGCCCCGGCAAAATGGCGAGGTTTGGTCAATGGTATTTTACGCAATGCCGTGCGACGTCGCTCCGAGTTTGAGGCAGAGCTGCCGCATCTCTCCTTGGGCGTGCGTTATTCTGCCCCCGATTGGTTGGTTGAGCGTTGGGTCAATGAGTTCGGGGCAGGAGAGGCAGAGCAAATGCTTGCATGGAACGTGCAGACCCCGCCTGTTTACGTCCGTCTCAACCCCTTACACCCCATAGATATACCGACCGAATGGGAGCCTTTACCACAAGCCTCAGGTTGGTATAAGTTACCCTCCGGTATTCCGTTTGACGCACTCAAAGCCGGACAGGTTTATGTGGCTGACCCCTCCACACGCTATTGCATCGAGCTGTTAGCCCCTCAAAAGGGCGAGCGTATATTGGATGCCTGCGCTGCACCTGGCGGTAAATCTGCTGCTATGATAGCCACTACTGCCGGTGATATTCATCTGTTGGCTACAGATTCTGCACCGCACCGTCTTGAGCAACTCAAAGAGAATCTTTTGAGAGCCGGTGGGCAAGATGTGCAGGTACTGTGCCACGACTGGACTACCCCGTGCCCCGCCTCGATGAAAGCCGCCTTCGATGCCGTGTTGCTTGATGTGCCGTGCAGTAACTCCGGCGTGCTTCAACGGCGTGTGGATGCTCGCTGGCGTATGCAACCTGCTGAGTTTTCCAGGCTGGCTCGGTTGCAATCCGATATTTTAGAGCAAGCGTGCATGGCCGTTCGCCCCGGCGGCCGCTTGGTTTATTCCACTTGCTCTATAGATTCTCAAGAAGATCGCCAAGTGGTAGATGCTTTCCTTTTACGTCATCCCGAATTCTCTCTCTCCCACGATTATCTCGCTCTCCCGCATCGAGAAAAAGCTGATGGAGCATACGCGGCTCTTTTGTTACGCTCCGTATAAAAAAGTCTCGCAACTCCTGTTGCGAGACTTTGATTAAGGGTGTGCCGGGCTCCCGGGGTCATCTGTGGTGGTGCCCGTGAGGCCTGTGCATCGACTTGTGATGCACCATGTGCACCTTTGCCGGCCCCCCCGCGTGGTACCCCCCTCGATAATGCCCTACATTGTGGTGGTGGCAGTGGCAGGCGCTCAAGGCGACTAAGCTGACTACGGCGAGGCTTACTTTGATGATCTTGTTCATTGTTGTTGTTTTTTCTATTTGTTTTAAGTTAATATAAAAGTTATCGAACAATTAAAAATTACCACAAATGAACAAAAAGTCAAGCGAAAAGTTATAAAAATTAAACAAAATGCTGAATTTTTTATAATTTTGTGGCAAAATCCGGCAAGACGCAGATAAAACTTCACAAACGGAAGGATATATATTAGAATAATTCCATGCAAGAGCGTGATGATAGCCACATACGCATACGAGGTGCAAGAGAACACAATCTGAAAAATATAGACGTAGCGATGCCGTTGGGGGGAATAACCGTGGTAACGGGGCCGAGCGGTAGCGGCAAGACGTCTCTTGCGATAAGTACCTTGTATGCAGAGGGGCAACGGCGCTATGTAGAGACCTTCTCTCCCTATGTGCGTCAGTTTATGGACCGCATGGACAGACCGGACGTAGACAGCGTCGAGAATGTGCCGCCTGCTATAGCACTGGGACAGCGAAATTCTGTAAAAAACTCGCGCTCAACGGTAGGTACCATGACGGGTATGAATGAGTACCTGAAGCTGATTTTTTCTCGTATAGCCGAGGGTCGAGATGCCGAGGGCCGCGTGGTGAAGCCCGCCACACCCCAAAGTGTGGCAGAATCATTGTTGGCAGAACACGACGGGGGTGAGGTACTGGTTTGCTTTGCCGTATCACCGGTTGGTAGTTTCGAAGAGATGGTACAGGCCTTACAAGGACAGGGGTATTTGCGAGTATATGCCGATGGTGAGATTTTGCGTTTGGATGCTGCTTCCGAGTCGCAAATCGGTATGGACTATTGGCTGGTGGTGCAAGACCGCATAAAACTTCGTCACGAGAACCGCATGCGTCTGACAGAGGCTCTCGAAACCGCCTTGCGATTGGGGCAAGATGTGGTGTATACCGTATTGAAAGAAGAGAACGGTGCATGGGGGCGTTTGCGAGAATACCGCAGCGACTGGTACCCGTTGGCAGAGCCTCGTGCCGAGCTGTTCAGCGGTAATTCGCCCATGGGGGCATGTACGTCTTGCAAAGGTTATGGCAGGGCCATTACCTATGATTATAACTTGGGTATCATACCCGATAAAAGCATAGAAGACGGCGCGCTCAAAATGTTGTCCTCTCAAACGCTTTCTGTGTGTTACGGAGATTTTTTGAGAGCTAATAAGCGGGCCAAAGCCGTGCGCACCGATGTGCCGTGGTCTGAGTTGTCTCAAAAGGAAAAAGACTGGGTTTTCTATGGCAATGCCGGCGATATTGACCCCTGGACCGCCTCAGATCACAACCTATGGTATGGGTACAAAGGCATTTTTGATGATATGGAGAAACACGCCCATAAAATGACGGTACGAGTGTTCCTCTCCTATTACCGAGTTTACAGCATTTGCCCCGATTGTCATGGAGGGCGCTTACGACCCGAGGCTTTGGCTTTTACTATCGGCGGGTTGAATGTACCGCAGGTGCAGGCATTGCCCATGGATGAGCTTTTGCCTTGGTTGGACTCATTTGTGTTGCCTCACACCGGGGGAGACCGCTCTCTCGAGCAAGCCGTACGCGAGTTTCGTAGCCGGGTTGCCTACTTGTGCGAAGTCGGCTTGGGATATATTGCCGCGAATCGTCTCACTCGCTCCTTGTCCGGCGGAGAGATCGAGCGCGTGAGCCTCACTGCGTGTTTGGGAGCTGCTCTTACCGAGACGCTTTTTGTGCTGGATGAACCCACGGTCGGCTTGCATTCTCGCGATACCGCCCGTTTGATTACCGCCATGCGACGCCTGGCAGAGCGTGGCAACACCTTGGTCGTGGTAGAACATGAAGAAGCTGTCATGCGCGCTGCAGATTACTTGGTAGACATGGGGCCCACGGGGGGCGCCGGTGGCGGGCGTGTGGTCTACTCGGGGGCACCGCATGGTATTGACCATGCCACTGAATCTCGCACCGGGGCGTATTTGAGTGGAGCCCAAGCCATCGCTATTCCTGCAAAACGCCGTAAAGGCAAGGGCCGCATTGCCATACGGGGGGCAGAGTGCCACAATTTACACAATTTTAATGTAGATATACCGCTGGGTGTTTTCACCTGCCTTACCGGTGTATCGGGAAGCGGCAAGAGCACATTGGCATGCCGTGTGTTGTATGGGCATGTGCACCCGGATGCTCTGGATGATGAAGATGAAATGGCCGTGCGTCGAATTGACGGGCTGGATAAAGTGCGCGATATCGTGTTGGTAGACCAAAGCCCCATCGTGCGCACGCCTCGCTCTACCCCCGCTGTGTATATGGGGGTGTTTGAGGATATACGCGCCCTTTTTGTAGCCGAACCCGCGGCTCAGGCCAGGGGGCTTAAGCCGGGCTATTTCTCATTTAATAGCGGCGATGGTCGCTGCCCGCGTTGCGCCGGGTTGGGGCAAGAGAAGGTGGAGATGCAGTTCCTCTCCGATATTTTCGTGCCTTGCGCTTTATGCCACGGTACTCGCTATACCCCGCAAGCTCTGACCATCACTCTGCTGGGGTACAACATGGCCGAACTGTTGGCCTTGGATGTATTAAGTGTGCAAAAACTTTTCGCGCGAGAGAAAAATGCGCGTGCCCGCCGTATTGCAGAGCGGTTGCAGATTCTTGTAGATGTAGGCTTGGGCCATTTAGGACTCGGGCAACCGCTCAATACTCTCTCCGGTGGCGAAAATCAACGTCTTAAACTGGCTCATATTTTGGCAGATACTCTCACAATCGAGGCTCAGACCCAAGGAAGCTTGCTTATTCTGGATGAGCCGGGCACGGGCTTGCATTTCTGCGATTTAGAGGTGTTGCTGCGCGTATTTGACCGCTTGGTGAAACAAGGCAATACTCTGCTGGTTATCGAGCATAATCTTGAGATTATCAAATGTGCTGACCATGTGATAGACCTCGGCCCCGAAGGTGGCACGGGGGGCGGCAATATCGTGGCGCAAGGTACGCCCGAGCAGGTGGCCGCGTGCCGACATGGTTATACCGCCGGGTTCTTGTCTCAAACTCTTTACGGGCAGGGAACTCCTGTATCGGCTCCCGTTGTCGAGCATGCCGAGGCCGCTATCCCTCATGGGGTTATTGCGTTGCGAGGGGCTCGCCATCACCAGCTCAAAAATATTGACGTCGATATACCCCGTAATGAAATGACAGTCGTTACCGGCCTCTCCGGCAGCGGTAAGAGCACATTGGCCTTCGATATCATTTTTGCCGAGGGTCAAAAACGGTTCATGGATGTAATGAGCCCCTATGCCCGCCAGTTTACCGAGCAGATGGAAACGCCCGATATTGACCGCCTGACGGGGCTGCCTCCCACCGTTGCGATAGAGCAAAACCGCTCTCGCGGTGGCTGTAAATCTACCGTTGGTACCGTGACAGAAATTTGGCAATTCTTGCGCCTTTTGTATGCCAAACTCGGGCAAGCTCACTGCCCCAAATGCCATATACCCGTGGGGCGGCGCTCTGCAGAGGAAATTCGTGCATTGGTGATGGCAGAGTTGGATACGCATCCCCCTTCGCTCATGATTGCAGCCCCCGTGGTTCGCAACCGCAAAGGCCACTACGCCGACCTTGCCCGCTGGGCTGCCAAAAAGAAATACCCCTACTTGTTGACAGATGGTGAGTTGTGTCGCCCGGATGCTTTTATCCCGTTAGACCGTTATTCTAATCACGATGTTGATATTGTCCTTGCCGATATTTCAGTGCAGGGTAATCGTATTACCATGAATGGTAAAGATTGCGATTTTACCACACTGCATGAAACGATAAACCGCGCCCTCGAAATGGGGGACGGTTTCTTGCGCATACTCAAAGGCACAGAGCATCGCTTGTTCGGTACGCGTCTTACCTGCCCGCAATGCGGCGAGAGCTACGCAGACCCCGAACCCTCCACCTTCTCATTCAATTCACCACATGGTTGGTGTACGGCCTGTATGGGGCATGGTGTTGTGACTGAATTCTCTTCAAAAAAAGAGGACGAACGCCTCAGCGCGTTGGAAAAAGAACTGCGCCATGACCGAGATGTTGAAAAGGGTGCCGCTAAAGATGCGCCCCGTTGTATCTGCAAAGCCTGTAACGGCAGCCGCCTTAATCCCTTTGCCTTGGCCGTAACGTTGTTCGGGCATAATATCGCCCAAGTCGGTAAACTGGATGCCGTGAGTGCCATGCAACTGATAGAAAGTTGGCAATTTAGCGGGCGAGATGCCGATATTGCTCGCAACGTGGTGGCCGAGATTGTGCCACGCCTGCGTTTCTTGCAGAGCGTGGGCTTGGGCTACCTGAGCATGGACCGCGCTGCAACCACGCTTTCCGGTGGCGAAACTCAGCGCATACGATTAGCGGCTCAGCTGGGCTCTGAGCTTCGCGGCGTATTGTATGTGTTGGATGAACCCACCATCGGTTTGCACCCCTGCGACAATGACCGCTTGCTCAAGACTCTCGATACGTTGCGCAAACGCGGTAATACCTTGTTAGTGGTAGAGCATGATGAAGACACCATGCGCCGTGCAGACCATATTATCGACTTGGGCCCGGGCGCCGGCGTGCGGGGCGGTGAAGTTGTTGCACAGGGCCCCTTTGCAGAGGTGATAAAGCAGCCGCAATCTGTCACGGGGAAGGCGCTTTCTCTCCATGCTCAACATCCTTATTGTGGAGAATGGTTATCCGTAAAAGATGCACAATGGCTCGAGGTAAATGGTTGCTGTCTTCACAACCTCAGGCATGTCAATTTGCGCCTCCCTCGCTCTCGCTTTACCGTGGTGACCGGGGTTTCCGGCGCCGGTAAAACATCCTTGATTACCGGAACTCTTGCTGCTGCCGTCAAAAAGGCATTGGGAGGCAGTGTCGGGGCCGAGGAGCGCGCGCTGTGGAATAACGATAACGGGTTGGATTCTGTTCGGTCTCTTTATCAGGTGGACCAATCGCCCTTGGGGAAAACGCCTCGCTCCACCCCCGCTACCTATATCGGTATTTTCGATGAAATTCGTAAACTTTTTGCTCAAAGTGCAGATGCCCGGCGTCTTGGTTTCGATGCCGGCCGATTCTCGTTTAATACCGCAGCCGGCCATTGCGAATCGTGTAAGGGGACCGGCTACCGGAAACAAGAGATGGACTTCTTGCCCCCCTGTACCGTGCCGTGCGATACCTGCCGAGGGGCGCGCTACAACTCCCGTACCCTTCAAGTGCGTTATAAAGGAAAAAATATTGCAGAGGTGTTGGATATGAATATGGAGGACGCTGCCGTATTCTTTGAAAATCAGCCACGCCTGGCAGAGCCTTTACGCTTGTTGTGTGAGACCGGTTTGGGCTACTTAACCCTTGGACAGGCCAGCAATACGCTATCCGGTGGAGAAGCTCAGCGCATTAAGTTGGTGGCCGAGCTCATTAAAGGGCGTCGCGCCACCCTCAATGCCATACGGCGGGGCAAAGCTTTGCCTCAAGACCTGTATTTAATAGAAGAACCTACAATCGGGCTACACCCGCAAGATGTGCGATTGTTGGTAGGGGTGTTGCGCCGCTTGGTCGAGATGGGTAACACCGTGGTGGTTATAGAGCACAATATCGAGTTGATTTGTGAGGCCGATTATGTGATTGATATGGGCCCCGGTGCCGGGGCTGATGGCGGTACGATTGTGGCCCGGGGTACCGTCAAACAAGTCGCAAAAGCTAAAAACAGCGCTATCGCCCCTTTTATCAGGGCCGAGCTTGAACGTTAATTCCCATTTTAAGGCCATGCAGATGCATTCATCTGCATGACCTTGAAATGATGGTGGGTTAGTGTGCAGAACGTGCGCTTTCGTGCTCTCTCTCAAGATGCTCTAGCCTGGTGTTAATGCTTTTAAGCTCAGCTGTCATTTCACCGAGGGTATCCATGTGTTTATCCACAAAGCTGCGCATATCCAGGTACACACCTATAGTGCAAGCCATAGCAACAAACGCCATCACTACGCGCGGCTGTTCTTGTATATACCTCAGCATGTAGGGTATCAATGCTTCTCCTTCGTTCCTCTTACACATATCTCATTTTCTATGTTGTTTCGGTTCTACAACGGTACTGATGAACTCTATATCGCCGGCGGCACTTTGGGTGTAGCGTACGGTACAACTTGTCAAAAAATAAGCAGCCGTTGCAGCGCCCACGCACACGATTATCCATAGTACTTTCTGCCACCCGGTAGCTTGTTTGGCACGTTGCTCTGCTTTGTCTTGCACGGCCTGGGCGGCACTTGCTAATTTTTTCTTCTCTTCTTCAGTCATAACATTATACTTTTTCAAGTTCAATAGGTTCTGTTACCCCATTCGGCAAAAACGGTTGAGGAGCAGGTGTATCCAAATCTAGTGCTGCCGGGGCAAATGCCGTGTTGTTGGTCAACAATTCGCTCAGCTTACGCGTGCCACACGCCAGCACATTACCATTACTCTCCTTAATGACATAGCCGAGACAAGCTGCGCCTTCTTCATACTGCTCTGCCAATTCTGAACCGGCTGCAATAATATAAAACAGCGTCTGCACCGTGCGATTGATGCTATCCCAAGTCCCGATTAACGTCACACCCTCATTTTTTAACGCCGTGCTGTTACCTATTACTTGCGAACTCGATTTTGTAGTAGATGCGGCACTACCTATCGCAACAGAAAAATTGGTGCCGCCGACGGTGGCACCGGCACCCAGCGATACGCCCCAGCCCGCCATAGAGGACCTTGCGTTATACCCAACAGCTACACTATTTTGCGCCGCTACCGCAAGGTACCCTATTGCTACACCTCCGGATGCGGTTGTATAGGCTTCTCTTCCTATGACTACGTCGTAGATTGATGAGTGAACAGCATCCTGCCCCAATGTTACAGCGCTGCCGTACAGTATATTGTACAGTCCGCCACTGCTCACTGCATTTTCACTGTTTTGGGTCGGGATATTGTCCGGGGGTATTTTCCATCTTGCATCGCCTTCTGACATGTTGAGCAGAGACGTTCCCGTTAAGGAGGTTGAGTCTTGCTTATACAAATTGCCGGTGAAGTGGATGTCTTTTCCGTTGTGTTTGGAGGTGTATGTAGTGTCTGTTATTTCGGCTGTTTCACAATCTACATGAATAACAGCCCCGGTAGCTACGAATGATGCTTGTTTGGCGGGTTGCGCGGTGCATAAAATCATTCCCTCTGCATTCGTTATCGTGCAGGGGACTGTGGTGGTCACCGTGTATGTTTTTCCTTTGTGGGTCGGATATATCATATTGCGTGTATTTATTATTTGGGTTACCGTTGAAGAACGGCTTAGCTATGCCTATACCTTCATTGTTTCGATTTTTCCAGAGAAAACAGGCACCCGCCGTCACTTTTCGTTGTTGTGTCATACCGGTGCATTATGCTTGTATAGAACGACGATAAAGGGTAGATTACTTTCGGCGGGGGTGCCGACCCGCTATTCTTCTCCGACCCGTCCACTCCGGTTTTTTATTTATTGCCCTGCCTCATTATTGTCGTGAGACAATACAAAGATAAAATATATAACACCATGAATCTTAAGATATTCACAGATAATATAGACGAAACGGCAAAACGACAAATTACTCGACTTTTGCAACAACCTGCCTTTGCCGATGCCAAGGTACGTATCATGCCCGATGTCCACGCAGGTAAGGGCTGTGTTATCGGTTTTACCGCCGATTTAGGTGATAAGGTTATACCTAACGTGGTAGGCGTAGATATTGGTTGCGGTATGTATACGGTAGCCTTGGGTAAGCAAAAACCCGATTTTAACATTTTGGACGACGTTATGCATCGCCTTATCCCATCGGGTATGAAGGTGCACGAGCGTCCCCCGGTCATGTTTGAACAGCTGGAATCTCTGCATTGCTTACAGCAATTGCACCATGTTATGCGCCTGCATGGTAGCGTAGGTACCTTGGGTGGTGGTAACCACTTTGTCGAGGTAGATGTTGATTCTTCGGGTAATTATTATTTGATCATTCACTCCGGTTCTCGTAACTTGGGTCATCAAGTTTGCGAATGTTACCAAGCAGAGGCTATTGCCATTCACTCCGGTATACCGGACCGCGCAGAGCGTGAGGCTGCCATTATTGCGGAATACAAAGCCGCAGGGCGACATAAAGAGATTCAAGCCGCTCTCGATGCTTATAAGGCTAAGTGCATGGCTGCGACGCCCAACGTGCCTCGCGAGCTTTGTTATTTGGAGGGTGAAGCCCGCCAACGGTACTTGGATGATATGCGTATCTGCCAACAATTTGCCTTGCTGAACCGCGAGACGATGGCCCGAATTATCGTAGAAAATCTGGGTGCGACGGTGCATAATGCTTTCCATACCACGCATAACTATATTGACCACGAGACCAATATTGTGCGTAAGGGCGCCATCTCTGCACGCGCCGGTGAGCAGCTCCTTATCCCCATCAATATGAAAGATGGATGTATTTTCGGCGTAGGTAAGGGTAACGAAGATTGGAACCGCAGCGCACCCCATGGTGCCGGGCGCATCATGAGCCGCAACGAGGCGCTTAAACAGCTCTCTTTAGAGGCATACCGCGCCTCAATGTCCGGTATCTTTTCTTCTTGTATCAGCAAAGATACGCTCGATGAGGCCCCTATGGCTTACAAGGGAATGGATGAAATACTGCGCCATATATCGCCCACGGTAGATGTGGTCGATATATTTAAGCCTATCTATAACTTTAAGGCTGCAGAGTAATTAACACTCTGCATTGCCGGGCTTGAGTTGCCGCACGGTAACTGCCGCCATGCCTGCAGCGGCTGCGGCCTCAAGTCCGGGTTGTGCATCCTCAAATACCACGCAGCCACTTGCGGGTACCCCCATTTTTTCGGCCGCCAGCAAGAAAATATCGGGGCAGGGTTTCCCCCTGCCGGGCGGCACGTCGTCCGGCGTGACGATGATGTCAAACAAATCTGCAATGCCGGCAGAGCGCATGGTGGTGAGGGCACCGTGGCGTACGCTGCCGGTGCCTATGGCGTAGGGGATTCCCTGTTCTTTGAGTCGGCGTACCAAATCTACGGTTTCGGGGATGATGGGCAGGGTTTCTGTCTCGATCAGCTCATCATAGCGAGCGCGTTTTTCGGCTGCTACGGTTTCGGGGGGCATATGCAGCCCGTATATGCGGTTGAGATCTGCCACGATATCCGGCGCAGCCATGCCGCCATGTGCCACAAACTCATCCCACAAAAAGGCTTCGTACGGGGCGCCGTGGTTGCGCAAAGCATCTCTCCAGGCGCGGTGGTGTGTGGGCATGCTGTCTACCAAGGTGCCGTCCAAGTCAAAAATATAGCCGGCATATACTTTGTCGGGAATGGTAACGCGTGCACTCATGTGAGTTGAATCAGAGGTCATATTTTTTAACGAACTCTTGCAGGTTTTCATCTTTACCGAATACCACCAGCACATCTCCTTGCTTAAACTCGAGAGTGGGCTCGGGCATGTCGATAACCGGTTGTTCAGGGGTGCTCAGCACATCATCGGACTCTTCGGCAATATCTGCTTTACCACGGCGAATCGTTAAGAGGTTGATACGATTTTTCTTGCGCATATCAACCTCCATCAGGGTTTTCCCTATCCATTCATCCGGCAGTTTTACCTCTGCCAGTGAATGCTTGGCATCAATTTTGCGGAGCCTCATTAAGCCCTCGTTGATAAAGCGGTCTGCTAGTTGTCGGGCTGCTACGTCTTCAACCCGGAACAAGTCTTTTACCCCGATGAGTCGCAATACCCGAGCTTGTAAATCATTGACGGCTCGTGCATATAAATTTTTGACGCCCAATTCCTTAAGCTGTGCTATCAGCAGAATGCTGCGCTCCATAAAGTTCTCGCCCACGGCAACAATGACATGCGTATCATCTCCTACTAAATCTAAACGTTGCAGTACGCGAGGGTCGGTAGCATCGCCTACTCGGGCATCTGCCACGCTGTTCTTAATTTCATCTACTGCACTTTCTTGGCGTTCCAGCACGGTAACTTCGTAGCCGTTGTCTGTCAGGTAAAGGGCAAGAGCCCTGCCGAATTGTCCTAAGCCTATGATGACGAATTTCATGGTGAATGGTGTAAAAGGGTTATCAGGAGAGCGGGAGCCTGGTTTCGGGATATCGTATAGGAGAGGGGTCTTTTTGCTTAATGAAAATAAGCATGAAGGTGAACATGCCGACGCGCCCGAAGAGCATGTTGGCGCAGATAAAGTATTTGCTGGTTGCGCATAAATCGCCCGGGTTTACCAGTGAATATCCCGTTGTGGTAAATGCACTTACTTCTAAGAAGAGCAATTTGATAGTGCCGTTGGCAGAGTTGGCTATGACGGGCTCCATCAACATCAACACCATGGTGCATGCCACTATCCAAAATGTCGAGAGCACCACCGTTGCCATTGCTCGTTCTACCGTGTTGCGGGCAATGCGCCGCTGGTGCAGCTCCAAATCATGCTGGCCTCTCAATACCCGTACCACCTCTAATAGGCAGATGATAAACAATGGTGCGTATACGCCACCCCCCGTGCCTGCCGGATTTCCCCCCACAAACATGAGAGCGCACAAGAATATTTGGTAGACCGGACCATATGTGCTGATGTCGGTTATGTTAAACCCGGCGGAGCGACCTATGGTGTTCCATATGCTCTCCCACAGGTTGAAATCCGAGGTTGAGGCGTGTGTAGATGGTTCGAGCACAGCGAGTAAGCATAACCCGATGCTGCCGATGACCATGACAAATAGGGTTGCCCGAACAACGAGCCATGTGTGCGTGCTCCAGCGTACCGCATTGCGTTTACCGGTTAACTTGTTTCGTAAACGTGTGTAGCATTCCAGATAAACGCCGAACCCCAAAGTACCGGCCAATGTCAGCAGCATCATGACGCTTTGTACCAGTTTGTCGTGTTGTACACAACTCTCGGCCATATTTGCCGGGAAAAGCGTGATTCCCGCGTTACAAAATGCCGAGATTGCGTGAAAAAAAGCCCTGAACCATAATAAATCTTGTGGCACTCCCGGTGCCCCCTGCCACAAAACGTACAAGAGGCAGGCCCCGATGATTTCTACCCCGAAGGTGATGAAAATCACAATTTTAATAAGGGTAGGGATGATGTTGACTCCTTGTTGGTCGAGCAAAGAGGAGATGGCCAAGCGGTCTCTGACGGCCAATTTCTTACCCACGAGAATCAACACGAAATAGGAGAACGTCATCACCCCGATGGCGCCTACTTGTATATTGAGCAGTACCACCAGCTTACCCAAGGGGGTAAAGGTGCTGCCGACATCCACGCTGGTGAGGCCGGTGATGGATATGGCCGAGGCACAGGTAAAAAAGGCATCGGTAAACGATATGGGTACAATGCTTGCCCCCGGTGTAATCAGTACAAGGGTGCTCACCATGACCATGGTAAGCATACCGGTAAAGAACACTACTGCCGGGCTCCACCTGCTGTGGGTTGCTCTTTTGCCGACTACTCTCTTCTCCTGAATTAATGCGCGGATGTTGATGAAGGCGTACATGCCCAGCAAGAAGCTGAGTATCAGACTGAAGCGTAGTGAGTACTCAGGTAAAAAACCGTATATACCACCCGAGAAAACAAATGATGCTACTATACCGGTGAGTAGTTGCAGCCATAAAAAACGCCCCGGGTTACGGTGGTGTCTCAACTCTGTAATGACATGAACGATAACAGCTAAGGTGTTGAACCATACGACCCCGCACAGCAGCAGGTGAGACCCCTGCTTAAACAGGGCACTTTCTGCATCTGCCGCTGCAAAACCTGCTACGAAAGCCTCCCACAAAACAATAACCAAGGCGAGCACACCCGTGATAACCTCCGGTAGCTCCAGTATTCTGTATTGTTTGTTGGCTGTAGACATTTGAATCTCGACGCTATTCTAGCACAATTCTCTCGATATAGCAAGGTTGTACTTAATCTCGGGGGGGCAAACTGACAATGAGTGGGGCTACGTGCTGAAGTTTTGCCAGCAAGGGCATACCCGTGCATGCCATGACTATCTTGAAAAGCAGACAAAAAATGGGTACAACCGTTGTAATGGCTGTTAACAATACCCCCAAAAGAAAAACCGGCACCATAATGCGCAGTTTAAGCGGGGCTGCCGCCATATTGGGCATGTTGAATAAGGCTGATACCAAGAGAATGGTCGGGATGATGACGTTTAATTCATCTTGCTTGGGGAGCAGCAGCGAATGCGTGCAAATGGTGTAGATACTGCATACACTGAGAATGACGGATAAAATGATGGCAAATGTACACATAAACCGAGATATGGCATTGCCTCTTCTCGCTAGTAATACATCGTGGCTCCATAAGGTCAGCAGACTTAGTATGGCTATTGTTATACTCAATAGAAAATCGGAAGCCAGACCGAAGTAAAGCCCTGCCGTTAGGCCGGATAGCAACAGTAATATCTCCAAAATGGCCGTTATGAGTATCATCAGAAGCATGTATCGGCACACGCACGCCAGAGTTGCAATAAATCTCTTAACGGGGATGAAGATGAAATATTCTATCTCGTTCATGCTTGTGCTTCTTGCTGTTCGTGCGACTTGCGCGGGGCATAACCCATGGGGAATCGGCTCTTGCCGCTCATGTCTGTTAATACGCGGCAATCGGTATATCCCAGTTGGCGCATTATCTCAGCGGTACGCCGGCCTTGGTCGTGCCCCACTTCTAACATGACTAAACACCCTTCTGCCATATAGGGCAGGGCATCTGTGAGAAAACGGCGTACAATGTCCAGCCCGTCCGCTCCTCCATATAATGCCGTGGCAGGGTCGTGGCTCACTTCTGCCGATACGGCTTCGCCATCGGGTACGTAGGGCAGGTTTGCCAATACCAAGTTAAATTCGGCCGGGGGAACAACCGGGTTATCCTCTTGCGGGGCCCAAGCAGCGAACAAATCGCTGCGGTAGGTACGTACTTTTGCGCCCAGTTTTGCTGCGTTTTCCAGAGTAAGAGCAAGAGCTGCGTCAGATATATCGGCCAGTACCACCTCGGGTTTGTAGGGTGCAAGTTCTAATGCCAGGGTGATACCGATAATGCCCGAACCGCAGCCCATGTCGAGCACGCGCATGCCGAGGTGCGGTTTGGCTGTATGTAAGGCCATTTCTACCAGCTCTTCGGTTTCGGGGCGGGGGATGAGGGCGCGGGCGTCGGTGCGAAACTCTCGGCGGTAAAACTCTGTGGTACCCAGCAAATGCTGCAGGGGTACCCCCTTGCCTCGCTCTCTCAATAAATCTCGCAAGGGGGCGAGTTGCTCCTCGCTCAGATGGTCCTCGTGGTGAAGGTAAAGCCAAGTTTTGCTGCAACCCAGCACATGCACCAACAGGCTTTGCATGGAGTGACGTGGCGCATCTATGCCGCGCGCCTCCAAATAAGCCGTGCCCGAGCTCAGAATATCTTGTATGGTTTTCATGGCGGGGTTATTTCAGCTCATCCATGCGTTCCTGCATTTCGGCATGTTGCATGTGGGCTATGATATCTTCTATGGCACCCGATGCTACTACGGTGTCCAAATTGTATGAGGTGTAACCGATACGGTGATCGGTAAGGCGATTTTGCGGGAAGTTATAGGTGCGTATTTTTTCTTCTCTTCCGCCGGAGCCGATAAGGGCACGGCGCTGGGCCGAGTAGCTTTGTTGGGCTTCTCGTTGTTTCATTTCGAAAAGTCGTGCGCGCAAAATACGCATGCCTGTTTCTTTGTTTTTGAGCTGAGAGCGCCCTTCTTCGCAGCGCACCATAATGCCGGTGGGCAGGTGAAAAATCTGCACGGCTGATTCTGTGCGGTTTACATGTTGACCACCGGCGCCACCCGAGCGACAGGTTTCGATTCTCAAGTCTTCTTGGCGAATCTCTACATCTACTTCTTCTGCCTCGGGCAATACGGCTACCGTTGCGGTTGATGTATGTATACGCCCCTGTGTTTCAGTGGCCGGTACGCGTTGCACGCGGTGAACGCCGCTTTCGTATTTAAGGTAGCGGAACACCTCTTCACCGCTGATACGAGCGGTCACTTCGCGGAACCCGCCTATCGCGTTGGGGCTGGCATCCAGTATTTCGAACTTCCAGCCTCGCCCTTCGGCATAGCGCTGGTACATCCCCAGCAGGTCTGCTGCAAAAAGAGCGGCTTCGTCACCACCGGTGCCGGCGCGTATCTCGATGATGGCGTCGCGGTCTTCGGTCTCATCTCTTGGCAGCAAGCTGTATTGTACCTCTTCTTCCAGTTTTGCAATGTGGGGCTCCAGCTCGGCGAGTTCTTCTGCTGCCATTTCTGCCAAGTCTGCATCTTCTGATGATACTAAAGCACTTGCGTCTTCTTTTTGCGCTTTTGCTTCGCAAAGCTCTGCCCATGTGTGCATGAGCGCTTGCGTGCGACGGTGCTCGCGCATGATGTTTTCGGCGCGGTTGCGGTCATCAAACAAGGTAGGGTCTGCAATTTCTTGCTCCAATTCCTCCAAACGTATGCGGCGTTTTTCTATCAGTGGTGCGTAATCCATTTTGTCGCCGTATATTATAATACATAAGACTCTTTCAATCAAGCACAATCTGTGCCTGTATGGTAAGTGCAAAACGGCTCAAGGTTAATTCACCTTGAGCCGTTTACTGTGAGTTTTTACGTTTTGCGTTATCAGGCTTTGGCTGCGCGACGGGCACGCACGCCTTCTGCCAATACATCTAACATGGTAACGGTACCTTCCCAGTCCACACAGGCATCTGTTATGCTGACTCCGTATTGCAGGGCCCCGTGGTTGTCGCACTTCTGGTTGCCGGCGTAGAGGTTGCTCTCTATCATCACTGCTCCTATGTGGTCATCCCCCGCAGCTAACTGAGCCGCAACTGATTCTGCCACCAGGTGCTGGTCTTGCCAGCGCTTGTGGCTGTTGCCGTGAGAGCAGTCAATCATGATGCGGTTGTCGATGCCTCTCTTTTGTTGTATTGCCCAAGTGTGGGCCACATGCTCGGCTGAATAGTTTGGTCCGTCGGAGGAGCCTCTCAGTATCACATGGCAACTGTCGTTGCCACTGGTCGATACAATGGCCGATACGCCTTGCTTGGTGACGGAAAGGAAGCAATGCGGGTGCGCTGCCGACACGATGCCGTCTACGGCTACCTGCACACACCCCGTTGTGCCGTTCTTGAACCCAATGGGCATAGACAAGCCGCTCGCCAGCTCACGGTGTACTTGGCTCTCTGTTGTGCGTGCGCCGATTGCTCCCCAGGCAATCAGGTCGCTGATGTACTGGGGGGTAATCACATCCAAAAACTCCGTGGCTGCGGGTACCCCCATTTCTGCCAAGCGGAGCAACAGACCGCGAGACATACGCAGCCCGCTGTTGATGTTGTAGCTGCCGTCCATAAACGGGTCGTTGATAAACCCTTTCCAGCCTACGGTGGTGCGCGGTTTCTCGAAATACACCCGCATGATGAGCAGCAGGTCTTCCGCATACTTCTTGCGTGCTTCGGCCAGTCTCCCGGCGTAGTCAATGGCTGCCACGGTGTCGTGTATGGAGCAGGGACCCACCATGACGGCCAAACGGTCGTCCTCTTTCTTCAAGATGCGTCTGAACTCCTCGCGGGCATCAAACACGACCTTGCTGACCTCTTGACTGGCAGGAAAATCCTGCATCAATATGGCGGGCGATATCAGCGGACGTATGTCCGTAATGCGTACGTCGTCTGTTATGAACGGATTCATTATTTAATTATCTACGGTCTTCCAAGAGTATATGTTGTCTTCTATGACTTTGTTCTCTTCTTCGCTATAGCCGGGGTACATCAGTTCCTCTTCGCTTTCGCTATCTTTATCCTTCTTTTTCTTTTTATCTTTATTTTTGCCCTTATTTTTATCTTTGTTTTTGCCTTTGGTCGAGCCGACTTTGTTAGCTTCGATGGCATGGTGAGCACCCTCGCCGTCGGGGCCTGTGCTGTAAGCTATGCACCATTTCCCTTGAATTGTTCTGTTATCGAAGGGGTCGATAAGTGATTCTTTGTTGAGATTAAAGATAACGCGGTAAGGCTTGCCCCAGGGGTCGTACAGCCCGGCAAGTTCGCCATCCAAGTACAAACCATCCGTCGGTTCCGTTACCGAATCTGCAGCCATGTAGGCCTTGTTGCCTTTGCCTACTTCTTTGCCTGTTTCTGTGTAAAACAGTATATGTACCAAGTTAGCATCGTTCTCTCCGTCTGTTGTGAGTTCAACAACGGTTGAATCTTCCGACACAGATTCGAAGTCAAGCGGCAGGTCATAGTGCTCATCATAATATTGCTTTGAAGCGGATACAATATCATCGCACATTTTCTTAGCCGTGGTAATATCCCCCTTTTCCAACATGGAGGTAATAAGCGGATAGGAAACACCGGCCAATGCTCCCAAAATGACAATAACGACCAAGAGCTCAATCAGAGTGAACCCTTTTTTGAGTTGATGAGAGAAAGTTGTTTTCATACGCACTTAATCTAGCATATTACTACCGAGTTTTGCAAGCAAAATCAGCGCTTGTGTTTCAATAATCCGTATTTGGGGGAGAAAATGTAGGCCAACAAAAAGATGCTGCCCAACACAACGATGATGGTTGCTCCCAAGTGCCAGCCTAAGGGATATGAGAGGAAGAAGGCCGCCACGGAGCCTACCCCGCCGATGAGACCTCCCCCCCAGAACATGAGCCCCGAACGGTTTGTCAGTAAATACATGGTAGCTGCCGGGGCTACCAACAGCCCTAAGGTGAGAAACGCACCCACGGCTTGTAGAGACGAAACTAATACTAAGATGATGAGGGCAAATATGCCGTAACTGAAGGCGCGTGTGGGTATACCCATGGCTGCTGCTGCTTTAGTGTCAAAAATATAAATGGTAAGCGGGCGTTGCAGGATGGTGATGCTGAGTACTGCTATGGCGCTGATGCCGTAAGTTATCCATAAATCGGTATTACCCATGCTCATGATACTGCCGAAGAGCCAATCGTCCACTTTTTGCTGTAACCCGAGTTGTACCAAAATAATATAACCGATGGCGAACGCAACGGTATGCATGATGGAGAGCGCCGTATCTTGGTCTACCTTGGAGGTGCGAGAGACAAAGAGCGACCCCAGCCCCACCATGAGCCCGGCCAGCACAGCCCCTATCAAAATGCTTATTTGCATAAGCCCGAATAAGAGAATGGACAAGGCGATACCCGGCAGCAACGCGCACGATATAGTACCTATTTGCAGGGATGAGCGCTTAAGCACCACCAACGCACTCACGAAACCGTTGGCAAAGCCTATAACGGCGCAGGCCCAGAGACTGCGTTGTGCAATCGGTTCTCCTAAAAATTGAATAAACTCGTTCATTCTGTCGTGGTGAAGTGTTGTTGTCCGAATGCGGTCAGCAAGTTATGGGGGGCAAGCACCTCTTGTGTGGGGCCAAAGGCGATAAGCTTTTTCTTGAGCAACAGGCTGTGGCTGTAGATACGTGGCGCACTGGTCAAGTCGTGGTGTGAGGCAATGATGAGTCGCCCCTCGCTTGCCAGAGATTGCAGCAGCTCGCCCAAGGCTTCCATACCCGGTACATCCAACCCGGTAAAAGGCTCATCCAGCAGCAATATGTGGGCCTCTTGTGCCAATGCCCGAGCCAAGAAGGCACGCTGCTGTTGCCCGCCCGATAACTCGCCGATTTGTCGCTTCTGTATGTGTGAGAGTTGCAGCGCCTCCAAGGCTTTTTCTACAATCTCGCAGTCGTGTTTATCGGGGGATTTCCACAAACCCAAGGCAGGGTAGCGTCCCATCTCAACCAGTTCTCGAACGGTGATGGGGAACCGCCAGTCTACCTCATTTCTCTGGGGCATGTAGGCTATCTCGTGCCGCGTGTTGTGCAGTGGGGCTCCATTCCATAAAATGCGTCCCTGCGCGGGCTTTTGTAACCCGGCTAACAAGTTGATGAGTGTAGATTTGCCGGCTCCATTGGGCCCTACCAATGCCAAAGTATGCCCGCAGTGCAGGGTAAACGATATATCCTCCAGTGCCGGTACATCCCCGTAACTGGCCGAAACATGTTGCACGGCCAGCTCGTGTCCGCCGTGATGGTGCCCGCTGTGGTTATGGCCCCAGCAAATGTGTTCTTGCTCGCTTACCATGAGAAGATGAAAAGGTCGTGCAACAAGGTACCGTCCTCGCCGGTCCAGCGGGTGTCGGTGCGTGCTTCTTTTTGAGTCGGTTCTATAGTGATGCTGACGGCGTTTTCGGGGCTGCCATCAGCCCAGTGAATCTCGGCTTCTAATTCGAGGCTGTCGGTTTGTGGCAGGGGTAACTCAATCTCCCAAGGGGAGGAGGCGCCGTTGGGCAGGGTGGCTAGGTCTTGCCCTTGGTAGCGCAGGGTGGCTGCCAAAGGCGTGCCGGTAAACTGTACCCGTGCGAACACGCGGTCTGTGGTGGGTGTTTCTTGCAAGGGGGATTCTATAGCAGCTCTTTGAGGTGCTTTTTTCGTTAAGTGTAGCAAGGGCAGCCCTGCCAAGAGCACCCCTATCAGCGTTACACCTGCTGTTAACGCCGGTCTCATTTTTTATTTGAGGTTTTCGCTGATGGTTTTCACATTGTGCATGAAGAGCTGTTCATAGCTCTGTTGTCCGGGGAACACCCCATCCAGCACCAGGGGGGCTGTGGGTACTCCTAATTGTTCGGCTATAACCTCGAGTATTTTGGGCGAGGCTCCCACCTCTGTAAAGATGCAGCGCACTCCTTTGGCTCGTAATTCGCTCAGCAGGGAAGCCAAAGTAGCGGTGTCTCCCTCGCTTTCTTTTGATATGCCGTGTATGGTGATGGGGGTAAACCCGAATTCTTCACAAAAATGGCACATGGCTGCGTGCCCCGTTACCAGATAACGGCGGTTTTGGGGGATGCGACTGAAAGCTAACCTTGCTTTGCGAGTCAAAGTATCCATGCCGGCTGCATATTTTTTTTGGCGCGCTGTGAATTCGGCTTGCTTTTCGGGGTGCAAGCGGTTCATCTCTGCCAACAGCGTGCGTGAGGCCCGCTTCATATTCTCCGGGGTGTTCCACCAGTGCGGGTCGGTTCTATGAGAGTTCGGTAAGTAGACGTTCGGTATGTCTCGCCCCAGCCCCACTATTACCGTGTCTGCCGGCATAGATTCCGTTAACTCTGCCAGATAGGGTTCAATGCCTTTGCCACAGGCCAACAACATGTCGGCATCTGCCGCAGCTGCTATTTGCTTGCTGCCCGGGGCGAAGGTGTGTAAGTCTCCGTTTGCGGGAAATAAATCTACCACCTCTACAGCCTCACCACCTATGCTTTTGGCCATTTCGCTCAGTAGTGGGTGCAAACTTGCTATCTTCAGCTCGGCTGCTTGTGTAACCCCAAGCCCTATCAGCATCAATAACAAACACCATATCGTTTTCATTCCTCAATTCTATGATTCTTGCGCGTGCTCGTCAATTCCTTATTGAGTCAGTATGATTTTATGTCCGTACCGTGCTTTCTTGTACATAAAAAGAAGGTCGTCATTGCTTTTGCAATGACGACCTGATAGGTACATTACCGAAAGAGTGTCCTCAGGCGCGACGACGACGGGCAGCCAATGCAACCAGAGCCAAAAGGTTCAGTGTGGCCGTGGTCGGCTCGGGGATGGTGCTCATGGCACGCGTGGTTGAGGTCCCGTTGGTGCCGCGAATCTCGATTTGCGTGTCGGCGGTGATATCGGTTTCGGAGGCATTGAGAATGAAATCTTCGAAGTGGAAGGCCGTAGAATCCGTTACATCATAATCTACCTCAATTACCATCTTCGAGCCATTAAGCTTGAATGAGTTTTGATTCATATCGATGCTGCTGCCTACAGTGAAGACAATCTCACCGGCATCGTAACCGGCCATAAAGCCGTCCATGGTGATATCGCCTTCTACCTTGAAGCTGCCCTTCATCAGGTGCATTGCTTGCAGGCGGCTGTTCTCCATGGCTGTAAATGTACCGGCGTTGAGTACAACCACACCTTCTATGGTATTGCTGTTCACAACTTCGCCGGCATATATCCACAGCTCATTTAGGTCTAGTACGCCATCGTTTGTAATGGTTGCAGCACCATACAAATAGAGATTCTCTACTTCTACTCTGCCTTGATTATCGATTTCTGCCCCTTTGTAGGCATATACGTTTTTGCCGATAAATGTTGAATCTTTATCAACGTTTACCGTTACAGAGCTTCCGTCGGCCATGTCGCCATAGCCCAACATGGTTTGTCCGCTGTGAAAGTCTGCGGTGCCACCATTGGTTACATTTATGGCGGTATTGCTCTTAATCGGGGTGGCAGAGCCTGTGGCTGCCCCCGAAAAATACCCCAACACTGTCATGGTTGCTTGGGCTGAATTCGGGACTTCGGGGTGTGCCGGGGTGTATTCGTCTACCGTAAAGCGAGAGCCATCTCCGTCTACATTAATGTTAACGGTTGTATTGTTGGAGGTTGAGTCGCCGGTAAAGAAATATTTTGTGCGTACATTTACTTTGGCTCCCTCGGTTACATTGACATCGGAGGTGCTATCGGCATCCACTCCTAATTCTGTGTAATTGCCGTAATTGCCACCCAAGTTGACTTGTGTACCTTCGCCCGAGGCATTCAGTTCACCTTCGCTCATGTAGAAGCCCAAGTACCCGGTATTGAGGGTAGAACCACCTTTTACCGTAACCACACCTCTACCGAATTTGGCACCGCTGCCGTTTGCTGCGTCTGAGTAACTGCCTTGATATGGGTTGCCCTCGGCATCTGTTGTGGGGCTGCCGACACTCTGCCCGATTCTCTCGCCAATAATTGTTGTTTGGGCACTGCCTAAGCCAATTTGGGAGTGATTATCGACCACCATGGCTCCATTACCATCTGCGCTGCCGATGATGACCGTTGATTCTTGGTATGTTGTGAGTTTGGCATTATCAAACGTGACGGTGGCATATTTATCCCCCGTATTTTTACCTGCTACAACTAAATGAGGAAGATACGGTTGCGAGGGGTTGTCGGCAGAACCTACGGGATTAAGCGATACGGTAATCTGTTTATCCGAATTGCCGACATAAAGCTCGCCCTCGCGCACATAAATTGCCTGATTTATACTTGCGTTATCTTCGATGGTAATGGTGCCGCTCCCATCTTTCGCGATGGCTTGGTATGTTGTGATGACTTCGGTATCGGAGGTGATGGTGCCTTCGGTGACGCTGCTGCTCGGCTCAAAAAGGGCTGCGTGCGCCACTGTGCTGCTCAGTATGGCAGATGCCAAGAGCTTAGGTAATTTGAGTTTCATGTATGATTGATGTTTGCGCTTATGTAATGTCTGAACGTAATTTTGCCGCAGTTGGCGTGCGACGGAGGCAAAAATAACTGTTACGTCGCATATAGTAACAGTTATTTTTGTAACGTCAACATTATTTTGTCGACTTACGGGCAAATAATTCTTAAATTTTTAAAAAGATGCGTTTGCGGTAGAGGATAAAGCAGATTAGCCAAGCAAGGATGAAGTAGGACATGCCGAAAGCGAAGTCTTGCCAGGGTTTAGAAAAGAGCGCTCGAATGGTACCGCCGAAGATGCGGTTAGTGAGTTGCCCGAACTCGATGATATGGGTAAAAAGATAGATGAAGAGGGCATTACAGCCGATGACCTTAAGTGGCCACGCCCAGAAAGAGAGCTTACAGATGTCGATGATAAGGTGAAAAATCCCCATCAGGATAGCACCTATACCACCGCAGATGAGAACAAAGCACGGGGTCCATATGTTTTTGATACAGGGACCCCAAAAACCGAGCAGTATGGCTGCAGCCCCGGCGAGTACCAGTGTAAGCACGCGGCGTGGGGCACTGTAGGCAGTGCTGAAGATACGCCCGCTAAGGTAGCCGCCCAAGGCCAATGCCGTGGCCGACAGGATGCAAAGGGGGCCTTCGGGGTCGATTACTCCGTAGTGAAGTTTACCGGGGCAAATTGCCGCATCTACTTTGGCGTTGAAACAGCCGGCCGGGGTCATCTCTCCCCCCAGATATTGCAAGAGAAAAACCAGTACAAGAATAAGGACGGCTGCCGTGATTAAGCCCCAAGTTTTGCGCAGCAATAAAACGAGCGTGCCCGCCAGTGCCCCACTGATGCCGATGAGCCCCAGTACCGAGGCGCAGCGAATTTGATCTGCATCCCACAACAGAGGCCCGTTTACCAAAATGCCTAACAGCGCCAGTAACAACGCACGGTACCACATGTGCAGCAAGAGTTTGCCGTTGCCTGTGCCGCAGCTGCCTCTTTTTCGTATGGAGAAATTGAGAGATATGCCCGATAAGTAGACAAAGAGCGGGAAGATGAGGTCGTACACTCGCAAACCCTCCCATGCGGCGTGTCCCATTTGACTACGTACACCTGCCCAAAATGTAGTGGGACAAGCGCTGTAGACGCCCCAAAGTGCGGTGCTCAGCCCGATGATAAGGGCGGTATCGAGCCCTCGCAGGGCATCCAGAGATTGCAAACGCTGATTGGTTGTAGACATGATTCGTTACATGATGTTACTGCCCAGTGTGAGGGCAAGCAAGAAAAGAATGAGGTGCAGGGAGGCCAGCCCCAACAGCATGTTCATTCGTTTATCTGCCGGTGTTTTTGATATCTTGAGTATAATAAAGCCACCGCAGAGTATTGCTGCCAGCCAGCAAAGGTTCCAGCTGACTCCCGGTAAAAAGATGTCCGTGTGCTTGAGTGTTGCATACGGGGCGATAAGGAAGGCCAACGCCAGACCTCGGGCTCGTTTGTCGCCAAGGCGAACAGCCAGCGTGCGTTTTCCGGTGGTGGCGTCTTCTTTGCGGTCTCTTATGTTGTTAATCTCTATAAGCAAGCATGAGAGTAAGCCGCATTGCATACCAACGATGAAGGCAGCCCCGTATACATAGAGGAAAAAGTGGTTGTACTCAAAACCAATTTGTACGTAAACGGTACCCATAACGGCAATTAACCCGAAGAAGAGGAGGACGAAGAGCTCTCCCAGTCCTTTGTAGGCAAGCGGGTAGGGACCACCGGTATAACAATAGGCACACAGCATGCTCGGTATGCCGATGGCGATGATGGGCCACCCCCGCGCCACTATTAAGGGTATGGAAAAGCCTGCCGCTGCTGCCAAAAAAGCGCAGCCTGCTATTTTTACGGCGCGAGAGGACATTGCCCCACTGGCCGTAATGCGGCGGGGCCCTTGGCGCTTAGCTGTATCTGCCTTTTTGTCTGAGTCAAGAGAATCGTTAAACAAATTGCAGGCAATTTGAATGCACACGGCGCTCAGTAGGGTGTAGACGGCGAGTGTCCAATTGAGGCTTACCGGTTGCCATTGCCGTAGCCCGGCGGGGCTGCCGTGTTGGAATTTCCACACAATCATGCAACCTGCCCATACGGCAACAATGCCGGCGGGCAGGGTTTTGGGGCGTGCTGCCAAGAATATGGATTTAATGGTGTTCATTTTTTACGGGGGTATTTGCGGCGGCCACCCTGAGCTTTGCGAAAGGGTTCAAAAAGGGCATCCAGTCCGCTGTTTTTGATGAGTAAAGTTTGTTCCATGAGCCGCCCTAGTTTGCCCTTGGGCCACCCGCGTTGCCAAAACCAGTCCAAGTATTCTGTGGGTAAATCCATCAGGGGGCACCCATCGGGCGGGAATTTGGCAGGGCCGTACATGCCGTAGGGCATGTGCATGACGGCTATTTCTGCCAGCAGGGCTCGCAGGTCGTCTGCGCTCGGTATGGCGGCGTCTTGCATCAGTGTTTGAGGCTCCAGCTGATTTGTTCTCCGGCATACATGGGTACCACCTGCTGACCATAGCTGCGGTAAGATGTCGGCACGGCCATGGGGGTGTCTTGCAGGGTTACCTTTTTGGCGGTGGGTGTAAGCCCGTGAATACGGCACGCATTGCCGCTCACAAAGCCTTGCAATTTATCCAACGCACCATGCCGGGCAAAGATTTCTGCCAGTTTGGGCAATGCCAAGGGGGCTGTGAACACGCCTGCTGCGCAGCCGCATGCCTCTTTCTTGCAGCGGGGGTGCGGGGCGGAGTCGCTGCCGAACATAAGGCGTGGGTGCCCGCTGATAGCGGCTTGCAGCAGGGCATCGCGGTCGTGCGGGCGCTTGGCTATGGGCTTGCAGAACAAGTGCGGTTGCAGGGCTCCGCCTGCCACGTCATCCAGCGTGATAATGAGGTGTTGCAGCGTGACGGTGGCACACAGGTTTTCAAACTCCTCCATCAAATCCAGCGCCTCGGCGGTAGTGATATGCTCCATACAGATACGCAGTTTGGGGAACTGTTGTGCCAAGTGTTTGTACACGCCCAAGAACTCTGCCTCGCGGTCCATCACAAAACCGTGGCTTTCGCCGTGAATGAGCAGGGGTATGCCCATTTCTTCCATCATTTTAAGCGTGCTTTCTGCCTCTGCCAAGTTGGCTACGCCGCCCTCGCTGTTGGTTGTGATGCCGGCGGGGTAAAGCTTGTAGCCGAAGAACCCCGGGGTCTCTTTGGCCTGCAACAGTTGTTGCTCGCTTTGTTTGGTGAAAAATAGAGTCATGTAACGGCTGAAGACCGTATTCCCCATGGCAGCGTCAATGCGCTCTCCATACGCAACCATGGCACCCGGTTGCGTAACCGGCGGTACCAGATTGGGCATGATGACGGCCCCTGCAAAATCTGCCGATAAGGGGGCTACCAGTTTGAGCATGTCACCATCTCTCAGGTGCAGGTGCATATCCAGGGGGGATTCCAGCGTGATTTCCATGTCCTTATTCTAGCAGGTTCTCTCATTTTTGCAAGTCGTAATCAATTATGTACTTGCTTGCTGTAAGAAAATACGTTATAACCGTGTTGTATGAAAAAGATTACCCATGTTATGTTATATACCCTTGTCGCGTTGCTGGTTGGTACCGCGTCTGCAGATCAGTTTTACGGCCCTCATGGTAACAATGTAGGCCGTGCAGAGACCGATAGCAATGGCAATACCCGTTATTATGACCGCAGTGGCCGTTACATCGGCCGTGCCGAGAAAAGCGGCAACAACGTGCGCTATTACGATAGCCGTGGCTCATATGCCGGCCGTGCCGAAATCTCCGGTAGCAATACCCGCTACTACGATAGTCGCGGCTCATACTCCGGCCGCGCAGAACAGTCCGGCAACAATACCCGCTATTATGACAGCCGTGGCTCTTATGCCGGGCGGGCAGAGCAATCCGGTGGCAATACTCGCTATTACGACCGCAAAGGCTCTTATGCCGGGCAAAAGAACCGTTAATTCTTAATCCTCGCTTTCAAACGCTTGCTGCTGCTCTGCGTATTCGCGTTGGGCAGCAGCTTCTCTTTGCTCATAAAGGGCATAAAAGGGCAGGGCTTTTAACTCTTGTGCGCAGACTATTTTATGTCGCCCGCAACCGGAACTTTGATTTTGGTGGGTATTTGCCCGTAAGATGATATTTCCCTCATTACGCCAACGTGTAATTCCATAACAAGAACACACTATAAGCTTGACTATCGGGGGGGATGCGTTTATCCTTACGCGCATGAATCTGAAGCAAATAACGGCTCTGGCATGTTTGCCTGCAATGTTGAGTGTAGCCCCTGCGGTGGATGTAGTACTCTCCGGCGGGGTGGCTCTGAAATCTTGGGAGAAGCTGCGCGGGCCGAATGCTCATGATAATTGGTGGGCCAATTTTGTGCGCGGTGCTACCGTGCGTATTGATAAGCTTCAGAAAGAGAACCCCAAAGCTAAAATAGTCTGGATTGTGTTTCGCCCTGCCTACATCAGCCGTGGCAAGGAAGATGGTAAAGACTACATGAGCATGATTCGAGAACTGGCTCAAAAGCGCAATCTCAAAATCGTGTTCGTTGATACGGCCGATGAGGCATACCGCGCCATCAATAACGCCGGCAAAGGAAAAGAAAAAATCACATCTTTTTACTATTTCGGGCACTCCAACGCCCACGCTTTCATGCTCGACTACAGCAGCGATATCATAGGCTCGTCGACCCAGTGGATGCACGAGAAAGAGTTGGCCGAAAAACTCGATAAGTCTGCATTTTCGCCCGATGCCGAGTGTTGGAGCTACGGTTGCTACACCGGCAACAGCATGTCTGCCCGGTGGCATAAAGCACTGGGTATACCCCTTTGGGGCAATACCTCTTTTACCCGTTATCAACCCGTAGGTTGGGGGGAACTGCCCGAGGGCGGCAGTAAATGGGTGAATGGAACGCCCGAATAAACTCAGCCTTTATTCAGGGTGGCTTAATGTATTGAGTTGTTCCTCAATGGCTTTAAGCCTCGTAGCCCATACTGTATTGCTTTGTTCTTGTGGCGTAAGTTTACCGATAAAGGTTTTTGCTTCTTGCAACCACATTCTGGCGGCATCTGTGTCGCCCAATTCCAGAGCATGCGTAGCAGACTCGGCCAGCGCATCTGCATACATGTATTTGAACATGGGATTATCGGGGTTTTGTGCCAGTAGATTGCGAATCATGTCTCGGTACTCTGCAAACTCCGCAGTGGCTTTGCCTTTTTCGGCATCTTGTTTGCTGTGTACCATGGCCATGTTTCTGATGACTCCGGCTCGAATTTGGATGTAATCGGCATTATTGGGGGCTTTTTCGAGCAAGAGGTTAATGCGGGCGAGTGCCTCTCGGCTATAACGCTCTGCCGTGTGGTATTCATTTTTTCGCATGGCGATATCTGCCAAGTGGGCGAGCGCACTGCATTGGCGGAAGGGATATTCGGCATTGTCCCTATCCATTGTCTCTAATTGTTTCGCTATAACAATACATTCTTCGAATGCGGCTTGAGCCAGGGTATAGAACACCAACAGCTTGGCATGATCCGTTTCTGTCATGGATTGTCGGTTGTTCATAATACCTATAGTGTAGTATACAGAGGAAAGCGCTTGTTGGAATGAGAGCCGATGCGGCGATGCATCTGACAAGGCGTAGAGAATTTCTTTACTTTCATTGAGCAAAACATCGGCTGTGGTAAAGTCATTCAAATCCATGAACAAGGTTGCCAAGCTGATTTGCGCAATGGCTAGTCCTTTGCGCGATGATTCGTGCATGGGGTAGTCCTCAACCAATTTGCGGTATAGGGTAATCATTTCTTCGAGCGCTTGACGCCGCTGCTCCATATCTCCGCTGTTGACAGCCAGCTGAGCTGCTGTGCCCATTACTTCTCCCTGGGTACAGAGGTAATCGGGGTTGTGGGGCGCCTCGGCGCAGACTTCCTTAATGAGGGCCAGCGCCCGCTCCGACAGGCTGCGGGCTTCTTGAATCTTGTTACGGCGGCGTGCTATTTCTGCGCGATTGCGAAGTGTTTTTGCCAGTTCGTAACGGGCTCTCAAGGTCTCCGATTCTACTTGAATGAGGTTTTCAAGCAAATCTGTTGCTTTTTGGTAAGCTTCCGTTGCTTCTTTGAGCTTGCCTTGTTGTACAAAGACTGCCCCCATATTTTGCCATGCGGTGGCCATGGAATGCTGCAACCGGGCATTATCTGCTACCGGTAGCCCCTCCATCGAGTCCAGATAGTGTTTAAGATGCGTGCCGAGTTTTCGTTGTAACTGGGTAGAGCCGGGTAAATCGGCCAGCTCGGTATTGAAGTCGTGTAGCAGTTCTTCGGTGAACTTAAGCCCGTTGAGGTACATTTGTTGGGTCAGGCTTTTCTCTCGCCAAGCGATGATACTGAGGCTGCCCAATGCTACAATGATGACCAGCGAGACGGCTAGGTAGATGCGCATGCGCATCAAAAATTTTCGCGGTGGTGGTATGATACCGGACTCGGTGCACATGCGCCATGTGGCGGCATCTTGCCAGCGTTCCTGAGGCTCCAGACTTAATGCGCGGTCAATTGATTGCAAAAAGTATGGCTCGTAGTGCAAATGCAGGTCTTTGCGGCCGGCCAAGGGGCGGTAGGGGTCCGGCGATGCGTGGGTGCGCATGTCCGCCCTCGGGGGTAATAATCGGGTGATGAGGTAATAAAAGCAGGCCCCCAGTGAGTAAATATCTGTGCGTGCACTCAGGTTGCTGCTCATCTCGGCATCGCTTTTGGCGGTGCATTGTTCAGGGGCGCAGAAGTCGGGGGTGTAGATGTTGTTGAAAACCTTGCCGCTTTGTAATTGTCGGGCAGAGCCGAAATCGAGCAAAACCGGACGATTTTCTTCGTTGACGATAATGTTTTCGGGTTTAATATCGCGGTGTACGATGTTGTGTTGCTCGAGGTATTCGAGGGTGAAGAGAAGCGCGCGCAACTGTTGCTTGATTTTGCGGGCTTCTTCGGCCTTTTTTTCGTAATCGAGCGTGGGGTGTTCGGGGATTTGCAGCTGTGTGCCCGTGACAAAGGGCATGGCGTAGTAGGCGGTACCGTTGGCTTCGAATGCGGTGAGTATGGGTACAATACCCGGGTGCTCCAAGCCCATGAGTATGCTTACCTCCTCCATAAACTCGGCCATGGTAGTGCGAAATTCTTGCTCTTTTTCCGGTGAAGAGCTCATGACGGAGTATCCGTCGGGCATGCGCATGGCCATGCCTTCGGGGATGTGCTCTTTGATGACAACAATACTGCCATCTATATTACTTTGCGCACGGTATGTAATGCCGAAACCTCCTTTGCCCAGTTTTGAGATAATGGTAAAATCGCCCACCACAGCCCCGGGGGGCAGTGGTATACGGGTATTGCCTGCTGCTTCGCTGCCGGGGAGGCGTGGCTCGGGCGGGGGGGGCGCTGCGATGGGTGAATGCAGGGAAACGACCGGCGGCTTGGGGGCTGCTAGCGGAGATGATGCGGCGGGCGGTGGTGGTGGATTCATGCCAGTGATTTCCGGAGTTTTAGGGTGCTTCCTTCTATGGGGTCAGTGCAGTAAACACTGTCGTCGAGCGGCAGTGAGGGTATGTGCTCCAACGGGTTGAACTTGGGTGTTTTGTATGAGATTCTGACTTCTGCCGTTTCTTCATTACAGCAGAACATCAGCTCAACGGGGGATTCTTGGGGCAGGGCACTTACTATGCTTGTAAGGGCATTGCAAAGCTCTGCCATGGCAACCGGCGATGCCAATACGGATTCGAGCATGCCGTTAATTTCATTTTCCATGGCCGCCAATGCTTCTGCATCTGACGGGTGCAGGGTATAGGTTTTCTTCTGCATCCATTTGCCTTTGAACTCTACAGCCAACAGGGTGGAGTCGGTCTCTTGCTCTTTGTTACCGGTAAAGCGCCGCAGATCTACCTGTATTTGACGTATGAGCTCCGTAACGTTTTCTGCCGCTTGTTGCAGGGTGTTTTGTAGACCTGCCATGCCGAATGCTGCCCCCGTTGCGTTGCTTGCTTTGATAAGACCTTGCGAATACAGGAGAATTCTCTCGCCGGGTTGCAACTGGATAACGCATTCTCTATAAATCGAATGGGTATGGGCACCCAGTACGGTTCCCGAGCGCATGGGCAGCATTTCGAAGCCGGCGTGTTCTGTGCTGCGCAGGGCCTGCGGGGTGCCGGCATTAATGAATCTGAGCACGCCCGAGTTGATGTTGAGCCTCGCCAAATACAGCGAGAGCCTTGTTCTGGTGATGTTGTTTTCGCAGAGGGCTTTGTTTGTTTGAGTCATCAGCTCGGCCGGTGCTAAGCCCCCGGCTGCCATGGTGCGTATGAGGGAGAGTGCTCGCATCATGAATAATGCACCCGGTATGCCTTCGGTCGATACATCTCCCAGCATGAAGCAAAGGTGCTCTGCATCAGCCATGAAAAAGTCATAGAAATCACCCCCTACATTTTGTGACTGAATGCGGGTGGCGTATATGTCAAAAGCCTTTTGCTCAGGGAATGCCGGGAAGGTACTCGGCAAGACAGTGCTTTGCACCGTGCGGGCGATGGCGTACTCTTTTTGTAATCGTGCACGGCGTTGCTCCATATAAGTGCGCAGGGAGTCTACCATGGTGTTGATGCCCGTAGAGAGCCTTGTGAACTCAGGGGTGTCTTGCACGTGTACTCTCTCGTCTTTATAGCCCTCCGTGATTCGTTGCAATGAATGGTTTATGCGAGACAGCCCATTGAGTACCAATTTTTGCAATAGCACCCATACCAGCAGGAACATGACGATAAAGAGCCATACATTGCTGATAAAAAGCTGTTGCAGCGACTTCATGCTGATGCTGTTGAGCTCTTTTGCCGGTAAAAGCCCGATGATGCGAATGTCGCCTCGCTGTAAAACATAGGCGTATAAACTCGTGTCTCCTATGGTGGTTTGTACTGTTTGATTTAAGGGTAGCGAGAGCAGGTCTGATGTGCGGTAGCCCAACTCGGCACCATTGATGAGTGCTCCACCGCGAAAGGCGATAATGTGCCCGTTTTCTCCGAGTTTAAAGCGGTCTGCTAATGCTGCAAAGGCTATGTTGGCTCGCACGGCTTGCTCGTGGGTAAAGCTGAATCCCAACTGTACAACGCCCGGCGCGTCTCTGCGTGAAACACCCGCATATTGAATCACTTCTCCATTCAATGCATTCTTGCGTGGGCGCTGTATCATTTCTTCGCCCGGGCTGTTAATGCATTTGATAAACTCGCGGCTTTGCTCATGTTTGTTCAGGTCGACCCCAATGAGTTTCTCCGGTGCCGCGGCGATGATGACTCCTTTCTCGTCCGTCACGCACAACTGGTCTGCCCCTACTTCGTTGCAAATTTTTTGCAGTCCCTCCGTGTCGCCCAGTATTTCGGGGCGTATCTTGATAATCTCGGCAACGGCTCTCGTGCGGTTAATGGTGCTCTCGTTGTTGATTTCCACCACATGCGCCATGTTGTCGTTGCTGTAGCTGATGAGCTCCGCCAAGTCTTGCAGGCGTGTGTGTAAAATCTGTTCGGCTCGCCCTTGTACTTGCCTGTCAAATTGCAAATAAGCCAAGGCGCCTGTTACAACAAACGTTGCACAAACCAATAATAAAAGCCATGTGAGAAACTTGCGTCTCATATCCTATTTGCTCAGTTGTAATTGTATCACGATTTACTTGTTTTCGCAAGCTTCAATTCTACTTGTTGCCGGGTATTTTTTTTGACAGCTCGATAAAAAAAGAACCTCTCTCGCCGCAAGCGCAGTGAGAGAGGCTGTGTGAAAAATCCGTTCGTTGAGATTGTTTACTTTTTAGCCGTTTTTCTGTGGCTTTGTTGCTGCTCGAGAGAGGCATACATACGGCGACAGTGGCTATAACCACGGCGGTCGGAAAGCTTTTGCATGCTCAGCTCTGACGACCCCCATTGAATGACCTGAATCTCCACAATGCGACGCCCCCATTTGTGCATAAGCTCCGGGGTGGGTTGGTAAATGTCAATCGTACCGGTATCTACCAAGGCACTGCCGTAATCATCTACCACATAGATATAGGGTTGCCCCTTAATCTTGAATCGTGTACCCAAGGGGTAAACCGACCAGTCAGCAGCGGCGCTGCGCACTTGGTCCGTATACTTGAGCGAGGTGCCGATGGCGTTGCGTGGCCCGTAGGCTACGTGGTCACTCTCGGTATGGGTGTATGCGGTTGTGCGTACCACGCGGTTTCTTTGTGAGGGGTGGTAGAACGGCATGCCATGCTTATCTCTACCCAGTTTGGGTAATTTAGGATTCGGCTTGGCTGAAGGTGAGGGTGCAGCAGGCATAACAAAGCCTTTGCTCACACTCTGCGCAGCGGCCTCTGTGCCCGGGGCACAGAACACAGCCGCTGCAAGCAGCGTAATGACGCTTGTGATAAGTGTTTTAGCTGTTTTCTTCATTTGAATGCAGTGAATTTACGGCAACGCAGAGCATTGCTACATTTTAAGGCATAAACGCGAAATCAGTCTAGCACAAACAGATAGCTTTGGCAAGCCTTTTTCCTGTGCCGCCTTTCTTCAGCTTCTTCGATTATTCCGGGGTGATTATTGGGCAAAATGATGAAACTTGCTTACTATTAGTTATTCAGTGTTCTTAAAAAGTAAAAAGTATATAAAAATAAAAACTTTTTTATATGGGGAACGGTTTCATAAACCAGCCGTTGAAATTTTGTTTGTAATAGTTAAATATTGTATTTGCTTTATCGTGCAGGGTGCGTTCTGCATGCTCAAGGTAATATTGCACTTTTTCCGGCTGATTGTCTGCGTCAAACATCAGGGCCAAGTATATGAAGGCGATGGGGTCTTTGTGAGCGGCCGCATCTTCCAAGTGCATGACTGCCGTAGAAAGATTTTTATCTACCCCGATACCATGGTAATAAATGTAGCCCAGCAAAGATTTTGCGTGTGTGTAGCCACGAGATGCCGCCGCTTGTATAAGTTTGAGTCCGGTTTCGGTATCTTTATTCGTGCCTATACCTTGCAGCATCATAAACCCTTGGGCTGCAAGCAGAGCAGGGGCTCCACTCATGATAGCACCTGTTGTAATGTGTCGGTATGCCTTTATCGGGTCTTTTTCCAGCCCGTTTTTGCCATCCATATACATACGGGCCAGTTGCAGTCGTGCGTCGTTTTGCCCCACAATGGAAGCCATTTTAAGCATCACGACGCCTTCTGCCGTATTGCGTATGGGGCCTACGTTAATTTCGAGTGTGGCAGGAGGGTTGATAAGGTACATCCCCATGCGGTATAAGGCATCGGGGTTGCGCGCTTTTACTGCCAAAGCGAGAATCTTGTAACTTCGGGCTATGTCAAATTGGGCGTAAAACTCCGACAATTCATAGCGGGCGTAGCCGTTTCCTTTATTGGCAGCTTGTACCAGTAACTTCAACATGGTTTTGTGGTCAGGTGCCATCAAGCTAACGTGGTGCAAGATGTAGTGATTGCCGCGCTCTACTTCTGCTTTAACCTCCGGGCGTTGCAAGTCTTCGAACTTCTCCAAACGCCCTGTTTGGCGTAACCACTCAAATCGGGTTCTGAAGCAGCCGCTGCTACAGGCTTCTATTAACAAACGCTCCGCTGCAGCATGGTTGGGGAAAACGCCAATGCCTTTGTCTAAGCATTGGCTGTAGGCTACGATGGCCGGCACATATTTGTGGTCGGCTGCTTTTTTGATTTGGGTGACAGTCGTGAGTATTTCGGGGGCTCGGTAGTGTTCTTCGGGTATATTGATGAGGTTCTTTTGGGCCATAAACAATATGGCTGCAGGTTCCCCTTCATCTGCTGCTCTCTGCATCCATGGCTCTATGCTGAACTCATCATTTGTAGCCCTCAAAATGATAAAGAGGGCAGGGCTGAGGTCGAAGCTATTGCTTTTGGTCAGCTCTCTGAGCTTTGTAATAAATTTTTGATAGTCCGCTTCATATTGAGCCGGAAAGTTAGCACGGACCTCTTTTTTTTGCTGCGATGGCGCGGCTGGTTTGTTGTTTTTCTTTTTATTCGGTGTCGCTTCTGCAAAGGGTGCGGTAATCATAGCGAACCCGAGAACGCATGAAAGAATGCTTTTGATTTGCATTGTATATAATGGTGGGGTAGGTGTGGGAATTATAATTGGATGTTGAAAGGCGTTACAACCCAGCCGTTTTCATCATTTTTAAGTTGCTCGAATCTGTCGAGAGCCACTTTACCCAAGACTCGTTCTGCATGGCCGAGATAGTATCGAACTTTAGCCGGGTCTTTTTTGATATCGGGCCCGCCTTTTTCGTAGATGTAAGCTAAGAAGATGAAGCTGATTTCCAAACCTCGCGTTGTAGCCATGCTTTCTAAGAGGTAAACAGCTTCTTGACCGTTTGCCGGTACCCCCCCGAGCCCTTGGTAATATATATTGGCCAGCATGAAAACGGCGTGCGGAAACTTGATGTCGGCTGCTTTTTTGATGAGCGAAAGCCCTTTTTGGGTATCTTGCTTTACCCCGTGGCCCATCAACAGCATGTAGCCTTGTGCCGTTGTGTACGAGATGTCCGGTATGACCTGGCTGCCTAATTCAATATGCTTATATGCTTTTACCTCGTCTTTCGGTAGACCGCATGCGCCGAGGTAGTATATGTGAGAGAGCATGGCCTGAGCGCGTGTATTACCCATCATGGTGGCTATCTTAAGCAGATATACACCGGCGGCTTCGTCTCTTTGTAGGCCGAGTGCTTGTTCAAGCTGTTTATTGCCACGTACCAGATATTCGCCTAATATCGTAAGTGCTTGAGGGTGGTGAAGCTCTGCTGCCTTTTTCAGATAATGATAACTGACTTGCTCATTTTGCAGTTGCGACATGTAGGCCGACAGCTCAAACATGGCAGTAGCATTGCCCATGCGTGCCGCTTCGGTGAGCATACAGAGTTTTACGAAAGCATCAGGTGCTTTTTTGCTCAGATAGTATAATACATGGTGATTTCCGCGCGTAATTTCGCCTTTAACCTCGGGGCGGTTCCTATCTTCATAGGTTAACAGTCGGTCTGTTTGCAGCAGCCACGAAAACCGTGTTTCTATGTTTCCGCTTTTGCAGGCTTCCATCATGATTTTGTTGGCCTTATTAGGGTCTGCAACACAACCCACGCCGGTTCGTAATATGTTGCTGTATGTTACCACCGCCGGGGTATACCCTGTGGCAGATGCTTTTTTGACCATATTCACCGCTTTCATCACCTCTGCCGATTGCCTGTGTGTTTGTGGTACAAAATTGAGTGCTGTGCTGCCCAAATAAAGAAGGGCTGCAGGGTTGCCTTCGTTGGCGGCTCGTTGCATCCAAGCATCGATACAAAGTTCATCTCCGGTGGCATCTAAGGCAATAATGAGAGCCGGTGCTGTGTCTGAGCTGTTGGTGCTGACAATGTTATCGAGCGTTTCCTTAAACTTGCGGTAGGCTGTTTCGTGATTCTCCGGGGCAGAGGGGATGATTGCTGCCGTGCCGGGTAATGTAAGGCATACCGGCGCTGCCACCGGCAGTATAAGCGAGGATATGATGTGAGACAACTTCATGGCCGAATTCCGCATGTTTTTCTTATTTTATTCTCTATCTTTTGGCCTTGCAAGTGTAAAATATGTCTTCTTACATGAGCCCTGCTGCTATTTCATCTGCCAGCAGCCTGCCTTTGAGTGTAAGTTGCAACATGCCGTTTGGCGTGCGGCGGGCAAGCCCTTCTGTTTGCAACATGTCGACAAAGTCTTCGTCTTGTTTTCTGATAAACGAGGCGGGTAGTCCCTCGTCCGTGCGTAGCTGTAGCCCCAATAATTCGGTGCGCTTGGCTTGGGGAGTAAGGTGTTCGCGCTCGGCTTCAGAGAGTTGTCCGGCCTTGAGTGCAGATATGTAAGCGCTTGTGTTTTCTGTATTGCGATAGCGTGTGTTGTTTACAGTGCCGCAGGCCCCCGGCCCCAAGCCATAGTAGTCTTCGCCTCGCCAACATGCCAGTTGTGGAGAGATACGGCTCCCCCCTTGGCATAGTTAGAGATTTCGTAGTGTCGGTAGTGAGCGGCTGTCAGCAGTTCATCGGCCAGGGTAAACATGGCAACATCTGTTTCTTCGTCGCCTGCGTCTGCTCCGTAAGCCTTAAAAAATGCCGTGTCTTCTTCGTAGGTGAGGTTGTAGGTAGAGATATGGTCGGGTTGCAGGGCGATGGCTTCTTGCAGACTGTGGTTCCATTGTTCGATGGTTTGCCCGGGTAGGGAGAACATGAGGTCGAGATTGACTTGTTGCATGCCTGCCTCTCGCAACATTTGTACACTTCGGGCTATTTGCGCCGGGCTGTGTTCTCTGCCCAGTAGTTGTAAAAGCTCCGGTTCAAAACTTTGCGCCCCCAAAGAAACCCGGGTAATGCCCAGCTTTACCCATTGTTCTACCTTGGCCGGGGTAAAGGTGGCCGGGTTGGTCTCAAAACTCCATTCTTCTACCCCGGAAAAATCAATGTGCTCTCTCAGTCCGTTCACCAAATTGTTCAAGTGGGTAGGGGAGAGCATGCTGGGGGTGCCCCCGCCACAGTAGATGGTGCGCGGCCGGTACCCTTGCGGCAACCGTAGCTTGGCTTCTGCTATGACGCCCTCTACATATCCGCGTATATCCGTATGGCCGATACGGTGCTTATAAAAAGCACAATACGGGCATATCTTGTTGCAAAAGGGTACGTGTATGTACAGGTGCATGGTGAATCGGGGCGATGTAAAACGGGAGCCGGTTTTAGCCGGCTCCCGGTAGAAGTTTTTATGCGTTGTGTGTCGCGTTTGCTTTACAGCTCGGCGGCGGCCGGCTTGTCAAGGAAGTACTTGGCATCCGGGTGCTTCTGCAAGTAAGAAGCGGCTACATCTGCCGTGACGGGGCCGTTGATGGCTTTGTTCACGATAGAGGCCTTCTTTTCGCCCCAAGCCATCAGGCGCAGCTTCTTGGCGTCCATGATGGTGGCAACACCCATGGTGATGGCATAGCTGGGCACATTCTCAAAGCCACCGAAAGCGGGGGCGGCATCGGTCTTGGTCAGGTCGTCCAAGTGTACTTGGCGAGTGCGGGTGGTGTCGTCGGACCCCGGTTCGTTGAAGCCGATGTGGCCCGTGCGACCAATGCCCAAAATCTGAAGGTCCAGACCACCGCAGGCCTTAATCTTGTCCTCGTAGGCTTGGCAATGTGCAGCAATGTCCTCCTGTGCTACCGTGCCGCTGGGAAGGTTGATGTTCTCGGCGGGAATGTCGATGTGGTTGAACAGGTTGGTGTGCATGAAGTACCAGTAGGACTCCACGTGCTCGCGGGGCAGACCGTAGTACTCGTCCAAGTTGAAGGTGGTTACATTCTTGAAAGAAAGACCCTCCTCCTTGTGCAGACGAATGAGCTCTGCATAGAAACCGAGAGGGGAGGCGCCGGTTGCCAAACCAAGCACAACACCCTTACCCTCTGCAGCGCGGCTGCGTATGAGCTCTGCTACTTCTGCTGCCAAGTTTTTGACAGCTTCCTGCTGTGTTTCGAAAACTTCGTATGTCATGGTAGGCTTATTTTATACCATACCCTTGTAAAATCAATCCTAAAATCACGAAAATAAAAAAAATTAAGCTTTTTTGAAAATTTTGCTTGCAATATCCGTTTGAACATGGTAAGCTGCCCTCGCGCACAGCACCTGCCGCTGTAGCTCAGGGGTAGAGCAACGCATTCGTAATGCGTGGGTCGTCAGTTCAAATCTGACCAGCGGCTGCCTCTCAGAGGTTACAACAAGGTGTGAGTGCTCTCAGGCATTGTGCCTCCTTAGCTCAGTCGGTAGAGCAGCTGACTCTTAATCAGTTTGTCCGCGGTTCGAGCCCGCGAGGGGGTACCAGCCTGAGGGCTCTTTCTTGTGCTCAGCAATGCCTCCTTAGCTCAGTCGGTAGAGCAGCTGACTCTTAATCAGTTTGTCCGCGGTTCGAGCCCGCGAGGGGGTACTCGGTAAGCGAATCGGTTTTTTCCCGGTTCGCTTTTTTCTTTGCTTGATTTTCGCACACAAAGAATAGGCTCACGGCAATTAAGCCGTGAGCCCTATCTGATAAGTAGTGTAGGTTACAACTTACTTAACGTTGGCAGCAGCCTCTTTGAGGGTCTTGCCGACCTTGAACTTTACAACGTTACGGGCAGGGATGGGTACATCCTTACCGGGGTTCTTGGGGTTACGACCAATCTTGGCCTTAACCTCCTTAACGGTGAAAGTACCGAAGTTGCGGAGCACAACGCGGTCGCCATTGCCCAGAGCCTCAGTGATAAGGTCCACTGCTTTCTGGATTACTTCAAGTACATCATTCTGCGTGAGGTCGCTGTTCATCTCTGCGCAGATCTTATTAACAAGCTCTCTTTTTGTGATTGTGTTAGCCATATATGTGGATTCGCTTGGTTTAAGAAGCTGGCGAGATTGTAGCGCATTTTTTTCTCTTTGGCACGCAAAAAAAGCAACTTACGTGATTTTTTTTGCGTCACCACGCTAATTTTCCCCTTTATGGCGGAGATTTTTTCACTTTTTCATTGACCTGAGCGCAAATTCAAGCCATTTTAACTCCATATGGCTTCTCAATACACCATAGATTTGAATACAGCAGATGCTCTCGAGCTGAAAAGGAAGTTACAGGTGCGCGCCGGATACGAACCGGCACAGCGCGAATATACCGAGTTTTGCTTCAACGGGCCTAAGGTAAGCGTGGCTTATTATGCCAAGCGTGGAAAATTGGTGGTACAGGGTAGCGGTGCAGATGAGTTTTTGGAGTTTGTGATGCTGATAGACCCCAAAACGGGTGAATTTGCCGTAAAAAAGCAAGCAGGGGCCAAGGTAGACAAAACACCGCATTTCGGGGTAGATGAGAGTGGAAAGGGGGATTACTTCGGTCCCTTGGTAATTGCCGGTGTTTATTCGGATGAACGCACGGCTGAGACCTTGGTTAAATTGGGCTGCAAAGACAGCAAAGCGATACCCGATGATAAAAAGATAGCAGCCATTGCTGCTAAAATCATGAATCTGCCGGGTATTGCCTACGAGGTGGTGTGTATTGGCCCGAAACGCTACAATGAGTTATACTCCGAGTTCGGCAATTTGAACCGACTTTTGGCGTGGGGTCATGCCAGGGTCATTGCCGCCTTGCACGAGAAAGTGCCTTCGTGTACACGTGCGCTGAGCGACCAGTTTGCCAATGAATGGGTGCTCAAAACAGCCTTGGGCAAGCGCCATGTACCCGTGCAATTAGAGCAGCGCACCAAGGCCGAAAGTGATGTTGCCGTGGCTGCCGCCTCAATTTTAGCCCGTGCTCGTTTCGTGAAATGGATGATCGATACCGCAGCTGCTGCCGGCTGCGATATGCCGCTTGGCTGCGCCGGGCATGTTGCCAAAGCGGCGCGAGCCTTTGTTGCCAAACATGGGCAAGAGCGTTTGGGCGATGTCGCCAAGCTGCATTTCAAAACGACGCAGAAAGTGTTACAATAAAAAACAGGCCCTTGCTCGAGTATGGAGTAGGGGCCTGTCCGTTATTTAGCGTGAAATTACAGGGGCTGTTGCTGGGTGATGCAATGGATGGCTCCGCCCTCTATGACAAGTCGGCGTGCATCAAAGCCGATAACTTGCTTGCCTGGGAAACACTCGCGCAGAATCCCCAGTGCTCTGTCGTCCGCTTTCGGTTGGTTGAAAACAGGCACGATGACGCTCTCATTGCAGATGAGGAAATTAGCATAGCTTGCCGGTAATTGCTCCAAACGCCAGTCTTTAGCTACCAGCGGCTCGGGCATGGGCAGGGGAATGATTTCTACCTTGCTGCCACTGGGGGTGCGTAAGTCTTGCAAACGCTCGTTATTCTCTGCAAGATGCCGATAATGCGGCGACTTGGCGTCTGTTTCAATAATGGAAACCGCAGCCTCGGCATTCACAAAGCGCACCATGTCATCAATGTGTCCGTCCGTATCATCACCCTCAATGCCGCAACCGAGCCAAAATACCTGTTTGGTGCCCATGAGTCGGTGTAACTCGGCCTCAATCTCTGCTTTGCTGATGCCGGGGTTACGGTTGGGGTTGAGCAGCACTGCTTCTGTGGTGATAATGAGTCCTTCGCCGTTGCCTTCTATGGCGCCGCCTTCGAGAATAATATCGCTGCTCAAACGCGGCAGCTGAAGAGAGTTTGCCATGTGGGTGGGAATTTCGTTATCGAGATTCCACGGGGCAAACTTGCCACCCCAGGCGTTGAAGGTCCAATCTGCCACTTGCATGCCACCATCGTTACGGCGTACAAAAATACCGCCGTGGTCGCGGCACCATACATCGTTGGTGGGGTGATTGTACAAGGCGTAATTGCTTACGTTGCGGGCTTTCAAAAGTTGTTCGATATGGCCCTGCAAAGGAGCTGCTGCGTTGATTCTGACCTGTGCGTGTTGGGCTATAATGGCTGCCAAATCCGCATAGATACCATGTAGCTCGGCCAAGCCACCTTGCCAAAGGTCGTCTCGGTGGGGCCAAGAAATCCAAACGGCTTCTTGTTGCTCCCATTCTGCCGGCCATGAAAGCTCCGCACCTTGCTTGATATCAGAAATCGTCATCGTTTTCATTATACTCTTCGTCGTCCAAGTCTCCATTATAAGGGGCATTCAAAACGGCCTCCAAGGGGGGCAGGGTATCAAATTCCTCTTGTTTGTCGCCTTTTTGTTTACCGAATACACCTACTTCTATCAGGTGGTATACAACAGCCCCGAAGTCGCGGTTGCTGTGTAGCCCCCAAAAACTCAGAACCTTGGCGGCTAACGGCCCGTATTCGCTTAAGGCATAGCTGCATGCTCCTGCATACAATTGCTCTGCTGAGAGGTGCGCCGCCTTGTCATCCTTGCAGTAATGCTCAGAGGCATAATCAAGCCCTGTTCGTACAAAATCGTATGCCTCGGGTGAATATTGAGGGTAGCGTAGGCAGAGCTCCCTTACGGCTTCTTCAAAACTATTGCGCATGCGCCCTTATTCTATCATATCTCTTAGCGTTTTCAATTAAAAAAATTGACATTAAATGCACCTCTGTTGCAATGATTGAAAAAATTGTGCAAGGAGACTATGGAATAGCACCGTTTCTTTATTCGTTGCTTGTTGAATCTTGTTTTTCAGTTGGAGGATACGCAGCGCAAAATTGCCGATTATTTGTTGTGTGCTCGGGGCGGGTAAGGGGATGCAAATCCGGGTGATTGCGCTGCGGCGAATGTATTTAATGGTACCACCTACCGCTTGTTGTTGAATTTGAGGAAGACTATGTTGCAGAAAGGCGTACAGGTACGGCACGGTGATGGCTGTTTTATCTCGAGATTCAATGATGTAGACTCGCTGATACGCATCGAACTTGCCATCAAAATAGGTAACCTGAAAATCGATATTACCTGTCAGCAAAACGCATTCACAATCGTACTGATAAGTATGGCTGCGTAAGGGCGATTTGGCACAGCTGAAAAAAGGGTAGGCTCCTTCAGCCGTTGCGTCTCCGGCATTTCTTTTACCGCATTGAATATCGGCAATTTGCTCCAGGGGGACAATTTGTTGCTTTTCTGAGTCAAATAAAGCAGAGAAATGTTGATGGTAAAATGATTGTCGCATCAAATCCAACGCGTCGAGTTGTTGTTGCCTCAAATTGATAACTTGTTCCACCTTTTGTAAGACATTGACAACATGTTGTTGGTAGGAGAGAGAGGGGATGAGAATCGGCACATTGCCAAGGTTTTTTTGAGTAATTTGCGGCTGGGCAGCGCCCGATGTAATGCCGTGCAAATTCGCGCTTTTCAAATAATAATATAGATATTGCGGTAGTACGGCGTTATGGATGTTTTCTATGCAAATGGCATTGGCCGTTATATAGGAGAAAGGCTTGGTAATGATGACATTGCCACACGAATCACCACGGCTGGTAATGGCTATCGTGGGTTTCTCGTGGTTGAACTGTCGGGTAAAACCGATAATGCCGTTGGCTCCATAAACAGGATATCCCTCTGCTGTAAAGGCTTGTTTAGGCAAATTATGCCACTGCCTGAGGGTGCAGAGGTCTCTGAGTAGGGCTTGCTGCATATGTTTTTATTCAGTATTGCAACAATTCACGGGCATGTGCTGCAGCAGTGTTGCCGCTTGTGCCGAGCATGCGCATGAGCTCATTCACACGCGCTTCTCCGTCTACTTCGTGCAGTCGAGAAACGGTGCGACCATCTGATAATCCTTTCGAGATGAGGTAGTGGTGGTTTGCCAAGGCTGCAACTTGCGGAAAATGTGTAATGGCTATCACTTGGTGGTTCTCGCCTAACTCTCGCATCTTGAGCCCCACGGCACGCGCTATCTCACCACCCACGTTGGCGTCTATCTCATCGAATACCAGCAAAGGTGTGTCATCTTGTCCGGCCAAGGCACTCTTGAGCGCCAGCATGACTCGGGCCAATTCGCCACTCGAGGCAATTAACCGCAGCGCTTTGAGCGGTTCGCCCGGGTTGGGACCGAATAAAAAATCCGTTTCCTCTGCTCCATGCGGGCCGGGGGATTCAAGCTCGGTGATGGCTACCTCGAACAAAGATTGTCGGAATCCCAGCTGCCGTGCATGTGCTAAGAAAGCGTCCTGCAATTTCGGGGCTGCTTTTTTGCGAGAGGCCGACAACGCAGCTGCTGCAACCTTAAGCTGCGCTTTGCAACGGCGTTCTTCTTCTGCCAGCTCTGCCAATTTTTCCTCACGGTTATCAATGGCATCCAGCTTATCTCGGCATTGTTGTAAATGCTCTTGTATGGCTGCAAAGTCTGCTCCGTATTTGCGTTTCAGCGTATCAAGCAGGCCTATGCGCTCCTCGAGACGGGCTTGTTCTTGCGGGTCGCAGCTCAAGTTATCCACATAATCCTCAAGGTTTGCCGATAAATCGCTCAGCTCGTCTATCACCCCCTCCACCGGGGCAAGCCACTTGGCGGTATCGGCATCCATACGCTCTAACTCTCGCCCCAATCTTACCAGCTGGCGCATGCGGTTGAGTACCGAGTTGTCATCGCCATCGAGTATGTTCGCCATGGGGAGTGCCGTGTCTCGCAGACGCGAGGCATTGCGGGCTCTCTGCCAACCTGCTTCCAGCCCTGCGGCTTCATCTTCTGTAAACCCGGCGTTTTCAATCTCTTGCACTTGGTGGCGTAAAAAATCGAGCTCTCGTTCATTAGCCATCTCGTTTTCTTGCAATTCGCGGTAAGCGGCGCGGGCACTCTGCCATACGCGGTATGCCACTTGGTAGGTTGCGCGCAGGGGGGCGTTTTCTGCGTAGGCATCCAACAAATCCAGCTGCCGTTCTTGCGAGGTAAGGGAGCGATGTGCCTCGGGGTGGTGCATATCTACTAAGCCGCCTGCTACTTTTCGCAAAAGTTGCAGGGTAACGGGGCTGTTGTTGATGAATTGGCGATTGCCCGTGGTGGTGATACTACGGCGCAGCAAGAGCTCTCCGTCTTCGCAGGGGGGCACCCCGGCTTCTTCCAGCAGCGGGTCTATATGTGCCGTGCTTTGTAATTGAAATGCCGCCTCCAGACTGCATTGGGTTTCACCGCTGCGTATTCTCCCTTTATCGGCTCTTTCTCCCATCAAAAGTGAGATTCCTCCCATGATGACTGATTTGCCGGCTCCCGTTTCGCCGGTTATAGACAGAAAGCCTGACTCGGGTTCCCATACGAGTTCATCTACCAGTGCCAGGTTGCGTATCTTGAGCAGTGTGAGCATAATTTGCTTTGCGTTACGCCCGATATTATGGCATAATATCCCCCGTAATTCAAACGGAAAACAGATGATGAAAGTACTTTTTCTCGGCAGCGGCACGTCTACAGGGGTGCCGGTCATTGGGTGTCAGTGTGATGTGTGTCTCTCCGATAATCCCAAGAATAAGCGCTTGCGTTCGTCTTTGCTCGTTCGGTCTGAATCTACTACGATTCTTGTCGATTCTTCACCGGACTTGCGCCAACAGGCCTTGCGGCACAACCTCACTGCCATCGATGCCGTGATTTATACCCACGAGCATCTGGACCACACCTCCGGCTTTGACGATATGCGTGCCTTTTGCTGGCGGCGCGAGGATAAGCTCCCCCTTTATGCCGGCAGGCAATGTCTGGAGCAATTGCGGCGCATGTTTGCATGGGCCTTCTCCCCGCTCAATACCTATAAAGGTTACATTCGCCCCGATGCTCACGACCACGCCGGGTTGCCTTTTACCGTCGGCGATATCGAGGTAACGCCTGTTCCGGTTCAACACGCTTCGGTCGAGACGTATGGCTACGTGTTCCGTTGCGGGGGTAAATCATTCGGTTATGTGCCCGATATTAAGGTGCTGCCCGAGGCGTCTGCCTCGCTGTTGCTAGGCGTGGATGCCCTTGCTATGGATGCCCTCACCACACGCGAGCACCATACTCACCTTACCGTTGCTCAATGTTCTCAGTTGATGCAACAACTTGCCCCTAAACGTGGCTACCTCACCCATTGCGGACATGCCGTGGATTATGATGCCGCATGCAAAGAAACGCCGGAGTTTATTACCCCGGCGTATGATGGATTGGAAGTTGTGCTCTGACGCACGTTATTGCGGGCATTGCTCTTTGATGGCCTTGGCGCAGTCGCGTATCAGGTTGGGGCCTTTGTAGATAAATCCACTGTAAAGCTGCACGAGAGAAGCCCCCAATTGAATTTTCTTGACGGCATCGTCTGCCGTAGTGATACCGCCGACCCCGATGATGGGTATGGCTCCCTTCAGCTCTTTGGCAAAAGCCTCCAGCGTTTCATTGGCTCGGTTATACAGGGGTTTGCCTGACATACCACCACTTTGCGCTGCAGCAGGGTGGCCTTCCACACCTTCGCGGGTTGTTGTTGTGTTCGAGCAGATGAGACCATCCAACTGACTGTCCAAGAAAACTTGAGATAATTCTCTAATCTGCGATTCCTCCATATCGGGAGAAACCTTCATCACAATGGGGACATAGCGTCCGGTATCGTTAGATAAGTTCGTTTGTTCGCTCTTGAGCAAAGCCAACAGCTCTGCTGCAGGGGCTGCTTTGGCTAATGCGCAGAGATTTGGCACATTGGGGCAAGAGAAATTGATGGCAATGTAGTCTGCCACGGGCCATGCTTCGCGCATGCACGCCAAGTAGTCTTTGCTTGCCTCTTCGTTAGGCGTTACCTTATTTTTACTGATGTTAACACCCAGTATACCGTTGAAACGCTTGGTCTCTCGTATATTCTCTACCCCTTTATCAATACCGGGGTTGTTAATACCCATGTGGTTGATAATAGCTTGCTGCGGGATGCAGCGGAAGCAGCGGGGCTTGGGGTTGCCGGGTTGCGGGCGAGGGGTGAGGGTACCGACCTCAACAAAGCCGAATCCGAGTCGCCCGAAGGCCGCAATCGTGTTGGCTTGCTTATCCATACCGGCAGCAAGCCCTACGCGGTTCGGAAACTGAAGCCCCATTACAGTGATGGGGTCTTCAATTTTGCGAGGGGCTATCAGAGAGAGAAGACGCAACTTTTCTGCGGTACGCAATCCGGCGAGGGTCAACTCGTGTGCTGTTTCGGGATTGAACCGGAAGAGTATACTTTTGGCGAGGTTATAGAAGAAAGGGGACACAGTATATAAGGCCTACCGTGGCATTTTTTAGCCGAATGCCACGGCGGGCATGGGGGTTACATGTTAAAATTGACTTGATAATTTTCAATAAACCAACGGCCGAAGATGGGCGCAGCCTCTTCGTAATCCCAAACCGGGGAGTAGGCTAACTCGGCCTCCAGCTTGCCGGTATCGGCATACATTTCTACGCTTTCACCCTTGGTCAGGGGCGAGTCGGGGACTGTTTCAATTATCAACGACTTACCCATGGCGCTTTCGATGGCTTGAATGAACGAGAGCAACGAAACCGGCTTAGAGCGCCCGATGTTGTACAGGGAATACGGTGCTCCGTGTACCTGTGTCGGCGGCATGCTCAGTGCCATCATCATGCCGTCTATAATGTCGTCTACATAGGTGAAATCGCGCACCAAATGACCATCGTTCAACAGTGTAATGGGGGTGCCGTCTGCAATGGCTTTCGCTATCTGCATAGGCTTCGAACTCGGGCGCCCCCATGCCCCGAATGCCGTGAAAAGTCGCAATACTGTTACCGGTATGCGATAGGCACTTGCATAAGAATGGCATAACAACTCTGCTGCACGCTTAGACGCCGCGTACATGCTCATGGGGGTATCTACATCGTCGTTTTCTTTGAGCGGTGATTGGGCGTGTGCACCGTGTACTACATAGCTCGAGGTGAATACAACGTGCTTTACCGCACTGTTGCGGGCGGCATCCAGCATGTTTTGTGTGCCCTTGGTATTGGTGTCAAAGAAGGCCTCGGGGTCCAGAATCGACGGCTTGGTGCCGGCCAGTGCGGCTAAGTGAATAATGATATCGAATTTTTCTTGGTTGCAGAGGTTCAATACATCCTCACGATCCAAAATGTCCATTAATCTGAAGCGGAATGCGCCTATACTGCTTTGCTGTGCTTCTTGTGTCGTGAGCGCAGCAATATCAATGCCGAGAAGCGAGAGCCTTGCAAATTTGATAGCATGCGTTGAGTTGTCGCAAAGGTTATCGATACCCACTACCTCGTGCCCATCGCTGATGAGCCTGTTGACAGTGTGATAACCAATGAAGCCTGCTGCTCCTGTAACGAGAATTTTCATAACTGGTAAGAGATGTGTTTTGTGATATTGGTGCGGTGTCTCTTCGTATGTCTTTATTCTAGCATGTTTAAGGGTGAATGCAACCTTTTTGTCTGAATTTTATTCGCTTTCAACCGTCTGTTTCACGTACCCGATGCTTTCACACCCGAACTCGACAACGTCTCCGGGTTTCAGATATTGAGGCGGGCTCATCCCCATGCCCACACCACCCGGTGTGCCCGTAGAAACTATATCGCCCGCATTAAGTGTCATAAATTGAGATACATAGGCTACCAGCTCGGCAACCGGCATTACCAACTCGGCCGTGCTGGCTTTTTGTCGCAACTCGCCGTTTACTCTGAGCTCTAATATCAAGTTGTCGGGATTAGGAATTTCGTCTTTTGAAACCAAAATAGGGCCGAAGGGGGCGAAGGTGTCGTAGCTCTTGCCCTTTGTCCATTGCCCGCCGTGCTCCAGTTGGTAGGACCTCTCCGAGTAATCGCACATCAGCGTGTAGCCTAAAATGGCTTTTTTTGCTTCTTGTGGCGTGGCGCGGTGCAGGGTGTCTCCCAATACCACGGCCAACTCAACTTCATAATCCAGCTTTTCGGCTCCGCCGGGATTGAGCACGTAGGATAAATCTGAGCTGATGGCAGAGGTGGACTTGAGAAAGAGAGAGGGCTCCCCGAGCTCATCCCCGCTGAACTCTTTGGCATGTGCGGCGTAGCATTTACCCAAGCATGCAATGGTGCAGGGCTGCACATGCAGTGCGCTCGAGACGGCCAGTCCCTCCATATCGACAACTACCCCATCAGGCGCGCCTTTAGAAACCCAGGTCTCTATTTCTTTACGCAGTTTTTTGCCTCCGGGTTGCAAAGCTGCCCATATTTGGTCATCTTGCCCTGTTACATCTATGAATGCGTTGCGTTTGGGAACCCACAGCCCTATAACGCTTTCGCCTTCTTCGTCTACGTAATATTGTAATCTCATAATGGTGAGTAAAGTGTATGGATTAATCCCAGTCGTCTATATTATCGGGTATGTCCAGAATATGCTGGGGTGTTTCTTGCGTTTGCTGAGGCTTCTTCTTTTGCTTTTCTACCGGTTCTTCCACGACGGGCTCTTCGTCAAACGTGGCTGTCTCCGGTGGGGTGTCTGAGGGTAAGACCGATTCCGGGGCCGACGGAATCACAACGGGTGCAGCCGGTTCCTGCGTCTCCTCTGTCTCGGGCTTTTCTTCGGGCTGGGCTATATTGCGGTACAGGAAAACGCGGTCTCCTTTCATCAAATTGCCCGAGCGAACTTCTGCTGCAATGATGCGATTGCGGGTGGGTTGGTCAGAGGTAACCATCAGGTTACCGATACGGGTATTAGAACCATCTGCCGGGTGGGTAATAAGCACCGTGCCGGGACCGGGGAGCGGCCCGATGATACGCAACAGAACAAAGCCCTGCTCGGGGTACACTTGGTGCACTGTTCCCAAGTAAAGCGGGGGCAATACGTTTTCTTCTGTTTCTTCCGGGGCACTGTTTTGGGTTTTCTGTTGCCATTGGCAGCCCGAGAACAAAACGGATACCAAGACCGCGGCAGTCGCAATTCTTTTCATCATGTCCCGAGCCTACACCATAACGGGGGGTAGAGTCAAGCATCTTCTCTTATCTGCACATTTGCTGCTTGATTTTTAGCGCTTGTTAAGGTATAACTCAAGCCATGGAAACCGACGCTGCTATATCATACGAAATTGACCGAGATGCCCTCACGGCTGCCATTGTCGAGCTTAACTCTATGTCCCCGGCAGATGGTGTTATCATGACTCGAACGGGTGAAGTGCGTACCGGGTATGCGGCAGAAGAGGATTTCCTTTGCATGCTGATACCCGCAGGCGTTTTGGCCCGGCAGCTTACCGCAGATGGCCTTTCTTCTTACACCGGCAAAGAGCTGAAAAAATGGGCAGGCGATTACGCTGTTGACCCCCTGCAACAAATTGTAACCGAGACTCTGAATAAGTCTTGAATAGCATGATGCGTTGCCTGCTGCTTTTCTGCATCGTTTGACTGTCTCCTATAACAAAACCGCCCACAGCTTGACTGCGGGCGGTTTCTGAATAAGATTTAACTTGTAAGCTCGGTGATTTAGTCGTTCACACGGCCCAGGTAGGTGCCGTCTTCCGTCTTAACGGAAATCTTCTGACCTGCGTTGATGAACAGGGGTACCTGTACAACCAAGCCGGTGCTCATCGTGGCGCTCTTGTATACATTGTTGGCGGAGTTACCCTTTACGCCCTCGGGGGCCTCTGCTACCTCCATGGTGATGGCGGCGGGCAGCTCGATGGAGCAGGGTACTTCATCGGTGAACATTACTACGTAGGTCTCACCCTCGATGAGGTAATCCTTAACGGGCTCTACGATATCCTCGCTCACGCATACGTCCTCGTATGTCTCGGTGTTGAGGAAGTGGTAGCCCATACCGTCTACGTAGGAGAACTCCATCTCCTCGCGGGTAAGCATAACACCCTCAAGGAAGTCGTTAGAAGTGAGACGCAGATTGTAATCCTTCTTGGAGGCGATGCTGCGGATGGTCATCTGAACATAGGAAGCCATGCGGGGAGGAGTCTTGAGCTGGCTTTCGCGTACAATGCAGATGTCGCCGTTGTAGTTCACGGCGTGACCTTTGCGGAGCTGAATAACAGGAACTTTTGCCATAACGCGCGGCAGCGTAGCAGACTACGGCGCTTTAGTCAAGTCAATATCGCTGTCGCGGCGCATTTTTTTGCTGCCTTTTTTGTTTTTTTATCTCTGCGGGGGGCGATTTCGAGGGCTTTCCTCCCGTAGGTGGGTGATTTCCTTGACATTTCTCTAACTTTGCGCTAACATACACGCATGCAAACGCGAGTGATAGAGGTAGACCCGCTGGAGGATTGCCGCAAAGTATATAAAGAAGCCGCCGCCGTGTTGGAAGAAGGCGGCTTGGTCGCCATACCCACCGAGACGGTGTATGGTCTTGGGGCGGATGCCCTTAACACAGAGGCTGTGGCCGATGTTTTCTCGGTAAAGGAGCGCCCGAGTTTTGACCCCCTTATTTGCCATTTCCCGAATGGTAAAGCCATAAAAGACTACACCGATGTGCCCGAAGAGCTGCAAGCGTTGGTAGACAAACTGGCCAAAGAGTTTTGGCCCGGGCCTATGACATTGGTACTGCCTCGCAAGCCAATCATCCCCGATATCGTAACAAGTGGTTTGCCCACGGTAGCGTGCCGCGTGCCTTCACACGAGGTTATGCGGGGCGTTGCTCGCGCGCTGGGGCACCCCATTGCGGCACCCAGTGCCAATCGCTTCGGCCACATTTCTCCCACCAGTGCGGGTGCGGTCTTAAAGGAGTTGGGCGGCAGTATTCCTTTGGTTTTAGATGCCGGCGCATGCTCCGAGGGGCTCGAGAGTACCATATTGATGCCCTGTCTGGATGAAAAAGGTAAACCTGCCGTACGCTTGCTGAGAGAAGGCCCCATCACCCGCGAAAAATTGCGTGGTATATGTCGCGTGCTCAAACCGGGTAAGGGTAAAAACGCTGCCGAAGAGGCGCTGCCTAATGCCCCGGGACAACTTAAAAGTCACTATGCCCCCTGCAAACCCCTGATTCTGTGGAATCCGAAAGAAGAGTTTACCCCCGAGGAAGGAGTAAACTACGGCCTTATCACCTACGAGGGTGACTCACCCCTCGCCGCCCAAGATTGTTGGGTGGAAACCATGCCGCTTTCCCCCGGCAGCGGAAGATTGGCAGAGGCTGCCGTGCGCCTTTTTGCCGTCATGCGTGCCATGGATGAAAACGAGGAGGTGCAGGTCATTGTAGCCGAAGAATTACCCGAAATCGGGCTCGGTTGTGCCATGATGGACCGCCTGCGCCGTGCCTCGTCCAAACGTGGGGAGTAAAATCGCATGAAACGTTTTTTTCAAAAACTCACGGTGGGTATTGTGCTGCGAGTGGTGCACGCTGCCTTGGTCGAATTAAAAGCCCAAGACACACGCGTGGCTGAGGAGTTTGCCCGCATGCCAGAGGGCCTTAGCTACTCGATTCATACCGGGCACAACGGCCCGGTGCTGCATGTTGTGTGGCAAGGGGGTAAATTGCGCCGTGTACGCTCCCTCGATAAAGCCACTTGCACGTTACATATCAAATCAATGCCTCTTTCGTTCCGTCTGTTCACGGGGCAAATGGGCTTGGCACAAGCCTACGCCGCGCACGCCTTTACCATGGCAGGCGAGGTGGCAGATGTCATGCGATTGGCGCGATTGGTTAATATTGTGGAGGCCTATCTCTTCCCCAACTTCATTAACCGTCGCATCATGACCGATATACCCAAACCGCAGGTGTGTTCCCTGCGTACCTATGCTCGCATCGCATGGGGATTCCTTACTTTCAAATACCGTTTTTCTGCCTGATTTTTTCTCATGTCCTACTTCGAATTTCAAAATGCTGTAAAATTACTGTGCGGCGAGCTTGCTTTGGAGCGTATACCCAACGAGCTGCAGCACCTCAACGCGAAACGCCCTCTGGTGCTCTCTGATGCCGTGTTGGCAAAGATTGGTACCATGGCTCAGGTTACAGCAGCCATGGTGGCAGAGGGTGTTGCCCCGGCTGCTTCTTTTACCGAGATTCCCGTAGATTCATCCTTGGCTGTGGTGAATCAAATTGCTGCATTTTACAGAGACCAACAGTGCGATTCTATCGTTGCCATAGGTGGTGGTTCGGTCATTGATACAGCCAAAGGTGTGCGTCTGGTGCTTTCTCAAGATACAGACGATATTTTCTCCATCAGCGGGTTAGAAAATGTGACGAGCGGGAAACACATACCCTTTGTTGTAGTGCCTACCACCGCCGGCACCGGTTCCGAATGCACCGGGGTTGCCGTGATTAAAAATGACGAAAATGGGGTGAAAATGGAGTTCCTTTCCCCCTTTGTAGAGCCCGATGTAGCCGTGATAGACCCGCGCATGACCGAGGGTCTGCCCCCCAAGGCGACTGCCTCTACCGGTATGGATGCCCTTTGCCATGCAGTAGAGGCCTGCACCTGCCTTCAGGCAAACCCGCTCAGTACCGCCTATGCTACGGCTGCTATCCGGCTTATTGCTCAGAATTTGGAGACCGCTATCCTGAATGGTAAAAACCGCGAGGCTCGCTTCCATATGGCCCTGGCTTCTACCATGGCCGGTATTGCCTTCTCCAACTCTATGGTCGGGGCTGTACACGCTATCGGCCATGCGCTTGGTGGTGTTTGCGGGGTGCCGCATGCCGTGGCGATGACTATTTTGCTGCCACATGTCATGCGTTATAACCTGAGTCATAGTGCAGGGGCCTACGCAGATCTGTTGCCTTGGCTTGTGGGGATGGATGCAGCTATGTCCACCCCGGCCGACCGACGTGCAGAAGCTGCCATTGAGGCTATCGAGGCTTTGGGGCGTAAGCTGAACACGGCATGCGGGCTACCGCTGACGCTCAGCGCCGCCGGTGTCGGTAAGGAAGCCTTCCCCAAAGTGGCCGAGTTTGCCGCAAACGATGGTGCTCTTATCGTGAATCCACGTGCTGCAACCGAGTCTCAGGTGCTCGAAATCCTTAATGCCGCGTTCTGACCATGCAAAATATAGCCAATATTCAACGTCGTTTTTTCAATACTCACGTCACCCGAGACATTAAGTATCGCCGTGAGGCTCTCAAAAAATTGCGCAGTGCCCTTAAAGAATGGGAACCCCGCATTTGCGAGGCCTTGCAAAAAGACCTCGGTAAGTGCGCCATGGAGACCTTCATGACCGAAATCGGTATGGTCGCCTCTTCGCTCAATCACACCATCAAATGCCTGCGCCGTTGGTGCAAACCCCGCCGCGTGCATACGCCTCTGGCTCAGTTCCCCTCTGTAAGTCGCGTGGTCCCCGAGCCTTACGGTGTGGCTCTCATCATGAGCCCGTGGAATTATCCCGTTCTTCTGTGCCTTGACCCGCTGGTGGCCGCACTTTCTGCCGGTAACTGCTGCGTTGTTAAGCCCTCTTCCATGACCCCCGCTACCTCTGCCGTGTTGGCAGAGATGCTCGGGAGCCTGTACCCCAAAGAATACGTGCATGTAGTGCTGGGCGGGCGAGACTCCACCGGGGTGTTGTTAGAGCAAAAGTTTGACTACATCTTCTTTACCGGTAGCCCTACGGTTGGCCATATCATTATGGATGCCGCCGCTCGTCATCTCACCCCCGTTACGCTGGAGCTTGGCGGTAAGAGCCCCTGTATTGTAGATGCCACGGCCAATCTGCGCGTGGCGGCCCGACGTATCGCGTTCGGTAAAATACTCAATGCCGGCCAGACGTGCGTTGCCCCCGATTATCTCTTTATCCACCACAGTGTAAAAGAGGCTTTCGTGCAAGAATATCGTAAGGCCGTGATTGAAATGTTGGGCGAAGAACCTCTTAAGAACGAGGAGTTTACCCACATTATTTGCAAACGCCACTTCGACCGCCTTATGGACCTCATGCAAGATGCCACCGCTGTGGTCGGCGGTAAGGGAGACCCCGACACCCTGCGTATCGAGCCCACTGTGTTGGATGCTGTGACCCCGTCTTCTTCATCCATGCAACAAGAGATTTTCGGCCCTGTTCTGCCCATTCTTACGTGGGAGAAGTGGGAAGATGTAGAAGAATTCGTGCTCAGTCGTCCGCGGCCGCTGGCTTCTTATTTGTTCTCCACAGATTCGGCAACCAAACGTCGCTTCTCTCAGAACCTCTCATTCGGTGGCGGGTGCATCAACGATACCATCATTCACCTCGCCGTGCATGGGCTCCCCTTCGGTGGTATCGGCGATAGTGGTATGGGCTCTTACCACGGTAAAGCCGGGTTCGATACCTTCACGCACCATAAATCCGTGCTATCCAAAGCCAACTGGCTCGATTTGCCTTTCCGTTATCATCCTTATTCTAAGTTTGCGGAGAAGATTCTGCGCTTTTTCTTGCGATAAAATTTTTCCCGAAAACAGACACCCCGCCGTATACTGGGTGTTGCTTTTTTCTGCCGACGGTAGGTGTTCTACACCCAATTTATCTCGCGCTGTTCGCCTGTGTGTGCTACCATGCCGGCCTATGGACATAGATATCGAAAAACGCGCTATTGACTCTGATTTTTGCCTCTCGCCGCAAGAGAAATACGAAGAAAAGGTTGAGCTCTCCAACCTTATTCAAGACCCCGTTGCCCGTGCTAAGGCACTTGCCGCCGATGCGCGAGATTTGCAACTCGCCTTGGCGAAGCATCCTACGGCTCCGCTTTGCTGATGAGCGAGGCTGAATTGCAAGACCAAATGCGACAGTAAGTGATTTTTCTTCAATTTACGCTGCAATTTTGAGAAAATGGAGCTTTTCTGTTCGTGCCATGTGGCGTGCTGATTTGCCTTTAAAGATGCGTCGA
>SUVK01000048.1 GCA_015062055.1 Akkermansiaceae bacterium
TGCATAGCTTCTTTTTGTAAGTACGTGTTTTAGCTTATTTATTGTACTACAAATAAACAAGTTATGCAATCACAATCTCGTTATATGATAAAGTTTAGTTTCTAATTTTTAATTATACCAACGCGTATACCAGATAATTTCCGTTTTGAGCTCTTCTGCCTTGTTTCCCGTTGCTCTGGCGGAGCGAAGAAGACTCATGCGCATGGTTCGCAACTCCTCCAGAGTAGGACGTACCCGTTGACTGCTCTCCGTCATGTAGTACAACTGAGCTCCGGTTTCATATACATCTCGCATGGTAGCAAGCCCTTGCTCATACCGGGCTTTCGCGAGGCGATACGCCTGCTCACGAAGGGCAAGAAGCTCCTTTTCAGCCTGTTCGTATGCCTCATCGTCGGTCTCCAACGCAGTCCACGCTTTCATCTCAGTATATCGAATCTTGAGGCGAAGCACTTGCAAGGCATCCTCATCCCCACACGCCTTACGCTGCTGTTGGTAATCTTCCAGCAGCTTTGCCGCTACATCCAAAGCCGGGCTCTCACCACTAAGGGCACACCCTAAGCACAATATGGTTAAAAAGAACTTTCTCATTATCAATCCCCTTCACTTTTCATAATACTCCCCTGCCCCGAATTTTCAACAAAAAAAAATAGCAGAAAGTGTGGGTTTTCAGATGTGTCCCAAAGATTTTGGACACGTATGGTAGATTTTCTGATAAATGAGCTCCCGCAGCGGGCGTATTAAGGAAAAGGGATTGACATAAATGCGGGTTTGGTTAGAATAGGCGGCACATGGCGGTTCAGTTGTCAGACCATTTTACCTACCGTAAATTATTTGCCTTTGTGTTGCCACCGATTGCGATGATGATTCTCACCTCGGTGTACACCATGGTAGACGGTTTATTTGTTTCTCACTATGTGGGCAAATTGGCCTTTGCTGCGGTAAATTTCGTGTTCCCGGTTATTATTTTAATGGCCGGGTTAGGCTCTATGTTCGGCAGCGGCGGCACGGCTTTGGTGGCAAAAACCCTCGGCCAAGGGGCCGAAAAAAGAGCCAAGCGTTATTTCACTCAAATTATTATACTCGCAACAGTTTTGGGCACCATAATGGGCGCCGTGGGCTGTATATGGTTGCCGGAAATATGCCGCGCCTTGGGGGCGACCCCCGAGTTACTGCCCGACGCCTTGACATATGGGCGCATCTTGCTGGCATTCTTACCCTGCTGTATCTTGCAGTGGACATTTCAGTCTTTGCTCATAGCTGCCGAGAAACCCAAACTTGCCTTTTGGCTCAGTGTCGCCGGGGGCGCCACCAATATCGTATTGGATGCCGTCTTCATGGCCGTTTACGGCTGGGGTGTTGCCGGCGCCGCTTGGGCAACAGGGGTAAGCCAAGTGGTAGCAGGGCTGGTGCCGGTTGTGTATTTCTTATTACCGAATAAAAGCTTGTTGCGGTTCCGCCGCACACGCTTTCAGCCCCGACCCATGTTGCAAGTTTGCACCAACGGTGCATCCGAGCTGGTAAGCAGCATCTCGGGGGCTTTTATAGGCATGTTGTATAATTATCAACTGATTCGCTATTATGGCGAAGATGGCGTGGCCGCCTACGGGGTAGTCATGTATGTAGCCTTCTTCTTTATTGCTCTGTTCATTGGGTACGATATGGGCAGCACGCCTTTATTAGCTTATCACCATGGGGCCGAAAACCATGCCGAGCTTAAAAATCTGTTTCGCAAAAGCATTTCATTTGTCGGTACCGTCGGGTTTACCCTGGCCTTGGCGGCTGTTATCTTTGCCCACCCCATTGCCGCTCTCTTTGTGGGCTACGATGAGAGCCTGACCCGGTTAACAGAACACGCCTTCCTGGTGTATGGCCTCTCTTTTTTGTTGATGGGGTACAACATATTTGCCTCCGGGTTGTTCACGGCCATGAACAACGGCATCATATCTGCCGGCATCTCTCTATTGCGCACATTTGTTTTCCAGGCTGCTGCGGTTTTGAGCCTGCCGCTACTATGCGGTACAGAGGGTATTTGGTGGGCCGTATCCGTTGCTGAGGTCGGCACTTTGGCATTTTCCGTTTATTTCGTGCTCGCCTACCGCAAGCAATACCACTACCTGTAAAAAAACGCCCCCCTTGACAATTGGTGCAATAAATCAATCTATGGTAGCTATGAACTTGCACCGTTCCTCATTAGCCCTCTGCCGTATTGCCGTCTTTTTCCACTTCCATTGCCGGCCTAAATGAAGCACAACAGCTTTCCGGATTAACAAAAAATGATGCGTATCAGCGAATAAAATCGCATACGAAAACTCCTCCTACACCCATGGATTTGTGCTCAATACAGCTCTGCCATGAGCTGAATATCACTTGGCAGATATGTCAAATATCTCTTTTTGGAGGGTAGAGCGAGTAATATTGCACGAGGGCGACACAAGGATATTGCTTACCCAAGAGGGTAGCGGATGGAAGGAAAATGAATAATGACATAAAAGGTGGTAGAGTTTGGGGGGAGCATGGATATAATGGTTAGAAAGGTATAGCGATATGAAAATCAGGAAATGGTTTACTCTTGTTGTGGCGTTGGGGGTGGTAGGGATGAGTCCTGCGGCAGAGTTGGGGGCGGTGGATGCTGCCCCGGCAGCGATGGCAGGGCAGGAGGCGGTGGCGCACCCGTTTTTTCGAACGAGAGGGTACCCGGCGTGGTCTGCGATGACGGCAGAGCAAGCGGTGGCAGATGCTAGGGCGGCGATTGAGCAGGCGCGGGCGCGGCTTGAGGCGTTGTCTCGCGTATCGTTGGAGGAGGCTACGTTTGAGAATACGTTTTTGGCCTATTATGAGGCGGAGGAGAATTTGCAGCAGTTGCAGCTTTTTTTATACCATCTGATGCACACGGTGGGCGACCCCGAGCTGCAAAAAGCGCATGCGCAGGTGGTGGAGATGGTGGCGGAGTTTGAGGCTACGCGACCGGGTACGGAGGAGATTCAAGAGTTGTTGCTTAAGGCTGCGGAGCTGCCGTGTATGCAGGCTTTGTCGCCGGTGAAGCGGCATTTTATTGATAAGATATTGTTGCGTTTGCGGTTGAACGGAGGCGGGTTGACGCCGGAAAAACGGGCGCGTTTGGCAGAGGTGAATCAGCAGCTTAAGGAGCAGGCAATGCTTTACACGGCCAATTTGGAGGCGGGTGCCGGGGATTGGCATTTGGTGATTACCGATGCGGCGGAGCTGGACGGTATGTCGGCCGGTTTTATGGAGCGTGCGTCCAAGGCGGCGCAGGCGCGCGGTGTGTGCAAGGAGGGCGAGCAGGCTTGGGTGGTTAACCTGAGCGATGCCCATGCGGGCGAGGTGCTGCGCCATTGCACGGTGGCCGAGACGCGCCGGAAGTGTTGGTATGGTGCCAATGCGGTGGGTACGGCGTACGCGGCAGATAATGAGCCGGTGATTCACAAGATACTGGCGCTGCGCCAAGAGCAGGCAGAGCTGTGTGGCTACCGCCATTTTGCGGATATGAAGGCGGCGGCGTTGATGATGGGCACGGGGGAAAAGGCGCTGTCGTTTGTGGATGAGATGCTGCAAAAGAGCAAGCCTGCGTATGATGCTTGGGTGCGCGGGGAGCTTGCCCGTTTGTCGGCTGCGGCAGGTTGCCCGCTTGAGGAGCTGGCACCGTGGGATGAGGCTTTTTATGCCCGCACGGCACCGGCAGGACCTGCCGGGTTCGATGCCGGGCAGCTTACCCCCTATTTTGAGGCAGAGGCGGTTATACAAGGGCTGATGCGCCTGTGCGAGCGTGTGTACGGTGTGCGGGTGGAAGAGGCGGAGACGGACTGCCCCGCCCCGGGCATGGCTTGCGCTGCGGGCAAGGTAGAGGTGTGGCACCCCTCGGTGCGGGTGTTTAGGGTGTATGATGCCGCCACGGGCGAGCATTTGGGCAACGGCTATTTGGATTTGTACCCGCGTGAGGGCAAGCGGTGGATGGCATGGTGCATGCCCCTGCAGTTCGGCGACCCCGGGGAGCCGAACTTGGCTTGTGTGGTGACCAATCTGACACCGCCGCCGGCAGAGGGGCAAGCGCATTTGTTGCACCATGGAGATTTGTTTGCATTGTTCCACGAGTGCGGGCACCTGATGCACATGCTGTTATCTCACGGCGAGCTGCGCGGGGTGTCGGCCATGGATGTGGAGAGCGATTTTATTGAGATGCCGAGCCAATTTCAGGAGAATTGGATATGGGAGCCTGCAACGCTGGCGACTTTTGCCGTGCACCACGAGACGGGGGAGCCGCTGCCGCAAGAGCTTGCCCGCCAACTGGCCGAGAGCCGCAACAAGGCCTCTGTCGTCATCCATATGCGCATGCTGTGCGCTGCCAAGCTTGATTTAGAGATGCACATGCACTACAAGGAGCGCTTTGAGGGGCGCGCGCTGGATGCCGTGGCGGCAGAGATTCTGCGCCCGTGGCAGTTCCCCTACACAACACCCTACCCCTGCGAGATGCGCAATTTTATTTATTGCATGACGGAGAGTTACGCGGCATCGTTCTATACCTACAAGTGGTCGGAGGTGCTGGCGGCAGATGCGTTTACGCGGTTTCAGGCGGAAGGGGTGCTTAACCCCGCAACGGGGGCAGAATACCGCAAGGAGATTCTGTCTCGCGGGGGCTCGGCACCGGCCATACAGTTGTTCCGCAATTTTATGGGCAGAGACCCGAATACAGACGCGCTGAAAATCTATACACACGGCGCAGACGAATAATCGTTGCGGTGTTGAATAATCAGATTTCTTTGCCGGTTCCGGCATTTGAATTGCCACTAACCTGATGTTACATCGTGGGCATCTTCGTTAGTCTCGCTATTATGCCCCCCGGCATTCGGCGAGGGGGGATAGTAAGCTTGCAGACGCAAGTGTGAAAGGTGCCTGCCGGTACGTGAAGAGTTCGCCTGTAGCTCACGCTGAGAGAGGGGGATTTAGTACATTCAAACCGTAAACAAATATACAAATTATTACAACAAAATGCAGGTTAAAAATGGGCAAGAAGAAGCCCCATGGGGCGGTAGGCACCGTGGGGCAAATTGTTGAGGTGTGTTCGGCAGTTAAGTATTACTGCACGTCGAACTCAGCTTGGGCTTTTTCTTGAGCATCGCGGTAGGCTTTTTCGGCAGCGACTTTGTCATCGCCTTCGGCCTTGGCGGCAGCATCGTAAAGGGCCCAGAGGTCGTATTTAACGACGGCCTCTTTCTGAGCTTGGGTGTAGGCTTGGGCGGCGGCATCGGTAGCAGCCTCGTCCTCGGGAGAAGCCCAAGCGTGGGAGTAGCCCTGAACGGTGTTCCAGTAACCGCGGGTGAAGTCGGGGAAGGAGACAGCGCAGTTGCCGTTATCCATGGAGAGGGAACCGAGCTCTGCCAAGCAGCACCACTCGGCGAGGTCGTATACATCCATATCCAAGGGGAGGCCGTTTTGCAGGCAGTATACCATGCGCACGTCCATGAAGAAGTCCATACCACCGTGGCCACCTACTTTTTCGGCCATTTCGCCGTATTTTTTGATGATGGGGTGGCGGTAGTGCTCGCGCAGGGCCTCCATATTTTCCTCGGACATGAAGGAGTGGGAGTCGAGGTCTTCGAGGTTGGGGGCACCTTCAGCATCTTTCATGTGGTTGCCTTCGAGCACGAAGCCCTCGATGGGGTACTTGTTGGCGAAGCCGCGGGTACCGGTAAGCTGGAAGAGGCGGTTGTAGGGCTGGGGATTCATCACGTTGTGCTGAATCTCGACCACCTTGCCGTTTTCGGTACGCATGAGGGTGGTGGTGTGGTCGCCGTTGCGGAACTCGGGACAGGGTTTGCCGGTTTTCTTCTCGACGAATTCTTTACCGTGGAAGGAGGCGGTATCCATAGCGACGAGGGTTTTGAAGCGGTCGCCGCGGTGGATGTTCATGACCTGAGCAACGGGGCCGAGGCCGTGAGTGGCATAAACATCGCCGCGGTTCTCCTTGTTGTACTTCATACGCCAGCCGAGTTCTTCGGGGTCGTTATTGGGGTTTACCCAGTAGGCATCCCAGAAGGGGTCGAGGTTGTGAATGTAGGCACCCTTGGCATAGATAACCTCGCCGAAGATACCCTTCTGAGCCATGTTGAGGGCATCGAGCTCGAACCAGTCGTAGCAGCAGTTCTCGAGGATCATGCAGTGCTTGCGGTTTTTCTCGGAGAGGTCGATGAGCTCCCAGCATTGCTCGAGGTTCATGGCGCTGGGCACCTCGATGGCGGTATGCTTGCCGTTCTCGAGGGCGCATTTGGCGACGGGGAAGTGGTGGTCCCAGTCGGTGGCAACGTAAACGAGGTCAACATCGGGGCGCTTGCAGATTTCTTCGTAGCCTTTCTCGCCGTAGTAGATATCGGCAGGGGCAAGACCGGCTTGGCGCAGGTGCTTTTGGCATTTTTCGGCACGCTCGCGCTCGTAGTCACAAAGAGCAACAATCTCTACACCCGGAATATGGGTGAAACGTGCAACAGCACCCGGGCCGCGCATGCCAAGGCCAACAAAGGCCACGCGCACGGTTTTCATTTTGGGGGCGGTAAGGTTGAGAACGTGGGTCTGGCCCTCTGCACGGGCGGGGGATTCTACAACCAGAGTACCCTTATCCCAATGAGTTTTGGTGGAAGGGGACAAAGACTGAGCCTGGAGGCCGCTCATGGAAAAGAGGGCAGCCAGAGTCAAGGCGATTACTTTATTCAGTTTCATATAATCTATTTGTTTGATAGTTAAGCACGCAGAAGCATACCGCGCACCATACCCGCCTCTGTGCCGTGCTGTCACAGCGCAAACAAATACACTGCCGACAGGGGGCGGGCATCGTGCAAAGTGTAGCTTTTTTCTGCCCGTTCGTCAAGTAAGAAGTGCGTACATATAAAATTACGTTCGGCGATATTGGGCACCGTGGCCAGGGGGCAACGGCGCCAAAAACGCCATTCTTGCCAAGGCGCGGCAAGAATGGCGGGAGTATCAGTAACGAGCTACCATTGCCCCTTATTGCGGGTACAGGGAAAGCAGCTGTTGTTGCTCTTTGATGAGAGAGAAGGATTTTCTCACCATGGCGCGGGTTTCATTGAGCAAGCCGAGGTACAGAATGCCGTTTCGCATACCGTTTTCGTCTCCGCAGTCGCGCAAGAGGTGGCGGGTGATGGCTTCTGCAAACTCATCGCTGAGGTCGGTGGCGTGCTCCATGACGGCGGAGAGCATGCTGTAGTCGCCGGAGCGCAGCAGGGTGCTCATCTCGGGGTAGAAGCGGCCGACTTTATCGCACATGGTCAAGAGGTCTTCGCCTTGGTCGCGGGTCAGGCCGGCGTGGTCGTTATCGATGTGCCTGTAGCAATTTTTAACGATTACCAGCAGGTTTTCGGCCACGGCGAGGGAGCTCTCGTGCAGGCGGAAGAGGGTTTGGGCCTGCGGAGCATGGGCGGGGTCTATATTTTGCAGCGTGGGCAAAATCTCGTCATCTTTCACGGCGCGCAGGGCGCGGCAGATGTCTCTTGCTTTGCGGCGCATGTTTTTGAGGGCGCTGAGGTCCTCTGCCAGCAGGGCATTGACGGTGCCGCGGTAGATGCTCACCACATCGGCCAGGCGCTCGGCGGAGGCTACCCCGAGCTCTTGCACGGCGGCGCGGTTGCTGAGGTCGATAAGCTGCACCTCATGTTTGTCGCGGTTGCGATAGGCAACGGCATTTTTGAACAACACGGCGGCAGTTAATACCACCATGAAGCCGATTCCCCAGGCACCACCGAACATCATGACGGCAGCGGCGAGGAAGCCTGCCGTAACGGCGCCTATACCCGTCATAAACCACCCACCGATGACGGTGAGCACACCGGTGATGCGGTATACAGCACTATCGCGCCCCCATGCACGGTCTGCCAGAGAAGAACCCATGGCGACCATGAAGGTGACGTAGGTGGTAGAAAGCGGCAATTTCATGCTGGTTGCCAGAGTGATGAGCAGAGCAGCCACGGTAAGGTTGACGGAGGCGCGGATGAGGTCGAAGGCTGTGCCGTCGTCCTCTGCGGGCTCGAGCGGGCAAAAACGAGCCGCAACAAAACGGGCAATGGGGGCGGGGGTAATGCGTGCCACCGCGCCCACCAATTTGCGAGTATAGCGCACAGCTGCGCGGGCCGGCAAGCAAGAGCCGAAGCGCTCTTTACCCAGGCCATTGCTGCGGGCCAGTTTTACCTCGGTATCAATCACCGTGCGAGCTTTGCGAGAGAACACCAGAGCCAGTACCATGACCACCCCTGCCCCGAAGAGCCAAAGGATGTTGACTTGCACGGGAGCCATAAGGCTGCCCATCTTGAGGGTGGCTAAATCGCCCCCGGCAGACACGTGAGCAGACGCCACGAAGTACGAATCTTTGGCAGCCATGAACACGCCGATGAAGTTGACGAGGTCGTTGCCGGCAAAGGCAAGAGCCAAGGCACCGGTACCTGCCAGCACAGCCAGCTTGAGAGTGTTGACTTTAAACAGATATTGCAAGATTGAGCAGAGCCCCGCCCAAACCACAAAGGCAAGTGCCGTAGCTAAGCCGATGTTGGCGTTGAGGTAAGCGATAAGCTCTTTGTTAACAATGGTGCTGTGTTTAAGCCCCTTAAATACGGCAAAGTAGGTAATGGCCGTAAGGGCCACGGCGCACCACAAAGCACCTATGTATTTGTAAGCAGCTTTGTAGCGGAAACTGAACAGGAGGCGAGAGAACCACATGACCGCGCAACCGCAGGTAAATGCTACCAAGACCGAGCAGAAGATACCCGTTATCATTTTGAAGCATTCATCGGTATTGATGTAGTCACCGAGCACCTGAGAGGCGGCAGGATCGTGCGCCATGATGAATAGAGCCACGGCAATGGCGGCCCCCAGCAACTCGCATACCAACGATACGGTAGTTGAGGTGGGTAAGCCCAGGGTGTTGAACAAATCGAGCAAGATGACGTCGGTGAGCATCACCGCCAAAAAGAGAATCATGATGTCATCAAACCCGAACATAGCAGGCATGAATACCCCCTTGCGGGCAATCTCCATCATGCCCGTAGAAAAGGCGCACCCCAACAGCACGCCGACCGCCGCAACCCCGAACAAAACAGCGCGGCCGGCAGCTTTGCAGCCTACGGCGCTGTTCAGGAAATTAGCGGCATCGTTGGATACCCCCACCACCAGGTCATACATGGCCAGAACGAGCAGGAGCCCCAGTATCACTATGTATATTGTACTCATAAGTGCTTTTCTTATACCACGCCCACCTGCCCTTTGCACGCTTTCTAACGTGAATAGATTGCCACATTCTATGTGGCAAAATCGTCACATTGTACCACCCCCATATTACAAAGCCTCACTCACCGGGCTATCCCGATGAGTGAGGCTCATTTGTTAAAACAGCAGGGTTACTTATTTCTTCTTGCGTGCCACAAGTACAAGAATAATCAGGAGCAAAAGCACACCACCACCGGCACCACCCAGCACCAAGGGGTTGAGGTATATCGGGGTTTCTTTTTCGTCGGCAGGCGCCGGTGCAGCGGCATCGGCCACGGTTGCAACCTTAGTGGCGGCAGATTTCTTCTTTTGGGCGGAGTGTAAACGGGATGAGCGGTTTACCGAAGCAATCGGCTTGCCACCCATACCGCCGGAGAGGATATTCATCACGCCTTTTTCCGTATATGAGTTATCAGATGCGGCGGGGGCAGCCGGTTGAGCATCGGCAGCGGACGGCAAAGCCGAATAGTCCGGTATGTATACCCCCTTGGCACTATCGTAACGCAAGCAGGCAGCACCTGCCCCTTGGGTCATGTATTGATTGACAGCCGGAGAGCTATAGGTGAGCGTAAGTTTTGTTTTATCGGGAGAGATAACATTGAAGGCCGACACGGCCATGGCTTCTGCCAACCCCTGCTGCAGCTCTTGAGGGATGGCAGAGGTATCGCCCTCACACACCATCTCGAGCTCTGCCTGAGCCAACGCTGCCCCTAACTCACCGATAAAGACCTGCATGGCTTTATCGGAAGACATTTTTTTGCACAGGCTCTCCAAGTAATTGGGGGGCATCACAATAACCGGCTTGTTACCGGGGCTATGCAGTTGAATTTTTTGAGCTCCGCCTTTTACTTCAACAGGAATTGCCATAAGTGCGGCAGAATGTTCTGCCCGAAGCACGCCGGCATCTGTCAACTTTTTAACCAAAGCAGTACGGGCTTTCAGAACCTGAGACTCTGCAGCAGAGGGGGCTGCCACACACACGATAGGGGCTGCTGCAAATGCTAAAGCCGCCGCCTTTATTGTTGTTTGTAATATATTCATGTAAGTATTATGGTTAGAATGATTTATATTTTTATTATTCGTTGCTGATGAGCTTCTCTTTCAAGGTATCGGTAGAATGGTGTTTATTCGTCTTGCGGTATTCTTTGTAATACTCTGAGGCATACTTCAGGCATACATACAGGCGATGGTCTTGCGGGTTTTTCTGCAAAGCTTTCAATTGTTTCTCCAGCTCGGCCTCAACGAGTTCGGCAGGGGTATCGACTAATATCTCGCAGCCCTTGCGCAGATAATTTTCGGCAGAAGAGATATTGGCCTCGTTGAGGGCGATGGCGTCTTGCACCTCCTTCTGGTACTCTTCGGGCTCCTCAGCTTGAGCTCGTTCCAGCACTTTTCGGAGCCCTTCTGCGCGTTCAACGAAATAGCTGATTTCTGACGAAGAGGTCATCAGGATGGTAATACCGGCCTGCACGCGGAGCACCTCCGTTTGACGCACCAGCGCCAAGGCCTCTTGTGTTTTTCTCTCTGCAATATCTACACGTTTACGCAAGGCGTCAACATCCTTCTGCTTTGCCCTTGCGCTTGCCAGTTGTTTACGCAGCTGGTTGCGTTCCTTTTTCAACTTTTCGTTTTCGGCTAAAGATTTTTCGACTTCCTTGAGAAGAGTGGGGTCATGCTTCAACTTCTCGGCAACCAACTTGCGAACCTCGCCCGCATCGGACACCTCTCCACTACCGGAGGGAGTCGTGAGACTTTTAATCTCCTGCTCAAGTTCCTGAACCCGTGCAGAAGTTTCGGCAAGAGCTTTTTCCTTTTCTTTCACCTTTTCTTCGAGCTGCTGAATAAGCAAGCTTTCCACTTGGTCACTCGAGATGTCGCCGGGATTGGTTGTCAACGGGGGAACGGTTTGCACATGTTCCTCCCATTGTTGTTGGAAGAGCTCGAGCGACATTTTCTTGTGACGAATAGTAGAGCCCATGACCGGGCGGAAGCCTACGTAACTACTGCGGTACTCTTCGCCTTTTTCGTTAAAAGGAGAACATTCTATGCGGAACGAAGCGCGCGCGGTATCTTTTGGGGTATTAAAACTGCCGCCGCACACGGGTATACCACCCGTACGCCCGAGACGACCATCGAAATAATGCAGGGGGCCGGCCATCTCCGACACATTACCCAGCATATCGTAAAGGCCTACCGGATTGGCTTTGCGGCGGCCTTTGACGGCACGTACTTTTTTATTGCGCGGATTACCATCAAACAAAGCTTCGTAAGATGCAATTTTGGAGACGGGGTAGGGATAGTCGGAGTCGAATAATGATGAGTTGACTGCACAACCACCACGGGCGGCGAACTCCCATTCTACAGGTGTAGGCAGGCGGAAATAAAAGTTTGTTGTTTTATCGTTATTATAACGGGCAAGAGAAGTCATGAACTCCGGATTTTGGAGCATGAGAACGCTCAGGCGAGACATGAAGGCGCTGATTTCGGACACCGAGATATTGACTTTGGGCAGATTTTCGGTACCCTTGGCCGGGGGAGGGGTTCCCATAACGGCGGCATATTGAGCGTTGGTAACTTCGGTTTCGCAGAAAGGGATATACCAAGTTTCGGTTGTCCGGTCGTACACGGTACCCGACACGCGCACCTCGGCGATGGGTTCATTTACATTGGTGGCACTACCGATATTGAAAACGCGGCCGGAGAAAAGATTAGAATCGCTCGTAACCTCGACGGGGATAAAACGCATCACCTGCCCGCCCGGTAACGGTAATTCCAGTGGCTGAACTTGAGGCGCATCTTGAGCCCAAAGCCCCGAAGCTGCAATGAATGATAAAAACAGATTTTTTATTTTCATAAATATAACAACGTGAAAAAAGGAGATTAGATTTCGCGAATAGCGGTTGAGGGTTGAGTGTAGAGCACCGACACGGCCGCGACCAATGCAGCCAATAAGCCGGTGCCAATACCGCAGGCACATACCCATGCATAATGCGAGGGCAGCAGATAGCACAGTGTCTCACCGGGCTGGATTTGCGCCTCAAATGTTGAACGGATAGCCTGCGAAATGCCATGGAACAACCCGAAGCTGAGCGCCAGGGCGGCAAGAGTAAGGAAGACGGATTCGATGAGCGGGAAGGTCATCAGCACTTTACGCGAAAAGCCCATAGTACTCAAGATGGCATAATCGCGTTTACGCTTGCGAGCACTGTTGAACAAGCTGATACCCAGAGATAAAGCAGCCCCTACCACGCAGATAAATGCAATGAGGACAAAGAGTTTTTCGAGCTGATTGTTCAACTCGCGGATGCGATGAATCTCAGCCAATTTACCGCTGGCGGGGTACCCCATTTCGGAGAGACGCGCCACCAAGGGTTCGACAGAATCGAGATCTTTTGCATAGATACGCAAGCGAGAGAAGTCTCTGGCAGGCATAGAAAGACACTCATGCTGAGTATCCCACACCAAACCGCGCAGCTGCACGATTTTGAGCACCCCCAACACCGAGGCCGAGGCTCGCCAAGTGCCACGTGGCAGCTCGATATTATAAAGCACCTCGGCCCGTACAGAGCCTTGGTTTTCTAAATGGATAACGTGAAAGCCCGCCAACTCCGGCGAACCGCACTCCAATACGATGTCGGTTGCCTGACCGGTGGAACTGAAGCTGAGCAGCTCGGGGATGCATTGAAGCGATATGGCAAACGTGCCCTTGCCGTTGATGTTAAGAGATGCCTCCATCGGCGAGTTCCACAAATAGATAGGCAAACGTCGCCCGGCTACTCGCAAATTGTAGGCTTTTTTGAACTTATCAAGCGTTTTGAGTTGCCCGGGTGCATAAAAAAGCATACCATCAGCCAAAAATGGGTCTGCCTTGACTTCAGCCTCGGTAGCACGGCGCTGTTGGTTAAAGGGACAGGCTTCTATCCAGTTAAATGACGAGATTTTCTCTTTTGCTTCGGCATTATCTAACCACATACCGGAGTATACGGGATTCACGGTAATGGCGTTTTTCTCTTTCAAACCGGAGCGCAACCCTTCTACATACTCTTCTACGGCAATAACGTGAGCCAAGGGTACATACGCCATCGATACGCTACCGCTCTCTGCGGGCAATATGCCCACAATGCGGCAAGTGACGTAGTCCTTGCATATGCGCTTATTTTTATCGGTACGAGAGCTGATAACGCGAATGTTGTCCCCGACGCGCACATTCAGCGTTGCTGCATGGCGAGAGTTAAGCACAATTTCACCATCGTTGGGAGCAGGGACGCCATAGCGTGCTAAAAAGGGATCACCGGGGCCGGTGGGGATTAAACCACATGATTGCGTTTTGGCGTTCGGGGTCTCCGGTTGCAAGGTGACTTCTGTTGAAAGTAGTCTGGTAGCGGGCATGCAAAAACCGATTTCCGGCAGTTCTTGCACCTCTTTGAGCATGGCAGGCGTAATCCGGGTAGAGGTGGGGATAGAAATTTCAAGGTTGGAGGGTTCGGACGCGAGGCGCTGACGTAAGGTATTGACGTAGCCCTCTTTTAAGCCCAAAATCATCAACAAAGGCACCACGGCAGCAGCAATGGCAATGCAGAGACAACACGGGGTCAAGAACTCGTAGCGCAACTGGCGCCATACCATTTTAATAGGTAAAAATATATTCATGCGTTGGCTCCTTCCGGTCTGAGGGTAGAAATCACGCTGTTTCCTTGCTCGCAAATATCGAAACCATAAACGACATCGGCAGCAGGGCGGAACAACTCGGCATCGTGTGTGACAATCAAAACAGCGGCGCCCTGCTCTTTAGCACAGCGAATGAGGAGGTCTCTGACGCTGACGGCGGTGACAGGATCGAGAGCCCCGGTGGGTTCGTCTGCCAAAATAATACGGGGTGAGCCGGCAAGGGCCCTAGCAATGGCAACGCGCTGGCGTTGACCGGTACTGAGTTTGGACGGGTACATATTGCGCAGGGCGTCTATACCGAGCCACTGCAATAATTTATCGATATCAATGAAGGCTTTGCGGTTTAATTGCAATGGTAAGCTGACATTTTCAATAACCTTCAGAAAAGATAACAAGCCACCGGTTTGTAAAATGTAGCCTAATTCGTGGCGCCGCAGCGACTCCATCCGGTGCGTATCGGCACGGCATACATCGACCCAGTTATCTTGGCTGTCTTTGATTTGGAACTCATCGGCAGCATCGGCCACGGATATCAACCCCAGCATATCTAATAAGGTTGATTTGCCGCACCCGCTACGCCCAATCACAATATTCACACTGCCGGCAGTAACGGAAAAATGAGGGACACGCAGTGTAAAACTTCTATCGGCTCCGGCAAAAGAACGCACCAGATTTTTTGCTTTTAGAACCTCGGCTTTCATAGATATCAATGTAGGATTCGGACACCTACGCCCGCATTCTCACAGTTGCGGAGAATGCGGGCGCGGCGCGGATTTTAACTCTCTATCGGCTGCAATAAACACATATTAATATTGCAATCCATCAAGTATCGGCCACATCAGGGGAGCATATGCAACGGGACGGGGCACACCTTGTAGGCTTCGCCCATGTTGCCATCGGGGCTCAGCCACATGCTTTCGTCCTTGTAAATGGCCTCGTAATATCTGAGTTTATTTTCAGCGTTCTGAATAATTTCGTCTTGTTCGGACTGCTGCATGGCAGCCCAGTACTCGTTACTCAGGGTCATAATCTGGCTGTGGTAGGGGAGCTCCTTAAGGAAGGCGGGAACCAGGCGGGAATCTGCCAAGGTCTGAACATCCTTAAGCAACTCGGGGTCGCCGGCACTGGCTACTACTACGCTCTTGAGCGCCGTCAACAGCTCGGTGGAGTCTACCTGTGCATTACGCCCGGCTTTAACTACATTGTCCAGTAGCGAGCTCATGCTATCCAACTGCTGGCGTGTCAGCAGTACACAGGGAACAATTGATTCCATACCCGGGTCGAGAAGGTCGCGGTCCAATACCCAACCGGACATGTCGCCGGTTACACCTACCTTGTGGGCATCACCCAGCCAACGGACTTTTGCGTTGGCAAACAAGGCAGAAGCAAACTTACCACCTTCGGACTTAACCTGAACCTGATCTTCTCGCCCTTGGTTATCAACAAACAGCTGCACAACCAGCCAATTAATCATATCATCGGCAAAGGTTTCAAACTCTTCGTGATGGTTCATGGTAAGAACCGCTGCGGCCTTCGTTTCTCCACCGGAAGCCAGAGCATCGAACTGAGTGCGACCAAGCGGCAAATACTGTTTGTGGCGCGGCACGTTAATATAAGCCGTACCAACAGCAATTTGGTGAGCCTCTGCCAGGGCAGCGACTTCGGCCACACCGATTTCTGCCTGAGTACCAACGGGTTTATTCTTTTGGCGGCTGAAGGGGTCCTTAGCACCGGGCTCGCGACCGGGAGCATCGCCGATAAGAATGATGACGCGTGCAGCGCCATCTCGCCACTGAGTCTGCTCGATGGCATCCTTCATACCGGCAATCATATCCTCACAATAGTCAACGGAGTCAACAGGCGTGGCATCTACCCCCTCAAGGGTTTTGGCAAACTCTTCGGGAGTCTGCAAACCATTCTCGGTGTAGTTCTTGGTAACGAACTCGATACCGGGGCATGCCTCTACGCTATCACGATATCCCCAGAACCCGAAGCGCACGGTGTCATCCGAGAGTTGAGGGTTCTGCTTCACTTTTTGAGCAATAGCGGCAATGGTGGTTTTTACCTGCTCTTTGACCGGACCCATACTGCGGGAGAGGTCCATTACGAACACGACATCCATGGTCATGCCCTTAGATTTGGTCATTTCGGCAGCATTGGCCGTATTTTCGGTCACGGCAACAACCTTAACAGCCTGTACGCCAAACTCATTACCGAACTCTGAGTCATCCATGGCAAACTCCGTGATGGGCATCAGGAAGAAGTTGTTGGCCATATCGGGGTTAACCTCGGGCTCACAAGCAACGATATTGGAGTCTGCGGGTGTTTCACCATTGGAGATAGAGTCGTATACTAATCTCACGCTGGCCTCTCGCTCAGAATCGGTCATGCTGCCATACTGAAGAGCAGCTTCACGGTTGGCGAAGAAGAGTACCGGATTGCGATCCACCGAAACCGGGAACATAACCACCAGCTGGTGTTTCCACTCCACGGTGTTTTCTTTCTTCACCCACCCCAGCGAGCCTTCTTGACCGGTAAACTGCACTTGCAGCCACTCTCCCTGGTCATCTTGCACGTCTAAGATGGAGTAATAGGGCAGGTATTGATCGAGTACGGCACCATCGGGAGCTTCGTACAAGGTGGCACCCGGGCGAGTCAATACGCGTCTGTAGATTGTAATTGCATCGGGGTCGACAGCGGCTTCCGGCTCTGCATCCGTAATGTTTTCTACCGGTTCGACAACCACGGGTTCTTCCTCAACAGCGGGCTCTTCGACCACTGCGGGTTCTTCCACAACAGCGGGCTCTTCGACCACTGCGGGCTCTTCCACAACAGTGGGCTCTTCGACCACTACGGGCTCTTCCACAACAGCGGGCTCTTCGACCACTGCGGGTTCTTCCACAACAGCGGGCTCTTCGACCACTGCGGGCTCTTCCACAACAGCGGGCTCTTCGACCACTACGGGTTCTTCCTCAACAGCGGGCTCTTCGACCACTACGGGCTCTTCCTCCACAGCGGGCTCTTCGACCACTACGGGTTCTTCCTCCACAGCGGGCTCTTCGACCACTACGGGCTCTTCCTCCACAGCGGGCTCT
>SUVK01000005.1 GCA_015062055.1 Akkermansiaceae bacterium
ACCTGTCTCGGCGTATCTATGAGGAGTCTGAGTCTGTTTTTGCGTTTTACTTCGTCCTTCGTAACTCGTAAATCGTACTTCATTTGGCCCCTTGCCAGAAGGCTTCGGCATCTTTACGCGACTCCCCGGAGTTTCGGAGGGAGAGTCGCCTCGGCGTAGCCGGAAATTGACTAATTTCCGGCGAAGACGGGCTTACTATTATTCACCGACAGGCTTTCCAGAACAACTCCGCGTCTTTCCTGCTGGCGGGTACCATGTAGCGGGAACGCAGCAGCGAGGTATCGCGGTGGCCCATCTCCAGTTGCAGCTCCGGGAGATTCCGGAACATGGCGGCGTGGTACGTGGCGAAGGTGTGGCGGCACACATCCGGCACCCAGTGGCGGAACCCGGCGGCACGGCGCAAGGCCTGCCACTTGCGCTTCCAGTTGCGGGGGATGAACCTCTCGCGCTTGCGGATGCCCCTCACGCCACGCAGGGGAACCGCCCGCCCACCGCCCGTCTTGCTGGCGCGGGGGCGTATGATGACATGACCCTCCTCCCAGTTGATATCCCCGTCTTGGAGACGGCTCACCTCAGTGGGGCGTATGCCGCCGTAGAGCATTAGGCTCAGCGAGAAGCGCATATCTAGGAACTCCGGGCGGCTGGCAGTGGCTTGCAGCTTTTCCACTTCCTCCGGCGTCAGCGGTTCGATGGGCTTTTCCTGCACAGCAGGCACCTCGATACGCGTTACGGGGTTACTGTCTGTCCATTCCTGCCGGATGCCATAGCTGAACACGCTGCTGAGAATCACGCGGCCCTTGCGGTAGCTGCTGGGGCTGGCACCGAAGGCGGCGGCAAGAATCCGCTTGCAATCCGCCGTACTCATGGAGCGCAGCGGCATGTCCGCCGCGCCTTCCACGCGCAGAATGCGGCGCACGAAGTGGCGGAGGTCGCGGCGCGTGGTCGGGCGCAGGTCATTGCGGGCCTCCACGCTTGCCCAAGCGGCTTCCTGTAAGGTTACGGTGTGCTCTTGTTGCTCCAGCATTTTGAGCCCGGCGTATAAAACTTGCTGCGCTCTTTCTGTTATTTCGGAGGCTGAAGCTTCGCGGAGCTTAGCCATTTGTACCGTTGCACATGCAACTTGCGCAGCATCTATTACCGGCACGCCTGTGCTTTTCAGCAGCTCCAGGGCGGCTATTTCTTCTCGTGTGATGCTCAAGTGACGATGTTTCGCCATCTGTTTATTTTTTCTTTTCTTGATTTTCATTTTTTTTGTGGAGTTCTTCTTTTTGAATGCTGATGCAAGCCTAAAAATTGAAAATAGTTGATATTTTTTCTTTTTTGCTAAAAAAAGCGGGTTGAAAATAAGATTATTTTCATTTTTCGAAAAAATTAATAAACTTATTTTTAAATAGAAATAGTATCTACAGCATTCAAAATACTGTAGAATCCGGCTTTCAAACATGAACATCAATATGAAAAATACAATTTTTTTAAGCTCTCTCTTAGCAGTTTGTGTTGCAACTGTAGCACAGGCAGATGAAATTCATGAGGAAATCTTCTTCAGAAGTGGCACTAAAAAAGTGGAAGGTAATTTAACCGTCAATCGTGTGCAACTGGGCGAATACGCGGGCGATGTTGCTAATTTGATTGTATCCGGTAAAACAACTATTAATTCAAATTTATCAAAAGGTAACGCTTGCCAAGTTCAAGCCACTTCTACATTAGAATCAGACGAAATCGAATTTATCTGCGCAACTACCAACTATACGAAAACTTTTTCGATTCTGGGTACAGTAAAGACAAATAAATTTATAGTTTCGGGTACTGAAGAATTCCCGGGCACATTCACTATCACCCAAGGCAAGCTCGTGTCTCTCAGCGAAGGAACGCCGGGGATTTTGCAAATTGGCGCAAATGTTACAGCTCATGCAGGTGGCGTATTCAGAGTAACTCCTTGTACCATTGGGCTGCATACAGAAGTAAACGGGGGAACCTTCAACGTGAACAAAGGTGCCACCATGGCCGACATCACATTAAATTCCGGCAACGTCAATGTTCTGAGCGAGACAGAGAGTGTGGGCCTGATCACGGTGAATAATGGTTCATTGTCTCTTGAAGAAGCTGCTATCGTATCCGATGTAACAATGAACGACGGCACTCTCAATATTTTAGGAGACGTTCAGACCGGAGCACTGACACTTAATGGCGGTACCATTAATTTCTCCGCGGATTCTGCTATCGACCTTGGTAAAGAAAGTTTGATTCTGGGGGATAAGGTTATGATTACCCTGAATGTAGATACTCTCGACAACACAGAGGGGGTAGTTCTCTTCAAAAATATGGGTAATGTGGATGGCTTGGATGAGCTCACTGTTAAATTTGTTGATGCAAACGGGGCTACTAAAGAAGCTGCGGTTGCCTACAGCAATGGCTCAGTGGTAACCGCCGCTATCCCCGAGCCTACCACGGCTACGCTTTCTCTTTTGGCTTTGGCAGGTTTGGCTGTACGTCGCCGCCGTCGCTAAAGCTATGGCGTGACAAGCCGCCGTCGGGCTTCTCGTTGATTCGCCCAGACAGGCCGCAAGTAATACAATTTTTTCGGTAAATGTAAATTAAGGCCGTTGTCCCGCAAGGGACAGCGGCTTTTTGCTGCCTCAAAACAGCACCCTGATGGGTACCTCGTGTATTCGCTGAGACAAGTCGGCTTTTGGGCTTTAAGAGAGCGATGTCATGCTCATGGGTAAGCCAAGATGTTTGATAACCCATTCTCGTCCGGAAGGTTTCGATATCGTAAGAGGGGAACACGTTTTCATGTGGAAAGCTGTACCGCTCTGCCTTTTTTTCTGGCGGAGCTCTGAATAGCTGTTAAAATTAAGGCATGCCAACAGAACGAGAAATAGAAAACATGATGGAATACGCGGAGCGCAACACAGAAGAAGTCTTTAAGTCTGTGTATGCAGAGCTTGCCGGTATTGCAAAGGAAAAGCCGTTGCTCACTCACGGGCAACGGCTTTCGAAAAGAATTGTCTCTTTTGGCTTACTTGCGACGGCGGCGAGCAGCCAAACCGGCAAGCGCCAGCAGAGAAAGCGTGGCAGTGGCAGGCTCAGGGACGGTAGAAGAGAGTTCCTTGATAGTCATCTCGCGACTGACGTTATTTGTACCCACGACAGTAACGACCATATCATCACCATAATCTACATTATACATGCCGAGAGTATAGTTGACAAAAAAGTCGTTCTTTTTGATAACGGTACTGTCCGTCAAATCACCGTCGTACAATAATACGATTTTACCGCCCTCGAAAATCAGGCTGTTGCCCTGCATATCGATACTCGCATCCATAGTGAAAACAATTTCACTGTAGAAATACGATTCCAGAGTGCCGGTCATCGTGACAGAGCCATTAACATTCAATGTGCTAAAAGTTTGAGCGTAGTCTTCATCTTCATACCACATGCCGAGACAAACGCTGCCCATTGAGCTATTATCCTGAGCAATAAACTCACCGTCCAGAACAGTTGTTATGCTATCAATAGAGCCATAATTAGTAAAAGCCCCTTTAGAGATAACATCAAGCAAATTATCGCCCATGGCGGCTTCGTTTTCTTCAAAGGTCAAATTATCATCCCACTCTGCATCGGTATTAGGCGTAGTATCCGTAATGGTTCCGTAATTAACAGCGGTAGCACCATTTTCAACGGTAAGGTAGCCCATACTGGCAGAGCCTTCATTTCTCATCGAAGAGCCTGTCCCATCAATAGAAATGAGACCGGACTTCAATGAAGAAGAGGCATCAATGCTGAGTTTTGAAGCGTTTGAAAATACAGAGGTGTTCTTAAACTCCAAAGCGCCCCCGTTGGTAGCAGAGACAGAACTCGCGATAAAATCCGTAAATGTATTTTCTACAGAATGGGAGAAAATTGCCGTATTTTCACCGGAAACGACAATGTTCTCTTGCGTATATGCCACGTTGGAATACGTGGTCTCTCCGGCTTGCGCGCCGGCTGTCATGTAACAACCAACTGCAACGGTAGCAATGATGTTTATATTGATGTTCATATGGTGTAAGGACAGGAGATAATACAGCAACTTGAACGCAGATGCAAGTGTAAATGTTGGAAAACCATTTGGAGTTGACCCCTAATAGGCCTGCCTAGGCGTAGAAAAACAGCGTATCAGGTGACCTGATACGCTGTTTTACGAAGTCTGGAGCATAGCGGACTCGAACCGCTGACCCCTTCAATGCCATTGAAGTGCTCTACCAGCTGAGCTAATACCCCGATATGTGAGTGAGGTGTCCGGCGAGGACGAGGGGAGTATACTCGCAATTGAGGCGTTTGGCAAGTAAAAAGTGAAAAAAAGTGGAAAAAAGTTTGAAGGGGGAGGGGGATTAGGGGTGAATTTGGGGTTGGTAGGCGCGAGAGTAGCGGAAAACGGCGGCGGTTAGGGCGGTGTAGAGGAGGAGCTCGCCGATTTCTTCGGTGATGAAGCAGAGGTGAAGGCGCTCTGTAATGAAGGTGCAGAGGAAGCCGCAGATGAGGAGGAGGAGCTCCCAGAAGGGGGCTTTGGTGTTAAGGAGTGTCTTTTTGAGGGCGGTAAAGTTGCCTTTGCGGCACCAGGCAAGTATGCAGAGGGAGGTGATGGCAATGTAGATGCCGGTGCGTATGAGCGAGCCGTGGGGTATTTCTTTCCATTTAAGATAGTCTGTGGGCATGCCGGAGTAGAAGATTTCGCCGTTGCGGCTCCAGAAGATCATGCGGCCGCAGTTGACTTCTCTGAGCATGAAGAAGAATATGATGGTGGCAAAGAAGAGGTAGAGTGGTTTGTCTGTGCGGGCGGTAACGCAGAAGATGATGCCGAGCATGAGGAGCATCATTTGCAGGTTTTCGAGCAGACCGTTTTCGTAGGCCCAGGTCTCGGGGGCACAGAGGCTGAGGGGTATACACATTACAGCCACCGCAAAGGTGAACCATGTGGCGGGGCGGATGCTGAAGTCGAGTCTTTCTTTTATCATAGCTGTTTGTCTTATGTGTATATTTTAGCTTGTTATGAGTAAAAATCAAGAATTATAAATGAAAAAATCGCTTCTCTCTTGTGCCGGGTACCTTTCGCGTGTGCGTCAGCAAGCTTATTTCAGCGCCACGTCGGCCTTTGTATATCGCAACTCGTACTTTTAATAGTTGTTTACCAATTGTTCCGAATCGTGTGGTTATGGGGCGTGTTTGTCGAAAGAAAACGGCCCGGGGCGTGGTGCCTCGGGCCGTTGGGGGGTGGTGATGGGTTGTGGTTTACTTGATGGTAACCGTTTTGGATTCTCCCTTTTTGAGCTGAATCTCGGGGATGAGGATGAAGTCATCCGTCAAGATGGCGCCATCTACATTGCAGGTTTGGGCGTTTTGGCCGGTGGCTGCTGTGGGAAACCATATGCCGAGACGGCCTTTGTGGTCCATGTTGGCGGTGATGGTGAACTCCTTGGCGTTTTTCCATTCAATAGTGAAGGGGCAGGGTGCCTGGGAGCAGTCGAGGGAGGCAGACCAAGCGGGGTCGCCGTAGAAGGCGACTACGTCTCGATCGTGCACGTAACCGAGGGCATCTTTGGCGTTGTTTTGGTTGAGGGCAGCGCCGGAGCGGAATACGTCGTTCTGGAGGCGGTTGTTGAACTCTGCACCGTTAAATTGCACCTTGAGCAATTTGGGGTCAATTTTGATGGTGTTGGCCAGTATGAACTGGTTGTTGATGAACCAAGCCTCTGAGAGGGAGGTGCCGTTGGCGGAGTCGAAGAAGCAGCTGAGGGTGCCCCAACCGCCCGCGCCATACCAAGAGGGCACGGTGTAGCCTACGACTTGGTTGCAGGTGTAGGCAGATACTGCGGTGATGGCCATGCTGTCTTTGTTGTGGTTGGCATCGCCGAAGAGGCAGTTGCCGGCGGCGAGCCAGATGCGGGTGGTGCCATCGGGTTTAATCTCGGGGGTTTTCAGCTGTGCTACGAGTTTGCCTATGTAGCTGGTGTCTCCCTGGCGGGCTTTGGTGAGCGGGCGGAAGAAGTAGCCCATTTGGCGTTTTTTGAGCTGGTGGAATCGGTTGCCGTGAGGGAAGATAAGACCGCGAGAGAAGGGCATCTCGAGGTTGTACTGCGTGGCATGGCTGGAGGTGACAACCATTTGGGGCTTGGCGTTTTCTAAGCGGTCTGCAAAGAGGCTTTGGAAGCCGTTTTCGAGCAGCTCGCGGCCTTGCTCTGTGGTGTTGTCGTAGGTGGTGGCGGTGGGTTCTACACAGCCGTCTTGCTCGAGCACGGGGCTGTTGGTCCAGTCGGTGATGCAGTAGCTGTTCTCGAAGTGGTGCCAGCCTATATTGGTGGTGCCCAGCAAGCGTTTGATGACGAGGGGCTTTTTGTCTTTGGCAATACGCATGGCGTCGTCTGCGCTGTAGCCGGTAACAATGCCCCACATGCAGTCGCCCCAAAGGTCGTCGTCTACCTTACGGGCAGCGCGGTGCATGTGGTTGATGGTGTCTCGGCCTACCTCTTCGGGTTTTACCACGATGCCGGCGTAGCGGGCATCGGTGCTGCGCATGGCTTGGGTGAGCGCTTCTTCCGTAAGGGCGGGGATAACTACTTTTTGCGCACCGGGGTATTTGGCTACCAAGGTGTCGGCCACGGACATCCAGGCGGGGTCGGCGGCGGTGGTCTCGGTGATGATGACGGTGTAGTTTTCTACCGTGGGGGCAACTTTTGCGATGGGGGCGGCCTGTGCAGCGGGTTGGGGCTCTGCTGCGGGGGCGGGCTCTGTGGCTGCGGGTTGCTCTTCATCTGCCGGGGTGTAGTCCTCGGGTACGGTGTAGTAGCAGTTTACGTTTCTGTTGCCGAATACCTCTTTAGCGAGTTCTACCATTTCTTCGTAGGTGATAGACTCGAGGTCTGCCTTGACACTGCGGATGTTGCCGATGCGCTCGGGGTTGCTCTGCAGGTCTGCCAAAGAGTTGCACCAGAACCCGTTTTGTCGCATGGCTTTTTCTGCCGAGGCGATGATGGGGCGAATGGCGCACTGGAAGTCGTCTTCGGTAAACTCGCCACGGCCCAAGCTGTCGAGTATCTCCATCATGGCGGTGTCTACCAAGCACGGTTGCGTTTTACACCGGCGCTGGCGGTAACGATGGTGGCGGCGTTATCGAGGTCGGGCGCGGCGCTGACGGATACGGAGGGCGAGTAGGTTTCGCCCATCTTGGCGCGAATGCCGTCAAAGAGTTTGGCGCGGGCAATGGAGGAGAGCACGCTGAGGCGGCGGGTGCGCTTCACGTCTCTGCCGTTGCCGGCGGGGCGTACTTGGGCTACGATGGTTTTATCGAGGTTGGTCGGGTAGCGGAAGTACTCTTTTTGGCCCCAGGGTTGGAAGTTGACGGCGCGTTGCTCGGGGGTAAGCTCGGTGAACTCGGGGTTGCGGGCGGGCATGGCGCCGAAGGTGCGCTCGAGAATGGGCAGAACCTTCTCGACATCGAAGTCGCCTACGATGGTAACCTCTATAGCGCCGTTTTGCATGAAGGGCTCCATCGCGGCGCGAACTTGCTCTGTGGTGATGGCTTTTACCTGCTCTTGGGTGGGTACGGTAAAGCGCACGTCATCGCCATACAAAGCCTTGGCACTGTTGAGGGAGTAGGCACCCTGCGGTGTGGTCTCGAGCTGTTGGTAAATGGCGGGCAGGCGGCGGTGTATCATCACGATTGCCTCTTCTCGGTAGGCGGGGTGCATAATGCCGGCTACAATCAGCTTGCATTGCAGCTCCAAATCCTCCTCGGTGGTGCCACCGGAGTAGGTCATGCGTGTGTCGCCCATGCCGAAGTTGAGGTCTACGTTGTGCCCCAGCATGATGCGCTTGAGCTCATCGAGGTCGTGGGCCTCTAAGCCGCTCAGGCTGATGACAGAGCCTGCCACCATGTTGATGCCGGGGATGAGGGGCATCTTGAGGTTGCCGCCGTCTACAGCGGCGCTCACGGTAACGGCACCCTTGCGGAAGTCTGTGCGTTTGAGGTTGACCCTTACGCCGTTAGAGAGGGTGAGCGTGGTTACATCCAAGTCGGCAATGTGCTCTTGCTTGACAATCTTGCCGGGCTCGCCGATGTGGTCGTAGGCAAAGGGCTTGGTGGCGCGCAACTCGGGTTTTTCTACGGCGGTTTTGTTGGCTGCCTCAAAGGTGGTTTCGAGGGCCTCGGGGGTCAAGTCGGCCGGTATGGCACCGGTGGCGGTAAGCTTGCTGTTGGGGGCATCGTAGGCCTGGGCCAGCGCGGCACGGCAGCAGTCGGGGTTTTGCTGAATCATCATGACCGCCAATTGGAAAATGCGCATGTCTTCCATGGGGTCGGTGTGCACCTGCTTATTGCCTACGGCAGATACGAGGTAAGAGGCCATCTTGTCGGCCGGGGTGCTCTCCCAAGTCTCGACAGAGTGTGTAAGCCCTGCGGCAATGCCCGAGAGTACCTCGGTAAACTCGTGCGGCTCAAACCCGTATTGAATCGCCTTGCGCAGCTCTTGTTCGGCAAGGGTAAGGGCTGCCTGCCATTTTTCGGGCGGGGCTGTTACCGAGATGCTGAAGGTGTCTGCGGTGTTGAAAATTACCTCGCAGCCCACCCCGGCGCTGTTGAAGGGGGAGTCCGGCTGCTGAGAAATGCGGCTCAATCTCTGGTTTACCATGGCGCAGGCAATCTCCAGCGGCATGTCTTTGAGGCGTTTTTCCAGAGAATCGGGTTCTTCTTGGTACTGTTTAACCGTGGCGACCGAGATGTTGACGTTAGCTTGCTCGCTCACGGGCAATACACGCACACTGCGGCCGGTATTGGTAATGGTGCCTAGGGCAGGGTGCTCCGGGTTTTCGGCCTTGGGCATGCTCACAAAGTGATTGCGTACCCACTTCTCGGCCGTGGCTACATCAAAATCGCCCGTCACAATCAGCGTCATGCGCTCGGGCACGTAGTGCTTCTTATAATAGTCGCGGAACAACTGGTAGGGGGCGTGCTTAATCACCTCCTCCAAACCAATCGGCATATACTTGGCTATGCGGGTGCCCTCTGCCAGCTGGTCTATCGTGGCAATCATGGCGCGGTAGCCCTCGGAGTCTCGGCTCTTGAGCTCGCTTACAATAATGCCACGCTCGTGGTCTATGGCCTCGTCCTCCAGCGTGGCGCCGTCGGCAAAGTCGCGCATGATGGTAAAGGCAAAACTTACCGTCTCGGGGTTCAAATTCGGCAAATCAAGCATGTACACCGTCTCTTGCAAAGACGTGTAGGCATTTGCATCACCACCAAAACCAAGCCCCAATCGCTGCATGGCCGGTATCAGCTCGCCTCGCTTGAAATTGCGGCTGCCGTTAAACACCATGTGCTCCAAAAAGTGAGATATACCACTCGTCGAGTCATCCTCATCCAAAGACCCGGTCTGCACATGCAAGCGCACACTGGCGCGCCCTGCGGGCTCTTTGGTCGGGCGTATCATATAGGTTAAGCCATTGTGCAGTCTGCCCACCACCAATTGGGGGTCTTGTTGCAGCTGCAATGCCTGCTCGGGGGCGGTGGCTTGTGCCGTCTCGGCCGTTGTTGCCTGTACCTCCTCCGTAGGCGCGGGAGCCTGGGCATAGGCATATGTTGCCGCCCCGGCCATCACCATCAGCGTTGTCGTTATGGTTTTGTTCATAATCAAAAATTGATTTTCCCTACCATATCACAATGATTATCGCTTGTCGATTCATCTTTTCGCTGCTGACAACAAAAAAACGTTTTTTTCTGTATGACACCAATCTTTTCCCCTTTCTCTCACTTTTTGCTTGACCCGCCCCTCGCTCTTTGCTACCATGGCCACGGCCCTGTAGCTCAGTGGTCAGAGCAGGCGACTCATAATCGCTTGGTCGCGGGTTCGAGCCCCGCCGGGGCTAGCTAAATACGTAACCCTCTAACGCTCAATGTGTTAGAGGGTTTTTAATAATTATTCTTAAATATCAGCGACTTAACTATAAAATCGCAAGCCCTTGATAAACAAACAATACCACTCATAAAAAGCTTGTGCACGCCTAAAAACGACCTTTCGCACTTCGCCAGGACTCAATAGGACTAGGGGATTGGCATGCAGGTTGAATTGATATTGAAGCTGCGCTTTTGATAAATAGACAGCAGATAAACAAAAAATCTGATTATCTTCTTGACAAAAGGGTAAAAATGCCTATGATTTTGTAAAAAGGAGATAAAATATGCTGGTTTTCTTTCGTATTTGCAATTTTAAGTCGATAGTGGAGACAACCATTGATATGCGCTATGGAGAAGGGAAGGCTCCGAATGGGTATAAGGAAATGGAGCACTATCCATTTTTGGAATATCAAGTTGCAAATGGCCGAGAGTTAAGATTGTCTCCTGTACTGGCTATTTATGGACAGAATGCCGGAGGCAAGACTACCTTAGTAGAAGCAATGAACACGTTGCGACGTTGTTTGTTTGAAAACAAATTACATTATCGCCCGAATAAGCTGCACCCGGATTTAAAAGACACTACGTTTGAGATTTGTTTTGCAAATGAGAGTGTGGTTTATACCTATACGCTTTGCTACAATTTAATCGGAGTAAAGCGTGAGACCTTGAGAACGTATGATACGGATGTGTTTGAAATTGACCATGAGCAGGCTCTATACAACTTTGAGCAACTTGCTACGGAGCTGTACACGACTGAGCGCTTGATGGCTGTTTTGAAAACCGAGTGTTGCAATAGCAAGGGAGAGCAGATAGTCTCTTATCTAGGCAAGATTGCAACGAATTATCCCGGTTTAAATGCTAAGCTTAGCAATGCCTACCAGTTCCTGATGTATGGTATATCCAACTCTCTGGAAAATGATTTCTCTGCCCCTTTTGCTATCAATTATTTGGCTCAGGGGGAGCAGGATTCTTCGCACGAGAAAGCCTTTCAGGAAATTGCTAAGTACTTGAGAAGGCTCGATATTGATATTGAAAGCATGGAATTGAAAACGAGTAAGGTGCAAACTTTTCTCGCCTCAGGTGAAGAAGACCCCCGAGGTCCAGAGTTGATGTATCGAATCAACAGCTACCATAAAGATAAGAATGGCGAATTGGTGGCATTGGATTTCCGGGAGGAGTCGCGAGGTACTCAGGTATTGTTCGGTTTGCTGGGGGTAGTGCTGAGAAAGCTCCGTACAGGAGGTGTGCTGGTCATTGATGAAATTGACCGGTCGTTGCATTCCTTGTTGCTTGTAGCATTGGTGTCTCTGTTCACCAATAAGGAGTACAATGTGAAAGGAGCTCAGCTTATCTTGACTGCTCACAATACTGAGTTGTTGGAGGCCACTAACTTGCGGACATCCCAGGTGGCCATTGTGACTAAGACCTCAAAACAAGGGACTCTTGCTCGCCGCTTGTGTGATTTTGATGGTGTCCGCAATGTTCAGAACTTCCGCAAGACGTATCTGGATGGCGCATTCGCAGGCATCCCATTCCCCATTATCTGACCTCGCCATGACTTACTCTCAGAACTTTTTTCTCCACGTGGTTTGCGAGGGCAAATCAGAGCGGAATTATCTTGCCGCATTGAATCGACTTCTGCGAGATTCCGGCATAGGTCTAACCTTGCTGAGTCCCACCCCTAAGAAAAGGGATGAGGATGGGGGCGGGCATTTCCGCAATGTTGTACAGAAGTACAAAGATTTCCGTCGCAACAATCGTAACGTGCAACCATGGATATGGGTGGATTGGGATTTGTATTTGCGAAATGACCAGCACTGCATGGAGCTATATGAGTCTCGCCCCAAGGGGATACCTGACTTCCTGTTCAGTATTCACAACTTCGAGGATTTTCTCGTTCTGCACAGCTCAACAGAACGTGTTCATGAGTGGGTGAACATTTGTCGGGAGTGTAACCACTTTGCCTCTCCCATGCACAGCGAGGAATATATGCCCTTATTCAAGAGTCAATTTCCGGAATATAAGAAAGGTGAATTGCCGGATAGCTTAGCCATGCTCTCCAACGAGCAGGTAGCGAATGCGCTGATTCATTCATTGGATGCGAGCATCCCATTCAGATGCGACTTCATTGAGAAGCTTGCCGTGTTCATTATGGCGAGATATCCCGATGCCGGGAGACCGTGGAATATCGTTTATAAAGATTTATAATTCAATGACTCGAGACGAGTATACAAAGTTCGAGGCATCTTTTAAAAATAGTCCGCACGTGGTATTATTAGGTGCTGGAGCAAGTTGCGCAGCTATCCCGCAAGGAGATAGAAATGGACTAAAAATATCTGCGATGGATAATTTTATCCAAAATTTGGGCTTGGGAGGGATATTGAATGGAATTGAGTTACATACGAACTCAAAAAACTTAGAGGTAATTTATCAGGAACTTGTGGAAAGAGCAGTTTCAGAAATTGATTGTCAACAAGCCTTGTCTAGCTTGAAAAAATCGGTTTGGTCATATATGTCGAAATTTGAACTTCCTGATTCACCTACGGTGTATGATTATCTTCTCCTTAGTATGACTAAGAAGGATGTTATTGCTACGTTCAACTGGGATCCGTTGTTGGTACAGGCCTATATGCGCGTAGCTCGATTTACTCGGAATCTCCCTGAATTGCTCTTTTTACATGGTAATGTAGCAATTGGTTTTTGTGAACATGAAGGGACAACAATTGCCGGACCTGTAGGGGGAGTTTCTCCTTATGGAGAAGAATTTGAACCATCTCCCTTGTTGTTTCCAATTAAGGAAAAGGGATATAATAAACATGTAGCAATAGCTCGTTCTTGGGAAATGTTGCAAAGATTCTTGTCCAAGGCTTATATGGTTACCATATTTGGATATAGTGCTCCGGAAAGTGATGTGGAAGCAATTGCATTGTTAAGTGGCGGATGGGGGGACCCCTCCAAAAGACGCTTTGAGCAAATCGAGATTATTGATATTGCAACTGACAGAGATTATGAAAAGATATGGGAAAAGTTCATATTTTCTAGTCATTATCAAGTATGTAGAAGCTTTTTTGAATCCTCTTTGGGAAAGTATCCGCGCCGAACCTGTGAAGCCATTTTTGACCAAAATATGAATGTTCAATGGCTAAATCCCGACAAAGGCTGGCTTGCTGATACTTCGTTTGAACAGTTTTATTTAAAATTATCATCTCTTTTCATAGAAGAACGCAAACCTCGCGAGAGGCCGTATTTGTCTCATCCTTACATACTTGAATTTTGATAACTTCGACTATTGGCCGTGTATTTCTATGAAATAGAAAAAACTTCTAATCTCATAGATGATTAGAGGAAGTTGATGGAGCTCACGTTCTTACTTTTATCAATAAATTGCATGAGAGACGACGGGATAGAGTCCACTGGACTTGGAAAAGGACTTGGATTTTGGGTGTAAAAGCGTTGTTCTAAAGTACAAAACAGCGGTTTGCCGTACCCCTCTCAAAGGGTGTTTATTTTGATAACTTGGGGATATAACTTGCTCTTATTTCACGTAACCTATTAAATATAAGGTAACAAACACTCATAAAAAGCAAGGGCTTTCGATTTCTGCGCGTTAAGGGAGCAAAATTAAAACTGCTTTGTAACAGGCACAATATCATTCAGTTGCGAAGTGCCGTACCCTTCTCGAAGGCTAGTCAAACACATAACCCCTCTAACGCTCAGTGAGTAAGAGGGCTTTTAATAATTATTCTTAAATGTCAATGGCTTAACTATAAAACCAAAAGTCCTTGATAAACAAACAATACCACTCATAAAAAGCTTGTACACGCCCAAAATGACCTTTTGCATTTCGCAGGGACTCGAAATGACTAGGGTGCTGGCATACATTCAGCTTGATGTTTAATTATTTTGTGATAGAGTCTACGTAAAGCAGAGTTAGACATTCGTGGATACCATGGTTATTAGTAATTCAAGCAAGGAAAGGGCGGGTAGAAATCGTACACTAGTTTTGAGTGATTCTGAAGTGCGTGAATATGCATCGCGTTGCATAACCTTGACATCAGAGACAAAAGAGAATGATGTAATAGATTCTACCATTAACCAAGATTTGCTTGAGTGCATTGATTATTTGCCATCACGTTTTGCGGATCTCATAGTTATCGACCCTCCATACAATTTAGACAAAGATTTTCACGGTAAAGTGAAATTTAAGAAAATGGGTACTTCTGCTTATATTTCATATTTGGAATCGTGGTTCCCCAAAGTTCTGAGGCTATTGAAAGATAATGGTTCTCTGTATGTATGTTGTGATTGGAAGTCTTCGCCATTAATTTATTCTGTAATTGTAAAATATTGTACTGTGATAAACAGGATAACATGGCAGAGAGAAAAAGGTAGGGGCGCGAAACATAACTGGAAAAACGGCATGGAAGATATTTGGTTTTGCGTTAAAGATGAGGACGACTATTACTTCGATGTGGATTCAGTAAAGCAGAAGCGTAGAGTTATTGCGCCATATAAAGAAGAAGGAAAACCAAAAGACTGGCAAGAAACTGATGAAGGGAATTTTCGAATTACCTATCCTTCGAATTTTTGGGATGATATTAGTATCCCGTATTGGTCTATGCCAGAAAACACAGATCATCCAACTCAGAAACCTGAAAAGCTAGTAGCAAAATTGATTTTAGCATCATGTCCCCAAGGCGGGGTGGTTTTTGACCCTTTTTTAGGAAGTGGCACAACATCTGTCGTAGCAAAAAAATTGGGACGTCGATATTGTGGTGTTGAAATTAACCCTTTGTATGCGGCATGGGCAGAAAAACGCCTTGAATTAGCTGAGTCAAATACTGAAATACAAGGGTATAACGGAGGAGTCTTTTGGGAGAGAAATTCATTAGCTGCACAAAAGAAATTGAAGAAGGTGATAACTAAGGAAGCACAAGGGGAATTGTTTTTATGAGAGAAAAAACAATGTTAAGAGAATTTGTAGATTATATAGTCAGTGTTGCGCCCCGACACAACAAACAAACTCTTATAGTAGCAGCTTCTCAGACGTTTGGGTTGAAAAAAGATGGGAAAGTATATTATACCGAAACCTTTTCTGTTAGATTTTGTCATAGTAAAGGGCAAGATGGCAAGTTTTCCGGCACCGTTTTGGCGTTATCTAAATTGCAGAAGTATGACAGCAAGCCTTTTCTTGTTGTGTTGACGACAAGCGGTGAGAATTATGTATATTTGGCAAATACAACATTTTTGAATAAAATTAGTCATTCATCAAAGGAGCTGCGCGAGGATAATATAGTGGGCAGTTTTTTGGGAAGCAATATAATTCGAAACTTCCAAGATATTGAAAATTGTGCAGATAATGTAGAACGCTTGTATGCGTTTCATATGGATTCAACACCAGAAGAGAATTTGCGACGGTTAGTGGACTCAACTAATGCCATAGAGGCAAAGGGTAAGAAATATCAACCGGACGAAATTGCTAAAAATAATATTTTTTCCTCAATTAGCAGAGCGATAAAATTTGTTAAGTCTAAACATTTTTCTGATTTGTGTAATGATTTGCATGACAGAGTAGAGCAATGTAAGGAAGCAATTTTGGCAGCGGCGCATATCGAGAACGTAAATATACGAGGACGTCTGATAGAGGTGTTAATTTGTTGTGACCCTGCTAAACGGTTGGAATTGTTGCGCGAAATCAGAAGTATGGAGCAGAACATACCTCGCTATAAATCAGAAAATGAGTTAGCTGACTATGTTAAAAGTTATCCCGATGTAGTTTCATATACTGATGTGAAAACGAAGGTGTTATACCTTAAGTCTAATCCCAAGGCCTATAATATTGATAAATTCCTTGAATGCATGGCGTTTGATTCTTCTGTATTTATGTTTTATTTTGTAGGAGTAAATGAAGAAGGCGTTGCCTGTACTGCATTGTGCTCTGCATATCATAGAGAGTTGGTAGACGCTACATATATTCAACATCATTGGTGTGGTAGAAATTCTAGGGGTGTAACACAGTTCAATGGTGAATGCATTGAGAGTATACTAAACAATGCGAAGTTTCAAAATGTCATTGAGGAAGAACAGGTAAATGATTATTTGCATAAATTATTATCATTGTAACATTACTTGTCTAAGCGAGTGCTTAAGGGAAAAGTTGATGATATTATAATTCAGGCACAAAAGGATTTGCTAAATGCAAATCTACTCGATAGCCCTGATTATATTGATTTGTATTCAGGGGGAGAAAATACGGCAGTAGTGCAACTATTGGCAACGCTGCACTATCATTATGTTGCTCTGTTTGAAAAGATGAATGCGCGTTTGCCGACAGGAGAACACGGAGCGCATTTTTTTGCTGATCCAAGTAGAGATTTGATACGAGTTATAGATGTTACTAATTTATTGCTTACCGGCTTAAAGGGTACTGAGTACTCTTTTGAGATTGAGGCTGAGTTTAAGAGTTTTGTGAACATATGTAGACAGTTTTTGAGTGGTAGCGGTGGAAGTTCAATACCCCCGCATATACCGAAAGCTCCTATATATTATACAAGACAGATTTTCATTCCTTCAACTTCGGTGCAGATTGCAAGTTCAGTTTCTGATAAAAGAAATCTTAAAACAAAAATGATAGGTAGTGGCTCGTATGCAAACGTCTATCGTTTTCGTGACGATTTCTATGGTCGTGATTTTGTGTTAAAGGTGGCGAAAAAGGATTTATCTGAAAGTGATAAGGAGAGATTTAGAAATGAGTATGTAGTCATGAAGGGGCTGTCTTCTCCATATGTTGCCGAGGTCTACAAGTATTTCGAAGGTAAAGATGAGTTTATAATGGAAAGTTTGGATGAAACTCTTTACCAGTATGTTTCCAGTCAAAATGATAAAGCAACATTTAATGTAGAAATCAGACGACGCTTGTGTTTACAGGTAATGAAGGCGTTTGAGTACATACACGAAAAACAAATTTTGCACAGAGATATTAGTCCCTACAACATACTTATAAAAAAATATGAGGACTCAGTTGTTGTGAAGATAGCCGACCTGGGATTAGTTAAAATACCTGAAAGCGTGCTTACGAATTCTCAAACTGAAATTAAGGGTTGTTGTAATGACCCTCAGCTTAGACACGTTGGATATTCTAATTATTCACTCCCCCATGAGATTTACGCAATCACGGTAATTACCAAGTTTATTCTTACAGGTTCTATGAATATATGTAATGTGAAGGATGATAGTCTTCGTGAGTTCGTAATGAGGGGTACAAATCCTGAGTTAGATAAGAGATATTCGAACGTAACAGAGATGAGAAAGTATTTTCAATTGCTACGGTTTTCCGGTTGTAGCCTGCATTGAGGTTTACTTTGTCTCTGGAGGAAGTTCGCAGGGCTTGGAAAAGGACTTGGGATATTGCTCGAATTTAGCCGTTTTGTGGGTAGCAGAGGGTAGTTGAGACTGGCTTTCTTTCGATAGAAAATGAATGATTTAGAGTGAAAAAATCAACTAACTTACCGATAAAATAAGCAGGTGGTTTTTCAACCTGTTACATATCAAGAGGCTTGTTCAATTTGTCGAATCACATTTTTAGCCGTTTGGGCAATATCTGCTTGTTTAAGCAACCAAGAAACAATAACAACGCGGCGTGCGCCGGCGTTCAACACATCGGGCAGGGTCTCCCCGTTGATTCCGCCGATGCAGAACATGGGTAAGTCTTCTATGGCTTTTTGCGTGGTTGCAATATCTTGCAAGCCTATGGCCCTGCGCCCGGGTTTGGTGCCCGTGGGGAAGAGCGGCCCGAAGCCGATGTAATCTGCTCCTTCTTGTCGGGCCGACAAAGCCTGCTCGGGGCTATGGGTAGAGCGCCCAATCAGAACGCCGTCTCCCACAATTTTTCTCACATCGGCCAAGCTGCCGCCATCTTGCCCCACATGAACGGCATCTGCACCAATCTCTGCAGCCATTTCCGGGTAATCATTCAGCACAAAGATAGCCCGGCGCTCTCGGCAAATGGCTTGCATGGCGATTGCCCATTGCTTAACAAGTGCGGGTGCTACCCCTTTAGCGCGAAGTTGAATGATATGGACGCCACCGTCAATCAGCGCATGCGTACGCGCAGCCACTTGCTCCGGTTTGGTATAGCCCATATCGACAATCCCATAAAGGCGGCAATTTGCGAGAATCTGCTTCATGTCACCAACTCTGCCACAATGCTGCGGTTTCTACAAGCTCAAAACGCATATTTCTGTACTCATGACGTAATAACGGCTTGAGAGCCGCCCTGTATTTAACTATGCTGATATTGTTATGGAAACTCTGGTGTCTAGCGGAATTATTGAGTCGTATTTTAACAAATTGCAGAACAACTTGGTTTTGGATGCCGCTATCGTCGGCGGTGGCCCATCGGGGATTGTGGCTGCGTATTATTTGGCAAAAGCGGGGCACAAAGTCTCTTTGTTTGACCGCAAACTTTCCCCGGGTGGCGGCATGTGGGGTGGTGCCATGATGTTTAACGACATAGTGGTGCAAGAGGAAGCCATGGATATCGTCCGCGAGCTGGGGCTTTGCTACAAGCCGTACCGCGATGGTACGTATATCATCGACTCCGTACATGCCACGGCAGGGCTGCTTTACAAGGCTACTCAGGCAGGGGCTACCATTTTCAACTGTTATTCGGTGGAGGATGTCGTCTACAAGCAGGGGCGAGTAGGGGGTGTTGTTGTCAACTGGACCCCCGTTTTGCGCGAGGGCCTTCATGTGGACCCCCTTACCATCATCGCCAAAACCGTGCTGGACGGCACCGGCCACGACTGCGAAATCGCCAAAACCGTTGCCCGTAAAAACGGCGTGCGACTCAATACCCCCACCGGTGGTGTAGTCGGAGAAATGAGTATGGATGCCGCAGAGGGCGAACGCTCCACCATCGATAATACCAAAGAGATTTACCCGGGTTTGTTTGTTTCCGGTATGGCGGCCAACGGCGTTAGCGGCAGTTTCCGCATGGGGCCGATTTTCGGTGGTATGCTCATGAGCGGTAAAAAAGCAGCCACGCTGATGGGGGCTGCGATATCGGCTTGCTGATAACGCGCGCCAGTCGAAAAAGCAGATTATTTCGGGCAATGCCGGTACGTTTCGGCATTGCTCATTTTGTTATTTGTTAGCAAATAACAATTCCTATGAAAAATGTATAGAAAAATCGTTTTTATCATATTTCTTGCTTGACACCCCTTGAAGAATCGTGTAACTTTTAGGCTAATGTAACTCGGTATGTGCCGACGTTGTATACCACAGATAGTGATATCGAAAACTTTTACCACATAATTGAATGAAAAAGACACTGTTTCTTCTGCTGGCGATTCCCGGTCTCGCTGTTGCCGATGCCGAAACAACTGTAACCGCACCGTCTGCTTTGACGATGCATGAAGTTACGTTTAATGGCGCAACAACCCTGACCAGCAGTAATCAGGCGATGACTTGGGACGGTTCGAATGCGTACAATGCATGGTACATGGAAACCATCTTGACGGCATCAACCGGCGATGCATATCAGGTCTCGATTACGGCGGGGCCGGGTGGTGATAATTCGAGTGGTCTCTCGGTATCATCCAAAAACGGCTGGGTGACTATAGGTAAAGGCCGCCAAGCTGTCTACGATGGGAATAACGCTTTATCATTCGATAATACTCACCTGCTGACATTTGCCTATTATAATGGTGAGGCATATATGGGTAACTTGATTACCGGCGAATACATTAAATGTACCCCCACAGGGGTAACAACGACCATGACCTCCGGCACGTCTCGTGCGTGGTCCAATGGCGGAACTACGCAAATAGGTGCTACCAGGATTGCATCGTTGGATGGTATTTCTACAGACATTGTCACACTGGTAACACAGGGTACCAATACGGCAGCAGCTTCCGGTACTCAATTTTATGCCGTAGGCACAAGCCAAAACGGTAGCACCGCGCTTGTTGTCAACAGTGGCTCTGCCTCCGCGTGGACCGGGGCTTTCGGTAACGCTGCTAATCCCAGTGCTAATAACAACAACTTGACCTTGACCGGTAGCGTTTCCATGCGTTTTACCGATGATTTCAAGGGTGAAAAAACCGCATTCGGTATCGTGAATGCCGGGGCGGTCACGGGCGATGTCTCTTTGTTCTTTGATGCAGAGGGTGCATCCTACGGCTCTTTTACCGGCACAAACGCAGCTTCGATAGTGGGTGCCTATAACGGTACGATTGGTGGCACCTTCCGTGCCGTGATTAACGCCGGCACTTTCCAAAACGATATATACGGAGGTATTCATAAAGGAGAAGACGATGACAGCGTGGGGGCTACGGCCATTACTGTCAATGGCGGCACCATCAAGGGTAATGTATATGCCGGTGGACTAACCGGAAGCATTACCGGCGATACCTCCGTTACCATCACCGCTCTTACCCCGTTTGCCTCTCACACGGCAGACAATATCATCAGCGCAGGTGGTGTTGGTGGTACTATTGACGGTGATTCTACCGTCACGCTCTCCGGTATAGAAAACGGCAGCTACGCCGGTACGATAAGTGGCGGGGCTAACGTGGCCGGCAGTTCAACGCTTAACGTAGCATCCTCTCAAGTTACTGTCGGCTCAGTGTCAGATTTCGACCGCCTTTCTCTGACCGGTAATTCCACGTTACGAGTCAGCGGGAAGTTGACCTCCAATGCCGGCTTATCCATCGAGGGCGATGGTGGCGATGTTACGCTCTCCGGCTCCGAAAATGCCGTCGTAGGGACACTTTCTATTGCCGAGGGTAACAGTTTGACCTTGGCTTCGGGGAGTGGCTTGACTGTAAATGGGGCTATACATAATGATGGAGTGATCGATAATTCAGGTGACATTAACTTGAATATTTCTTCGGCATCCGGGCTTGTTGCAAAATATAATCCCGATGAGTTAAATCGTGAAGATAATGGGTTAGGCTCTGCCATTATAGACAACGTTATTACCGGAAATGGACAATTTGTCGGTAACGGTACGATAAATGCGACATATAACGGAAACTCTATAGACGTTGACGTAACAACAGGTCAAGCTGTTATCCAAGACGCTATCTATTATGTGATGGAGCCTCTGACAGAAGAGGATGTCACAAATACAGCCGATGAGAATCAAATATACAGGCTTCTTCCAACAAAAGTTGTCGAGTTAAACTCTGTTGTAAATGTGGGTAATCATGGCAATGACCAAGGCCCTATGCCATACGCTCCGGCTGATAACGCTTTAGGATACTACATCGGAGAAAATGGTACATTATGTGTTAGTGCAGATGAAACTGAGTCCGGCATTTCAGTGCAGAAAATCTTGTCCGATACCCAAGGCAACGGCGACCTTATTTTACGAGCACCGGGGTATCATAGTGGGAACACGACGGAGGAAGAGACACGGTGGGACATCTCATTTAACGGTAAAAGTCAATTAACCGGTGGTCTGTATCTGTCTCCTTATGTACAAAATGCAACAAACGGGGTGTATCGTTTTCACAATGGTATTGATTTATACCTCAATGACGGAGCCGATATTTCATCGTTCAGTTCTGTAGTATTAGGGTTTCCTCAAACCATCATTCACGTCTCGGGCACACTTGGGAAAGATGCCAATGGTAATCATTTTAACAATGTCTCAGCATACGGCGCCGGCGATGTATTCATTAATTACGAATCTGAAGATAGGCAAGAACTTGTATTAGGGGGTAGTACCACCCTGCAGCCCTATAAGTACTTGGATGCCTCTTATGCAGATGCCGGGAGCACGTTGCATTTGACGGCAGGCTCAGACGTTGATTTCCGCATCAAGCATCTAACTTCCGGCGAAAATGCAAATTCAACACGCCCGACCACGGTTATGTTGGGTATGGCTGCAACAGAAGTAGACTCTGTTCTGACAATAGAGTCGTTCGATTATGATGGTTTTATTTACCTACAAGCTATGTCAAGGGCTGCCGGTTCATTAACTGTCAATATAACGTTGCTCTCCGGCCAAGAATTGAAGGATTCGCAGGTATATCGTTATTCATCGAAATATACAGAAGTAGAGCAATCTCTTAACATAAAAGGTGAGGGCCGATACATTTTAGGAGAAGGTCATAGTATGACCTACTCAACCTATACATCAGTTCTGGCTGGTGATTACAACTTCGGCGTGCTTGACTCTACTTGGACGGGTACCGTTGAAGTGAACAATTTGAATGCGAGTGGCTCAAATACCAATATTGCCGGAATAAAAATTGCGGATTATGGTAACGAGAATTCATCCATTCATTTTAAGGGCTTCAAGGGGTATTTAACAGATGATATAAAGGATGTTCAGATTGCATCCGACCTGATTCTCGAAAACACTGAAAACACTCAAACCCCGAATGGCTATGAGATATGTTATGGCTATACCGACCAAATTCAAACCTACAGTGGCGATATCAGCGGTAATGGTGATTTTGTGATCAGTACCGATGTGAATATGCAATACAATATTCAAGGTGATGTGTCGGAGTGGAAAGATGGGGCTGAGTTAAAAGTTTCAGCCGGTAATCAGAAAGTCAACTTCTCCGGTAATGCAACCGAAATCAATGCCGATGTATTAGCCACCGGAGGCACGATGGATGCTACAATCAGCAATGACAACGCCGTTACTGTGAACGGTGCGGTTGAAGCTCAGGGTGGTGCTCTTAACATGTCCGTATCTACGGCTCGAGGAACTACCTTTACAAATAGTGTAGCCGTAAGCTCACTGTCGGTATCCGACAACTCTGTAGCGCACTTGCAGGCTACTTCTACGGCCGGTAATGTTAAGATTGATCGCCACGGGGAGGAGGCAACATCTGCCGACCTCAGCGATGGTTTGACGATAGCCGGTGATTCGGTAAGCGGTGGTCACATCGAGAATGCAGCCATCACGCATCTGCAGGCAGGTGGTACCGTGTTGCTCGAAGATTTAACCGCCGGCAACCTGTACCTGTACGGTGACGGCATCAACTTCAGCGCACAAGAAGATCAAAGTCAATTTACCTACACCGAGCAAAAGACCTACGGTAGCCTCAAGGTGAACGAGGTGGTTTTCAATACCTCTGTTCTCAACGGTATGACGCTGTCTGAGGATGGTGCAAGCTTGGGCTTGACGGTAAATAATAATATCGCAGCCTCAACCGGTGATATTATTTGGAGCGATGCTCACCAAATCAGTGTTACCATTCACCTGAAAGGCTTTACCATCGAGAAACTTACCGACCGCCCCTCGGGTACTTGGGATTGGGATACCAACCGCCTCTCCATACATCCCATGGCAGACGTTGCACTCTTGGATGATACCGCAGATGTCACCGTGGCCAACCTGTTGGCCGCCGAATACGACTTCGTTGTTTACGAGCAGAATTCGGATGGCCTGACCATACGCATGTACAACATCCCCGAGCCGACTACGGCTACGCTGAGCCTGCTGGCCTTGGCCGCCCTTGCAGCTCGCCGCCGCCGCCGCTGATAAACCGGGCTAAGTTATAAATAAGAAAAAAACTTATTCATCCGCCCGAAGCTACCTTTAGCTTCGGGCGGTCTAGTGCAGTATGTGCGGCACTCCGGCATCTTGACCGACAAAGTACATAAGCGTTGAAGCAATTTGATTCTTTGACCTCATTTGATTGCTGAATATTTTTTTTGGTGAGAAGAAAAACATACAAGCGTCTGAGGCAAGGTCAGACCGTGGCCGCAGACCATGACTTGTAAAAGTTTTTCGATAAGGTATACCACGATATGGAGAATCGTGGTTTGTTTTTTGCCTATATGCGGAGGTCCGCATGATGTTCGTGAGAACGAAAGAAGCAGGAGAACGCGTACCGGCAAACATCAGCTGCTACATCATAGGAACAGGAGCCCTGTTGCGGATAGCACCGGTAAGCGAGAAGAAATGGAAAGCGAAAATGCGACTGACAACGGCCGCAAATTACGGGCCTACTCCTTAAGCCATGCAAACACCCGAAACTCATTCGCCACTTCCTCGTACGTGTTGGCGCGAAGAGGCGAATGCATGAAACAAACAGGGCAATGGGAAACCGCCGTATGCCATAAAAGCACACACGGCGGTGTGTGGGGAAGCGAAAGCCCCCCCTAAACGATTCATTTGGTCTGAGTCTCGCAATATGTTAACGTCGGTGGCGACGTGCAGCAAGACCACAGAGTGCAAGTAAAGAAAGCGTAGCCGTTGCGGGCTCGGGGATGGACTTAGCTGCAGCAATATCATCAGCGGTAGCAGCGCCGCTCCACGTTTTGATGTTGTCGGCCTCGCCTTGGGGCAGGGTGATAGTGAAATTACCCGTTGCTATGCCTCGCTCAAAGATGTTGTCTTCTCCTATGCTGAACGAAAGAAGCTCCGTTAAGTCATGCGGGTTCACATCGCTGTCATATTCGTGATAGTATGAGAAAGAAAATGTTTTATCGGAAGAATCGTACTGAAACACGAATGGTGTACTAATCGGAATATAAGGGACCGTGGAGCCGAATTGCATGCCCCCCAAACCAGTGGAGTAGAACCCTAACGCGGAGCTATAGCCGATTGTGATATTTCCTTTCGTTCCGTTTTCATCCGTTACGTTAAGAGCGAAAAAGGTGCCACCATTGGTTACGATATCATTCAAGTTAACGTCTACTAGATCATAGGTAATGGAAAACGACCCTTTATTGCCGAGAATGTCGTCGCCCAATTCAATTGATTGCCCACTTCCGGGGTACTCATAGGAATCTTGCGAAATGGTAGCCGCTGTTACCGCCGGTGCAGCGCAGAGGAGTAGTATGGATGAGAAAATCTTTTTCATGTTAGATTGTGATTATTTCCGGATGCTGATACAAGTACAACACATCATACACAGGTACCAACGCGCTCAAGTCTACATCATTTCGTGTAAAAGTCAAGTGCTAAAGTAACAAAATGAAGTTAAAATGCAGCGCGAATAGTTTGTTTGAGAAAAATGACAGTTCGCATTGAACGTGAACAAGGGGCGGATTTTATTTTTTATTTGCGAATTTGGGCATAAAATTGTTATATAAGTGATTTTGTGCTTTACAACAGGCGGGTAAGGGTTTAAAGTTATAGGGTATTACAACTTCTTTAATATACTCCTAACCAATAGAACTACAGAACTATGAAATTACATTTACCAAAAATGCTGTTAGTGGCAGTAATGGCTGCCTTAGCAGTACCCACAATGGGTGCTACCTTAACCAATGTAGCGCCGGAAGGTGCCGACTACAAATATTGGGAAGTCGGGGGCGGGATTGCGACCGTGCATCCGAAAGACGGCATGGTGGAATATGACGGAGACTTAACGCTGAACAGTGGCGACAAGCTGGGTCATTTTGATTCCTCCCTCAACTTGGTACAGTACGATAACGGCGATGGTTGTTTTGTCGTTAAAGTGACCCAAAGGGACAAAGACACTAACACCGTCGTAAATACATATAACGAATACACGGGTAACAATGAGTTTTCTAATATGTTGACCGTAAACGGAACGCTTACGATCAACGGGACAGCCCAAGTTGCCATCGGCGGTCAGTACAAGGTACAGACCCGAACCGACAAGGTAGACGCAGCGGGAAATGTTACTACGAAAGGCACGGCAAGCTCGTACACCGACCACTATTCTGCACTTAAGGCGGATAAAGTAGTGGTAAACGGCACCGGCACGGGCACGCATTTACAAGCCACAGCAGCCATCATTGACGATTTGGAGGTGAATGGGGGCAACGTGTCATTCCATAAAGATCAATACAGCGGTAACAGCTCTTTCAGCGCGCTTACCGCCAGTGATCCCACATCGTTCAAAGCTGTAAAAATTGCCAACAGCCTTACGATAAAGAACGACGGCAAGGTCGACATGGGGCGCACGCACGGCAAACACAATAATACGACAACGTCTCACATTGTCAATGTGTTCGGCTCTTCTAACCAAGCCATTACCATAACACAGGATAGCGGTTCCTTCCAAGCAATCGGTTATTCGTATGCCAAATCGGGCATGACCATTAACCAGAGTGGTGGTACGATGACTTTCCGCGATTACCTGCAATTTACGGGCACGGATACCAACACGATAACGCAAAGCGGCAATGCTTCTCTGAGCATTGGTCAGATTAAGGGCAGTGGTGCCGTAACATTTGATATTAACCAGAGCGGTAGTGGCTCCATTACTTTGAATTACGGTGCTGCCATCGACGCCAAAGGTGTTATCAACATCAACCAAAGTGGCTCCGGTACTATTACATTGGGTGGTGGTAATAAGCAACACACCTATTCCGGCGTCAAGAATTATCCGACAACGTATGCTGCAACCGGCAAGTATAACATCAGCCAAACCGGTAGCGGCACCCTGCATCTTTACAGCCGAGATGGTGTTACCCCGGCTATCTCCGCCGTATCAACTGAGATAGGTGCTCAATCTCAGCTGAAGCTGGATGCCGGCACCTCGCTTACCACCACAACTTTGGATGTAAGCTCCGGGTCAACAATCGATAACAACGGTGTCATCACCGTGGGTACCGGGACTGCCGGTACCGAAGCCGGTTCCCTCACCGTGACCTCCGGAGGTACATTGAATGCGACACTCGATGGTAGCAAGGCTGCGCTCAATATAGGGGCCGCAGCCAGTGATACCAACACCGTGACCTCGTGGACCATGGGCTCGGGCAGCACCTTCGGCGTAGGCTTTACAGCGGCGTATTTTGATACACTTACGACGACCGAGGTAGACGGCGTTAAGCAGATTACGTTTACCGACGTATTGGTAGCCACGGTAGCCGATGGTTCATCTGTTAACACCGACAGTTTCTCTTGCAATTTTGTAGCAGGCGATATAGCCGGGTTGGCAAGCGAGCATTTTACCCTTAAAGACGTAAAGTGGGGCAATGATGCCACCGGCAATGTTGTGCTGAGCGGTGTGCTCGAGTACGACCCGTGGGTAAAGCTCACCCAAGGTGGCGAAGAAGACAGAAGCTTCGCTGATATTACGGAATATAAAACCGGTTTGGCTATCTCTGAAAACGATATCACCCTCAGCGGTAATAACTCTCACACCCTTGGTACAAAGATTGACGGGGTAGAGGTAACTATCGCCCATGAAAACGCCTTGGGTGATGGCCCCGTGAGCACCGAGGGTGAAGCCGCTTTGGTGGCAGAAGAAGGTGTTAAGGCTGTGTTGCCGGATGAGATAGATAATGGAGGCTCCCTCACTATGCAGGGTGCTTTCAAGGCCGATTTCACGCCTGATGTTGTTGACGTTGAGGCTGCTTACATTACCACAGAAGGTGTAGAAGATGCCGATGGTAACGGCTTCTACCGCGAGGCATGCACCGGCTTGCTCATTGTAAATAATGATGCGACCACCGGTTCTCTGACGGTGGTACCCGGCACCACCGTAGAAATTGATGGCACAACATACGAGCTTGCCGATTCCGGGTTGGCCGGGGTAGATGAGCCCATATATGATGTCTACTACATACGAACCGAGGGCGAGGGCAGCAAGGTGAACTCATCCGACATTCTCGATGCAGCCGGCATCAGCGATGTAACGGTGGAAATGACCGAGGCAACGGGTGAGTTGACCGCCGACTCCGCCATCGACGTAGTTGCCACGGCCGGTACGCTGAAAACTACGGCCGATGCCGATGTGACCGGCTCTCTTACCGATACCACCATTGAGGCCGCAGGCGGCATCATCAGTGCTACGATTGCCGGCGATTCTTCCGTAACCGTCACCGGTAGCGATACCACCACAATCTCCGGCAGCAACACCTACAGCGGTGGTACCACGATTGACGGCGGTGTGCTCGAAATCGGTGCAGCCGACAGCTTGGGTACGGAGGCAATCGAATTAACCAATGGCGGTACACTCGACCTCAAGGGTATGGCTGTTACCAACGATATCAAGGTGATCGGCTGCACACTTAAGGGGACCGGTGCATTCGCCGGTGATTTGGATGTATCGGGCGACTTGACGCTCACCGATCCCACCACGGCTCATGCTCTTCTGCTGAGCGGGGCCGGTAAGGTAAGCGGTATCTCATTGACCGTGGATGAAGTAGAGGTGAAGACTGATGCCGATGCTACTATTGATGGCGACCTTACCCTCAACGAAGATGGTATCATCGCCCTGTACAATGGCAAGGCCCTGAGTGTAAGCGGCAACATCACCCTCCAAGGTGTAACCACGCTTAAGCTTGAGGGTGACTACCAAGCCGGCGATACGCTTGTAAGCGCCGACGAAGAGTTGTCCGCCGACGAGGTTGTGCTTGACTATGTGGACGAGGACGTTATGCTTGAGCAGGTGGGCAACAGCCTTGTGCTGACGCTCAAATATAAGAGAGAGATTGCCGATGGCCTTGGTTTCGCTAACTGGGGTATTGCCACTGCCTCCCGAGCCTTTACCGATGCCGTGCATGGACAGCGCAACAATACCGCTTGCTTTGCCGATGGCCGTGGTACGGCTTGGTTCAGCATCTTGGCCGGACATAATGATTTGTACGGTACGGATGTTAACGTGACCGGTGCAGTTTTGGGTGCCGATATGCATATCAGCCCGAAACACTTGCTCGGCGTAGCATTCGGTTATGTGGAGGGCGATGTGACTCCCACCGGACTCGGCAAGGTTGACCAAGAAGGCTACTATGCCGCCGTTTATGGCGAGCATGTCCTCAAGCAAATCTCCGTCAACGATTCTTGGACCATGGATTGGACCTTGGCCTACGGTGCTACCGATTCTTCGTTCAACGGAATGGATTGGGACCAGGACAGCGTGCAAATCAATGCACGTGTAAGCCGCAACCACATGGTGTCCGACCGCTTAGGCGTCAACGGCTTTGTTGGTCTTGAGTACTTTGCTACAGATTCCGCCACCGTAAACGGAGTAGAGACAGGTTCTATTCAGAATCTGCGTGGCGAGCTTGGTGTGGGTGCCAGCTATGTGCTGTGGGGTATGCCTGCCATTACCGATGCCAAGACCGGCTCCATACTCAGTGCCGGTTGCGAGCGCTTGGTACTCAATGGTGAAATCACCTACTTCAACGACATGGTGCGCCACGACCCGGTCATTCGCATGAACGGCGTCAGCGGTGGTATCTGCAACCCGGGCCGCAGCGGTGTCGAGATTGAGTTGGGTGCCACCTATCGCTTCAACTCCAGATGGTCTGCCTCTGTCAACTACAGCTACAGCGCCATGGAGGATTCTAACGAGCACCGTGTCAATGTGGGCGCCTCTTGGTCCTTCTGATGCGTTTCTCATCATCAACTGACAATAAGATACGGCATCTGCGATTTTGCAGGTGCCGTATTCTGTACTGTTGATTGCTGCCGAGGCCGTATCAAGTGTGCTTAAAAACGGTGGCTTCTTTTTCGTTGGTATGCACCTCGGGCTTATGTTTGCTCAAAAACGCCATGCTGCGCTCCATATCATGCAGCAATAAGTCTGCTAAATCCATGGTAACACCACGGCGCACCATCACGCGCATCACGACGATATCCTCAACATTTGCGGGCAGGCTGAACGCCGGAACCTGCCAACCGCGTGTGCGCAGGCGGTCCGACAGCTCGTAGAGATTGTAGCCGGGCTCATACCCTTTTTTCATATAGAAGCATACGGCCGGAATGTCGGTTTGCGGGTTGCCCGTGGCAATGAACTCAAACTTGCCGAGCTTGGCGATTTTTTTGTGCAAATAGGCTGCGACATCGTAGGCTGCTTGGTGCACACGCTTGTAACCCTCTCTGCCCAAATGCACAAAGGTGTAGTATTGCGAAATGACTTGCCCCGCGGGCCGCGAGAAATTAAGAGCAATGGTGGGTATGCTGCCACCCAAATAATTAACGGCAAAGCAGAGCTCTTGCGGCATGTCGGCCACGGTTCGCCAAAGCACCCAGCCGCATCCCACCGGTGCTAAACCGTATTTGTGACCACTCGAGCTGATGGATTTTATACGCGGTAATCGGAAGTCGAAGCGAATCTCCGGTGCCAGGAAAGGGGCCAAGAAACCGCCGCTGGCGGCATCCACGTGCACATCGACATCCGGCCCGCCCGTGGCTGCCAATTTATCGAGTGCTTGGCAAATAGGCTCGGGAAACTCGTATTGACCGGTGTAGGTAACACCAAATGTGGGCACCACGCAAATGGTGTTTTCATCTACACGTTTCAGCATTTCTGCTTCATCCATACAATAGCGACCATGCGCCATGGGTACTTCGCGTATTTCGACATCCCAATAGCGGCAGAACTTGTGCCAGCATATTTGCACGGGGCCGCATACGAGGTTCGGTTTGTCGGTTGGTTTGCCTTCCTTTTTGCGGCGCGCGCGCCAACGGTGCAGGGCTGCCATACCACCCAGCATGCAGGCCTCGCTCGAGCCAATGGTCGAGCAGCCGATGACGTTGTTGAGGTCGGGTGCATTCCAGAGGTCGGCAATCATCCGCACACAACGCTGCTCAATTTCTGCGCACTGCGGGTATTCATCCTTATCAATCATATTTTTGCTGATGCTCAAATCCATGAGCTTATGTACCTGCTCGTCATCCCAAGTTTGGCAGAAGGTGGCTAGGTTTTGACGGGCGTTACCGTCCAGCATCAATTCATCGCGAATGAGCTGGTAACATTCTTGAGCATGCATGGGAGAATGCGGAAACTGCTTGCCGGGCAAGGGCTTAGCGACATCTCCCGAGCCAAATATGCTGATGGGGTCATTTTCTGTAGAGCTTTTCATATACGAATGCTGACCACGAGCCGTTGCCATTTTCTCAAAAACAGGCAAAAAAGGGAACCGTGTCAAAAAATTGCATTGTCATAGGGAAGATACTGTGGTATGGTTTGCTGCATGAGAGCAGCCCCGTTATTGTATACTTTGATGGCAACTATTTGTTGTAACGCTACAGCAGAGGAGCCGTTTTCTTGCGACTTGCCTGATGAGCTTATAACAGATTATCAGCCCGAACAACCCACCCCCATGCAGGCACATTTGGCCGATGTGCAGGCTGTGTTGGCCGTGCTGACTCGCATCGCCTCAGCTTATGACCATTATGAAGGCCGGGGGACTCAGTCATGTAGGCTATCTGAGGCAGATATTGTCGAACGTTTGAAAGGCGCCACGGAAGAGCTGCGCCCCATATGCGCCCGTTTGCGGGCCTTGCCCCCTGATGAATTGCGCCGACTTTGCCTGCTGGCAGATGCCATAGCATGGCAAGCCGATTGGGTGAAAGATACCTATAGGAGTACTCATGGAAAAGACCTTATCTACCCTGAACACTTGGGTTTGGAAATAGTGGCCGAGTTGAGTGACATCATCTTACGTAAATTACAGCGCTCGTCAACCTCTCAAGAGCATGTGGACGCATTGTTGGAGCTGCTCTCGCTATTCGGTGGGGTGGATTATCTGCCCGTGCCCCGCAGATTGTTAGATTGCCGCATTGCCAAGGATTACAAAACGGCCTACAATTTTTTTGAAGAATTTACGGCAGCCTGTCTCTTGAGCGATGACGAGGCTTGCATTAAGCGCTTAAATGAGTTGGCTCCGGTATTGGATTATCTTTTACAAGGGGGCGAGGCGGACCGCCTTCGAATAGGGGCGTTGGCGTGCGCGTACAGATGCGCTGCCTACAAATCTGAAAAGCCGCGACTGATTGCAGAAGTGGTGGGGGGAGCTGATGACGCACGAAAAGCGACCTTCATGAAACGCCACGCTGCTTTGCAGCCGTTTTTTGAGAAATTGCCGGCGCTCAAAGACTTCTTTTATATGTTCTCGTGTGTGCGTTACGCAGAAAAATGGTGAGTTTTACGGGGGGAAGAAGCATACTTTACGCTTTTCAAACAGGGGAAAATATGCTAGGCTACGGCCATGGCAGCAAGTTTTGCAATCATTTCATTGGGCTGTGCCAAGAATCTGGTGGATTCTGAGGTGATGGCTGACCGTCTTTTGGGGGCCGGTTTTACCAAGGTGGAGCCCGACCGGGCAGAGGCGCTTATCATTAACACCTGCGCCTTCATTGACCCCGCCAAGCAAGAGGCCATTGATACCATTTTTGCTGCTACCCGCGCCCGCGACGAGGGCGAAGCCCCCACCGAGCAAAAGATTTTGGTAGCGGGGTGTCTTTCCCAACGCTATGCCAACGACCTTGTGAAGCTGATGCCCGAGGTGGACTGTTTTATCGGCGTAGACAAAGTGCTTGACGTGGTGGAAATTGTCAATGCCACGATGAGCGGAACGGGTGAGAAGGTGTACAGTACCAAGGTTTCCAAACTGATGCCGGATTTCGGCGATACTCGCTACCGCTTGACAGGTAAGCATTTTGCCTATGTCAAGATTGCCGAGGGGTGCAACCACGCCTGTGCCTATTGCGTGATACCGCGCATACGTGGCGGGCACCGCAGTCGCCCGCAAGCAAGCATCATGCGCGAGGTGCGCGCCTTGGTAGAGGCCGGGGTAAAGGAGATTAACCTCATAGCCCAGGACACAACCTATTACGGTATGGATAAATGGGAGGGCGGTGCCACCAAGACCAGCGGGGTAGACTCCGCCCGTGGCGAATCATTGGCAACCCTGCTGCGAGAGATTAATGCCCTGCCGGGGGAGTTTTGGGTGCGTGTGCTTTATACCCACCCCGCCCATTGGAGCCAAGAGCTTATCGATGTATTTGCCACCTGCGATAAGGTGGTGAAATATGTAGACATACCCTTGCAGCACATAGCTGCCCATATTCTTGAAGAACAACGCCGTAAGACCGACGGCGACTATATTCGCAATCTCATACGCGATCTTCGCGCTGCTGTGCCCGGCATTGGTCTGCGCACCACCTTTATCAGCGGTTTGCCCGGTGAAAATGAAGAAGACCACGCCGAGCTGCGAGACTTTATCCGCGAGTTCCGTTTTGAGCGGGCAGGGGTATTCCCTTATTCTAAAGAAGAGGGTTCTTTAGCGGCCAAGATGAAAAACCAAGTACACCACGCCACCCGCAAACGCCGAGCTAACGAGCTGTCCATGATTTTGGCCGGTATTGCAGATGAGATTGGTCAAGAGTGTGTTGGGCAAACCCTCCGTGTGCTGGTAGATGCGCCCGGCATTGCTCGCGGACCGTGGGATGCGCCCGATGTTGACGGCACCATCCATGTAGACCCCGCCTTGCCCGTAGGTGAGTTTGCCGATGTGCTCATTACAGATTCTATCGCCTACGAGCTTTTTGCCGAAGGTGCGGTCGATATGCCCGATGACGAGGAATAATAGCTGCTTTGGGCTCAGCCGTTGAGCCGCGCCTTAATCATCAAGCAAGGAGCGGAAAGAAGAAATTGCCTCGGCACAATCTTCTTCGCTCAGGGGCGTTTTCATGAGTTCATCGTAGTCTACGAACTCGTATAGCCTGTTCGGTATCTCCATGATAAAGCAAGAGGGCTTGCAGCGTTCTTCGGCTCCATAGCGAGTGCGCTTGGCACAGTAGGTCATGGTAAGACGCTCTCGGGCACGCGTAATGCCTACGTAGAAAAGCCGCCTCTCTTCATCTAAATTGCCTTCGTCTACCGAGCGTGTGTGCGGCAGCAGCCCATCTTCTACACCGACAATGTACACGTGTGGAAACTCCAAGCCTTTGGCGGCGTGCATGGTAATGAGGCAAACCCCGCTTTTTGACTCGATGTCGTCGTCATCGCGGTCGTTGTCCAAGTTGATTTTCGAGAGAAAGTCCGTGAGTTTTGCCCCCGGCAGCCAGAACTGGCGCAGGGCACCTTTAATATCGTCAATGGCTGATTGGCGGCGATTTTTTTCTTCCTCGGTCTTGCAGTTGCGAGAGATATATTCCTCGTACTCTGTTTCTTTGAGGAAGTCGCTGAGGATGTCTTCAAAAGAGCGTTCACTTTCGGCAAACTCGGTGCCATATCGCGTTACCAGCTCGGTGAAGGCATTGATGCTGTTTTGCGAGCGTGTAGAGCACTCTGCTAGGAACGACAAATCCAGCAGAGTGGCCCAAATGCTTTTCTTATTTTCGCGGCTCCAATCAATGGCAAAGGTGGCCGTGTTGGGGCTGATACCGCGCGGCGGGGTGTTGAGCACACGCAGCAGGTGTAAATCTGCATCGGGATTATCCATCAGCTGTAGGTAACTGATGAGGTCTTTTACCTCTCTGCGGTCGAAAAAGCTTTTGGTGCCGACCATGCGGTAGGGTATGTGGTGCTCTCGCAGGGCCATTTCTAATGCGCGACTTTGGGCATTGGCGCGAAAAAGCACGGCAAAGGCCTCCCATGGTAATTTTTCGCGCACACGCAGCTGCTCGATTTCGTCGGCTATAAACTCCGCCTCATCTTCGGGGCCGGGCATGGCCAGCAGTCGCACGGGGTATTTGCCTTCTTTGTTGGTGCGAAGCGTTTTTTCTCTGCGTCCGGCATTGTTGCGAATCACGATATTGGCGCAATCCAGCACTTGTTTGGTGCAGCGGTAGTTTTCCTCGAGTTTAATGACGGTGGGGTTGGGGAAGAAGCTCTCGAAGTCGAGGATGTTCGATATTTGAGCCCCTCGCCAGCCATAGATGGACTGGTCGTCATCGCCCACCACGCACACATTATGCTCGGGGCCTACCAGCTGGCGCAGTAAGCTCATCTGCAATGAGTTGGTGTCTTGAAACTCGTCTACCGTGATAAAAGTAAAACGGCGGTTCCATTTGTCGTGCACATCGGGGTAACAGCGCAATAATCGCTCTGTAAGGATGAGCAAGTCATCAAAGTCTACGGCGTTTTGGGCTTTCAGTTCGCGCTGGTAGGCGCCTGCCACGGCCGAGATGAGAGAGTCTTCTATCGCCTTGTAGTCAAGCCCCTGATTGCGCACGCGGGAGTATTCGGCAATTACTTGCGCGGGCTCCAGTTTTTCGCGGCGGGCACCGTACTCCATGATAAGGCGTTTGAGTAGCCCATTTTGGTCGCTGCCGGTGTAAATGGAGAAGTTTTCTTTGTAGCCGAGTCTGCCGATGTCTTGCCGCAAAATGCGCACGCAGAGAGAATGGAATGTGCAAACCGTCATTTTGCGTGCAGCTTTGCGGTCTACAAGCCCCGCCACACGGTCTGCCATTTCGTTGGCTGCTTTGTTGGTAAAGGTAAGGGCCAAGATACCCGCCGGGTTGGCCCCTTGTGCAATCATGTTGGCAATGCGGCATGTAACTGTGCGCGTTTTGCCGGTGCCGGCTCCCGCCAATATCAGCACCGGCCCATGCAGTGTTTGAACGGCTTGCTTTTGGGCCGCATTTAAGCTGTTGATGTCGAATTTTTCTGCCATATATACCGCGCGCTATCAGCGGGCGCACCATGATAGCACACCCCCTGCGTTTTCTCAAGCGAGAAATGCCGATGCCTCTTAATTGCTGTATTCGGCTCCGGCTTTCTTGAGCATTTCTTTAACTTCTTTTTCTGATGGAGGACAAAGATCTAAGGGGCGATTGCCCTCTTTGTCTTTCATATTGACATTGCCGCCCCCGGCAATGACTTCCTGTAGTGCCCCTTTATTGATTTCCGCGCCGTCCCAGTGAAGAATAGAACCGTCGGGTAGGGTTTCCCAGCCACCGGTGGTGCACATGTGTGCAATATAGTACATAACAGCATTTTCGCCTTTGTTGTTACGAATATTAGGGTTGGCACCTGCTTTTATCAACGCGCGGATGATTTCGGGAAATTTGCAAAATTCATCCATTAACGGTGTATTGCCCTCATCATCTTGTGCGTTAACATCCAATCCGTGTTTAACGAAAAATGCCACCATGTCGGGGTGCCCGCCATCCGTAACATGGTGCAGGGCGCTTTTCGAGGAATTCGGGGCTTTATCGGTTACTTTGGCGCCGGATTTCAGCAAAAGTTCAGCACAGGCAAGCGGCTCTTTGCTGTATATCTCAATGTAGTTGAAAATGTTGCCGAAATACGAGTCGGGTGGGGGTATCTTTGCCCCGGCATCGAGCAAGGCTTGTATACATTGAGGGTAGCCCACCCTCACCGCTTTTTGGAACTCAACATCGTGAATCCGTGCTCCCGCCTTCAATAAGGCGGTGATGATGGTGGTATCTCCGTCACAGACTTCAAGGGCATAATACAAAGGAGAGGAGAACTCGGGCAACTCGGGCGTAGAATACGTTTCGTTGGGGTCGGCGCCATCATTCAAAAGCTCGATAACTTCTTGTGTGTTTTTATGAATGATGGCTCGCTGTAAATCCGTTGCCTGATGCGGAATGTTAACTCCGTTGATAACTTCAGATGCTGAGTTCTGTTGCATTTGCTGCAAGCAAGAGACACTTGCAAGCGATGCTGCTGTTGCAAGAATGAGAGGGAGTGTTTTCATCGTTTCGGGTAAACTTTAATCATGTCGCCTGTTTGCTTGTAGGATACCCCTTGTTCTGAAACGGTAGCAGAGTAGGGGGCCTGGTAACCGGATAATCCGGCGCGGAAGCTGAATGTGCCATCTTCTTCCCATTGTCCGCCACTCAAGGCAAAACGTGTTTGTCTTGTTTCGGTAATGAGGGTGCCATCCTCTTCTTTGCCGAGAAGGTTGGTGTATTCTTCAGTCACAGAAAGTTTTTTGAGGTTTGCGCCGCTGATGGAGGTATCGGATAATGCGGCAACCGGGCAGAACGCATAATTGAATCTCCCCGTGGGTATTACCAGCCATTTACCATCGGGCGACCACGGTTGTTTGATGATATTTTCGTGGTAGATGGACGATGGGCAGAAAAGCGGAGTGAGGGTGATTTCTCGCCCGTCTTTCATGATGATTACAATCTCTTTGGCAACTGAGATTTCGGTCCGTTCGCGGTGGCGAATCCCACGGTATACTAATTCGGCACGGCCATCGGGCGCGGGGCAGCGCAATTCTGTATTCACGAAGCAATCTTCGTCGTAAATCAAGGGTGTTTGCGGCTCGCTTGCGAGGCAGAGCGGCGCAAATAAGATGCTGAATAGGAGTGTGTTTTTCATATTAAAGGGGGGCTTCGCTGGGCCAATGGTGTTTGGGGTAACGACCGGCCAGGTCTTTTTTCATTTGAGGATAGCCGTTTTTCCAGAACGAGGAGAGGTCTGAGGTAAGCTGGTAGGGGCGTTGGTTGGGCGCGAGAATTTCTACCAGACACTTAATGCGGCCATCTGCAATGGTTGGTGTTTCTGCAACGCCGAAAAGAAGCTGGCATTTGAGCCCGAAGGTGGGAGTGCCGTCTTCTCGGTACAAGAGCTTGACCTCTCGGCCATTGGATAATTTAATGGCTTTGGGGGCATAGCGATTAAGGCACTCTTTTTGCCAAGGGGAGAGCCACTCTTGCAAAATGGGCAGCACGGGGCGTGTTGCAATGTCTTTGTAGCACACGGCTCCTTCGCATATCATGGTGATGGTGACCAATCGGTCTTCTTCGCCGAATTCGGGCATCTCAAGCTCGGGCATGGCTTGGCGCAGGCAAGTCAGGCGATTGATCCATTGCAGAACATGGCCATCCCACCCCTCCAAGCGCAAATTGCCGCGTACTACTTGGTCTGCCAATAAGGGGGCGGCTGCATCGGGGGGCGCATCCCCGGTTTCTTTTTCGTTGAGCACCAAGTCGCGGTAAAGAATACGGTGGTAATTGAGTACGCGTTTACGGGGTGAGTCATACACGGCAATATCATCCTCGTGAGTGGCTAAATCTGCGCTGTCTATCAATGTGCAGCGAGAGATGCGGGTTTCTACGTTTTTGCCGCCGATTTCTGCAATTTCCGCCGCCAGCACAAGTTCTGTTTGCGGGAAAAGGGCAACACCGGGTGTTAATTTACCGCTGCGCCGTCGGGTGAGGCGCGCCGTGTGGGTGGCTGTGCTGTTACGGGCAGCTACATTATCCGGATAAGCTGCCAGTAAGGCGCGAATAATCCCCTGACGATGCGTGGCAAAATCGGGAGTTGTGCGGCGCCCCGAGAGTTGTTGATACGCAGCCCGAATCTCTTTTGCTGCGCGTGCCATAATGCCCAATGCTGTGCAGGCTGCAGTGTCTCCGCGCAGTTGCTCGGCACGCTCCAAAGCACGCCATTCTGCCTGAAAATCCGTAAAGTCATCGTCAAGTCGCAGGGAATCATGCAACCCGCTATTCAGGGCGATGCTTTCGCTTTGAATCAACGCAGCAATGGCTGCCATCTCTGCTTCGCAGTGGTTATCTTGCCCGGCTACCAGCATGCGAGCTGTTACCGGGGGCAGGGGATAGCGCATCATTTTTTTGCCAACGCTCGTCAGTTCTCCATTCTCTGAGACTGCCCCCAAGTTAACTAACAATTGCCACGCTTGCGTAAATTGGTTTTCCGTGGGGGCATCCGGCCATGAGAAGTGGCGTAGACCTTCTTGCCCGATGGCTCCCCATGACAGCAAATTAAGAAATGCCGCTGATATGTCGGCCCGGTGTACCTCGGGTGCCGGGAATGCTGCGCGCCGACGGTGGTCTGCCTCGCTCCATAACCGTATACATTTACCCGGACCGAGTCGCCCGGCACGCCCGGTGCGCTGGTCTGCCTGTGCGCGAGAGATAGGCACCACATGCAAGGTAGAAAGCCCACGCATGGGGTCCCACCGTGCTTCTCGAGCGGTTCCGCTGTCAACTACGGCCCGTACGCCTTCAATAGTGAGGGAGGTTTCTGCAATGTTGGTGGATACAATGACGCGGGGGCAGTCGCCTTTTTCTACAGCCAGAGCTTGAGCCTCGGGGGTGAGTTGACCATGCAGGGCATATACCTCTCGCCCTCTCATCCAACTCACGTTTTCCAGAATCTCCACCGTACGCCGAATCTCATACGCACCCGGTAAAAAGACAAGTATATCTCCCTCTGTTGATTCCGTTAATTGACGAACGGCAGCAGCACATTGCTCCCACACGGGCGGGGCGTTGACGTAGCCTCGGTTGTCGCGTACGGGCACGGGGGGCATATAGCTTATTTCTACCGGGTACAGGCGCCCCTCGGCTCGCAGTATGGTGGCTTGCGGCAGGTAGTCTTGCAATTTGTCCAGCTCGAGCGTGGCCGACATGACAAATACACCCAAGTCTTTGCGGGTGCTGCGTTGCAGCTCTATGGCGCGGGCTAAACACAAATCGCCCGACAGGCGGCGCTCGTGCACTTCGTCAAAAATAATTGCGCTCACGCCTTGCAACTCAGGGTCTTCGGTGAGACGGCGTTCCAAAAGTCCATCCGTCATGAAGAGAATGCGTGTATTGGCATTGTATCGGGAGTCGAACCGCACGCAGTATCCCACCTCATCCCCCAATTTACACGGAAACTGACGAGCCACGAATCCGGCCAATAATCGGGCGGCCAGCCTGCGGGGCTGCACGACGATGATGGTGCCTCTTTCTCCCACACCGGCATCTAACAACATGCGGGGTATGCGAGTCGATTTGCCGCTGCCCGTGGGAGCGCTCAGCAGTACGCAGAATCCCGGGGCCTTTACGGCTTGCATCACCTCGTCTCTGAGGGCTTCTATGGGGAGGGTGGCGTTCATCTGCAAGGGGTAAGTAAGATGACGGCAGATTGCAACGGGCGGTTCCATCGCAAGGGTAATCCCCGGTACATGAGCTCTTGTCCACTCATTTCTGTCTGATTAGCAGGGCAATGGTAGCCGGTTGTGTCAGGCATTAATTCTTCTATGTGGTACGTGGCATTTTCATCTATGCCTCGCAACAGAATATGGGTGCATTGGTCGGTAAAGGCGCGCTCTGTGGTGTAGGCCAGCAGCAGCGCATGCTTGCCATCTGTGTAAAGCAGGGCGCAGTCTGTGCTTTCGTAGGGGGAAACTAAGCGGTACAAATCCCCCAGTTGGGTTAGCGGGGCGAGCCTGCGGTACAGTCGCAGACGTTGCTGAATTTCCGTGGCGTCTTGTTCGCTCAGGTGGCGTGGGTCGAGCTCGAATCCGAGTCTGCCTGCCAGGGCAACATCGAAGCGGAACTTGAGCGAGGTGCTGCGCCCCGTGTACAGATTGGGGCTGACGGTAACATGCGCCCCCACTGCGTTGGCCGGGAACAGGTGAGAGGCACTCCACTGCATGCGCAAGCGGTCATACGCATCGGTGTTATCGCTCAGCCAGAACTCTTCGTGGTATTGGGCCGCGCCGTGGTCCATGCGTCCGCCCCCTGCCGAGCAGCATTGAAACGTGACAGCCGGGAACAACGTGCGCAGGTTGTGCATGATGCGGTAATAGGCTGCTATGTAGTCAAAATAGAGGTTGGGGTGCGCGGCATCGGTTATCATGCGGTTGCAATCCCACTTAACATAGCTGATGTTAGGGTAGGCGTACAACACATTTGCTACGCTTTTGATGATGTGGTCTTGCACCTCGGTAAGACCGAGGTTGAGCACTAACTGGTTCCGTTGTTGTGTGGGGGGAATGCCGGGTAAATGAATGGCCCATTCGGGGTGCCGCCGGTACAACTCGCTTCGGGGGCTTACCATTTCGGGCTCCATCCAGATTCCGAGACTCAGGTTGAGCTCTTCGGTGGCATCGTTGAGCGGTTTGAGCCCGCGTGGCAAGCGGTCTGTGTCCGGCTGCCAGTCGCCCAATGAGGTTGTGTCGTCCGTTCGCTTGCCGAACCATCCGTCATCCAGCACAAACATGTCGATGCCGAGCTCGGCGGTGGCATCCATCATCTCCATCAAAGCTCTTTCACTGATGTCAAAATGCACGCCTTCCCAGCTGTTCAGCAGCGTACGCCGTATTTGCTCGCCGTGGGGGATTACTCTGCGACGCAGGTAACGGTGCAGTCGGCGGGTGGCGTCTCCTTTGCCGTGCCGGGATGCAAGAATCAGCGCCTTGGGTAAATCCAGCCGTTGTCCCGCTGCCAATGTGTAGGGTGCTTGAGAAAAATCATGCCCCAGTCCCAAAAATCCTACACCTTGTGCATTGTGGGTGAAATTGATGGTATAGTTGCCACTCCAACACAAGGATGCCAGCAAACAAGTTCCGCTTTCTTCTTGCGCGGGGGAATCGAGTGAGAGCAGCATAGCCGGTATGCCTTCTTGCGCTGCCTTAATGCCCGTGCAAGCTTGTGCGCTCAGGGTGTTGCCGCGCTTCACTTCTTCTTCTTGCAGCATGTGCTCGCCTGCCCATACGCCACGAAACGTGCCGGCATAATAGCTGCGTGCCTGTTGCTGAATGCTTGCGGAATAGCCACGTATAATTTGCAGCGGTGTCCTTGTGCCATTGAGGATGCTGACCTGTTGAGTATAAACTCCTTCTTCTGATAATTGTGCCACAAGGCAAATCTCGATATCGGGGTAACGAGCGTCTGCAAGCATTATCTTCAGCTGCCCGTTTTCTGCTTGGCTTGAGACCGGTTGCGGGCTCAACCCCATGCTGCCATCCGGCAGAAGCAGTTGCAGGGCATATTCCCCCGACAAATGGTGTGACGGGTAGCCTGTGCGCGATTGGTAATCCGTTAAGTACTCGCAGCGTATGGGCATGCTTGCATGGTGAGCTACATCAAAGGCTCCGTTATTCCATGTGATGCTGCCGTATGGATAGGTAACGCAGGGGGTGGCATTCATGGGTGGGAAGAATGAGTTTATTCATACTTGCGGGCTTCTCTGCGGGCGCGGCGAAGGCGCTCTCTCTCGTTGAATGCCTGTTTGCCGATTTTTGATTCGCGGTTCAGGTCTCGGGCGGCCTCCAATGCGGCGATTGCCTCTAACAATTTGGCCTCGGTGTAGGGAGTATGTGCACCTGTGTAACCACGGCTGTATTGCAGCAGCAGGGCGGGGTACAAGCAACGGTAGCCGATGAATTGCTGCTGCTCTTCCGTAGCTAGGGGGTGTTTGAGCAAATCACGGCATTCTGCTACGATTTTCTCCAATGTCTTGTCATCAATGTCTTCAACACTAAGCGATGCACATAACAGGTAGAGTCTTGCGGAAAATTCTTGCTCTGCCGTTCGTGGCTCGCGCTCGGGGGCTTCTGCTTGTTTTTTTGCCGTTTCTATCTGCTCGGCAGAAAGCCCGTGTAATCGTAGTGCGGCGTAGGGCCCTTTTTCATCTGATACGACCAGACAGGGCAATTCACAAACGCCGGCATAGATGGCCTCTGCTTGGGTTTGCGCCTCGCTGCGGTTTCGGCATTCTCTCGGCAATACTTTTACCTCGATTTCTGTATTCTCGGGCAAGATGTTGAGAACAACCTGTCGGGCTTCATCTCTTTGTTGCTCATCACCTATATAAATGAGATAAGAGTCAGCCGAGCAATGCTGATGAAAAAATGACACTGCCGTCCCACAGAGCAACAGCTTGCCGAAAACGTGGCTGGCGCGTTTTATTCGCATGTCGGCGAGATTCGGCTGATGGTGATGCGTTTGAATCTCGATTCTGTGTCTTCGGATTCGGTGGCAATGCCCTCTATTTTTGCCAGTTCGTTGTGTACCAAACGACGTTGGTAGGCATTGAGTTTCTCCATTAGCAGCGGTTGCCCGGTTTGCAGTACTCGCTCTGCGCGAGCTCTCGCACGTCTCAATAATTTTGCCTCGCTGCGGGCTCGGTATTGGTCGCAGTCTACTCGCACGCGCGGGGCATCTGCCCACTTTGCCTGTACCATGCGGTTGACGAGGTATTGCAAGTCATCGAGCCTATCGCCCTCTTCGCCAATGAGAAAGCGAGCATCCGGGCTGGTTATCATGACGCATACTCCATCTTCTGCCGAAGCGGTGCTCAGTTCAAAATCAAAGCCCAGAGACGAAAGAATCGAGTTGGCTGCCGTAACAGCCAACTCGGTAAGATTGTATTCGGTGTTCTCCATATGAAGATTACTCTCTATCGCCGAGGAAACGCAGCAGATACAGGAAGAGACAGTAGAAGTTGATGTAGAGATTGAGCGCTCCGAAAATGGCACCTTTCTCGCGGAGTGTTTTGTCGTCTATGGTGGCGCCTTCATACTGAAGACGCTGGAAGTCATAGGCCGTAAAGAGCGCGAAAATGATGATGCCGGCAATACTGATACCAAGCTCCAAGGCGGTGCCTCCAACGAAAATGTTGACAATGGAAGCGATAATCAGACCAAAGAGCATCATCATAAGCGTGCGTCCTAAACCACTGAGGTTGCGCTTGGTGGTTAAGCCATACAGAGCCATTGCTCCGAACATGCCTGCCGTGCAGGCAAAGGTTACTCCCAATGACTCATTGGTGTAGATATGCAGAATCGGACTGAGCAGTGCGCCTTGCACGGCAGAGTATGCTATCATCAACACTTTGAGTGCGCCCGAAGTTAGCTTGTTGGCGGCAAAGCACATAATCAGCACAACGACGAGAGGTACAAAACAAAGTGCCGAATAGTGCTCCATTAAAGAGTACATCAGGTTGAGGTCATTCTCCACATAAATGGCTAAACCTGCGGATATGACCAAGGAAAGGGCTAACCAAGTGTATACTTTGTTGAAGTAGGTGCGGATGTTGTCGGCAATGTGTTCTGCCGTCTGCGCCTGAAGGGTTGTTTGCTGTTGGTATTCCATGGGCACATTCTACCACACGCGCGTGCGTTGTCAAGTGTGGATTATTGCTTATGATGATAATGGTGTTATTTAATCCAACATTTCATCCACGGAGCCATAGATGAGTCCGACGATAGTGATGACGATACCACAGGGTAAGTCTACACCGACAAAGAGGAGTGCTGCAGCCGGGTAGGCGTAAAGGGCATGTGGGGTCAGTCGACTATCTTTTGTTATTTTTACGTTGTGCGCGTGTCCGTTACATGCACAATGGGATGTGTATCTTTTATTAAATGGATAGAACCCGACGGGCTTGCGTGCCTGTTCCGGCAAAGTCGTCAACGGGTGGGCGATATCTTGTTCAAATTGGCAGTAGGTGTTGCCCGCCGAGTCTTTCGCGAGCATGACGGGATAATAGGCGATGGGCTCGTTGGTTGAGGTGCGTGTGTAATTGCAGTGAAGGTGGATATCTGCCGCATGCCAATACCGGAGCTTTCTTTCTCTCAGGCTAACGGCTTTGCCGGCAACATAATGTTGGTTCGCAACCTTGTATACGGGGGTGGTACATTCCGCAATGTCGCGAACGTCGCAATGCTCGGCATATTTGCCGGGGATGTGCTCAGCCACCATGACTCCCTCGTACGCTGTACCCAGTGACATAACCGGCGCACTGAGTAACGGCCCGCACGAGCTGATGAGTGCGGTAAGAATGGCCACCCCTGTATATTGAAGCTGTTTCTCCATTATTGCGCCTGCTGCTTTGCTTTCAGGGTTTTCAGTACGGCTGCAGGGTCGGCGAACATAGTTTCGATTTCTCGGCGCAGGTCTGCTGCTTCTGCGGCGTTGGAGTATTCTGCAATCAAGAGCATGATGGCTTTGAGCTCCAGTACATCGGCTTCTGTTCGCGCTGTCATGACCAGATAATTTTGGGCGCGCTCCAAGTACTCCATTCTCATGGCTCGTACGGTGGCCGCACATTCGGGGGAGGCCCCTTCTAACGCTGTTTCAAAATGTTGCAGGGCTTGTTTTCTATTATTGCCGGCAGCATTGATTTGTTGTTTTAAGTTTTCGAGACGATTGGTATCATCAATTTCTGTATGAATACCGGTGGTATTATCGGGGTCGTAGAGCGAAATTTCGTCTCTCATGGAGCGGAAATAGGGCTTGAGCTCGGGTCTCAACGAGGTGTATACCTCCATAAGTGCAGTGGCGCGGGCGACCCCGGTAAGCTCTCTTGCTTTGGCTGCTTTTTCTTTGTTGGTCAGCGCCTCGTTAAGTGGGGAGATGACGTGCTCAATGGTGTCTCTACCGCCGATAAAACCACCCAGTACCGCGCCATCGGCATCCAATACCAATACGGATGGATAGTTTGTGATTTGGTAGCGATTCGCAATTTCACGGTTGCGAGCATGCAGTTCAGCACCAATTTTGTTGACGTTTTTCGGCACATCTACCTCCATCAGCACAAACTTGTCTTCAGCATATTCTCTGAACGCGCGGGTATCAAGAATTGAGCTGCGCAGGCGTATGCACCATCCACACCAGTCCGAGCCGGTGAAATCTACCAAGATGGCTTTTCCTTCTTTCTTGGCTTTGGCTTTAGCTGCTTCAAAGTCGGTCATCCATTCTGCCCCGTGAGAGGGTGTCGCCATTACGATGGCTGCGATGGCTGCTGTGGTATAAAATACGCGTTGCATAATAGGTGTTATTTTTGTGCTTTTTCAAGATGCTGAATACAGCTGTTTTATCAAGAACAGGCAAGACCACCGCTGTAGCCTTGCCTGTTGAATGACGTTAAAAATAGAAATTATTTGCCGAATGCTGTCTTATACACGGCCAAAACCTCTTCCCATGTGCAGGGACGCGGGTTGCCACCGGTGCAAACATCGGCCATGGCGGCATCGGTAAGCGCCTCCAAGTCTTCTTCCTTCACGCCTATTTCTGCGAGAGTCTGCGGAATCTTGACGTCGATGGAGAGTTGTTTGACGGCATCGATAGCGGCCTTGCGGTATTCCTCTTGGCTCATGGAATCGACACCGGCTACACCCATAGCGCGAGCAATTTCACGGTATTTCTCGCCGGTGTATTCTGCGTTGTACTCCATGACATAGGGCAGCAATACGGCATTGGCCACACCATGCGGGGTGTTGTAGAACGCGCTCAGCGGGTGAGCCATACCGTGCACCACGCCCAAGCCTACATTAGAGAATGCCATGCCGGTCATATACTGGCCCAGGGCCATGCCTTCTCGGCCATCGGGGTCGTTTTCTACGGCGGCGCGCAGGTTCTTGGCAATAAGCTCTACAGCCTTGATGTTGAGGGTATCTGCCAGCTCCCAAGCGGCAAGGGTAGTGTACCCCTCAATGGCGTGGGTAAGGGCATCCATACCGGTAGCGGCGGTGAGGCCTCGGGGCATGGAGGACATCATGTCGGGGTCAACTACGGCAACTACGGGGATATCGTGCGGGTCCACGCAAACGAACTTGCGACGCTTGGCCTCATCGGTGATGACGTAGTTGATGGTAGTCTCGGCGGCTGTGCCGGCGGTGGTGGCAACGGCAATAACGGGTACGCACTTGTTCTTGGTGGGGGCAAGCCCTTCCAACGAAACAACATCTGCAAACTCGGGGTTGTTGATGATAATGCCGATGGCTTTGGCGGTATCTTGCGGAGAGCCACCGCCAATGGCAATCATGTAGTCGGCTTCGGCTGCCTTAAAGGCTGCTACACCGCCCTCTACTACGGCTACACTCGGGTTGGCTTTTACTTTGTCGTATATTTCGTAGGCGCAGCCTGCGGCATCCAAAAGCTCGGTCACCTTCGCTACTACGCCGAATTTCACCAAATCGGCATCGGTTACTACCAAAGCCTTGGCGAAACCGCGGGATTTTACCTCGGTAACAATTTCTTTCACGGCACCATGGCCATGATAGCTCGTCTCATTAAGAATAAAGCGTTTTGCTGACATGCTTGTATTTTAGCGAAATCAAGAGCTGTTTTCAAGATAAATTTAACATGCTTGAAATCTTCTTGTATAGAATAGATGCAAGTATCGTAATTAGTCTAAATTATCAGTCGTGTCAATCTCGGGGAGAGGAGAGGGGAGGCTATCGAGCGGAAGTTGAGTGTTGGGCTGTTGTTCTACTTCGGTCTTTTCAAAGGCCTGAACATTGTAATGACGTTGCAACAAAAGTTCGGTGTGTTCACCCGAGGAGCCGACGGGGGAGAAGTGTACCTCTGCCGTTATTTCAAAGTAACGGTGGGACTCGCCCAAGCTGATGGCAAAGAACGGAGCCCCTTTTTCAAATATATCGGCATGCTGCCCCAAGCGTCTGTGCCCTTCCTTATCGTGTAAGGCCAGGGGAATGTCGTGCCTGAACATCTGTTCCTTGTTTGATGAATAACGAGCTGCCTGCGAAAAAATCAACAGCGGTTGATTGGTGCCACGGTCTCGAATGACCAGCATCAGCGTGCCGGCCCTGCCGGGATTGGTGTAGACCTCTGCTTGGTATATGCCGAACTGTGAGCTGGGCTCAGAGAGTAGAAGCTCCGGTTGGGTTGCATGTATATACTCCGGGCCTTGTATGAGTGATTGTATGCCTTGCGGGGTAGGGTCTTCCAGCAAGGGGGCAAATTGTGCATCCAACTCACGTATGGCGGCATTGATGGCAGTATAGGCTTTTTCTCGGTTATTGGCCCCTCGCCATGCCAGTAAAAGGTAGCGCTTTCCCCCTAAATCTAATGCTAAATCGGGGATTTGGGTTTTATCGGTCGCCTCCTCTGCGGGGAGGTCTGCTCCCGGGGAAATCTGCAAGTATCCATCGGGTAAGGCTTCGCCTGCTGAAATGGTACGAAATGCCGCGTGTACGGTGCCGGGGATGCCTCCGTTTGATGGGGCTACCAATACCACGTGGCCGGGTTTGCTGTAAAAGGTATCATCTGCTGCCGTGTGAGCCCATTTGGGAGCCGTCGAGAGGTACTCGGTCAAAAGCTCGGGGTGTTCTCTTTCCAAAGCTTGTAGGTTGGGGGCTGTTTGCAGTGTTTTGCTGTGCTCATCAGATTCTGTAATGGTAAGGTAGGTGCACAGGGTAGAGGGCCCTCTCAATTGGTCGATTGCTTCATGTACAGTGTCTTTTTTTTCGTTGTCGCGTTCTACTTCTTTCGGGTAGGGAGAGGGTATATCTGCCTCTATCGCGAGCTGAGAGAAAATCAACGCCCCGATTGTCCACACCAGCAAGTATGCTGATATTTGTCCTATGGCGCGCAAGTTTTTTAACCTCAAAAAATAATGGACCGCGCTACAGCCGGCTTGAACAAAAGAGCATATCAAGCTTAATAAAATAATCCACCCGCATACACCTCGTATGACGCATTGCGTTGACTCGTGTTCACTCAGCGGGAAGAGAATGGGTACACAAGCGATAAGTGCTGTGGCGCAGAGTATGCAACTCATTTTCCACGGTGTCAGCAGCCATTTCGAGGTAAACTTACGGAGCATGTTTTCCCGTTTTGTTATTGGTTGTTTTTAATACGAAAGTGTTCGGGGTGCTCCAGTATGTAACGAGCGAGAACGGCGCCGGGGGCCGGTGAAACTAATTCTTTGTACCTGCGGTGTGCAGCTTGGTGCACGTATGGCTCTTTGCTCAGTTCCCCGCCGCTCAACAGGGTTGCGATAGTGTCTGCATAAGGGGTAAGCCCCATCTCGCGAAAATGCTGCTCAGCTCTTGCCAATTCTTCTGCACTGACGTGGCTGAGGTCGGAGTGGCGCATGGCGAAGTCTACTTTGGCACACTCATAGATTTTTCGCTGTTGCTCGGTGAGCTTGGTGGTTTGAGGGGCGAATGGGTCGATTCCGAATGCCTTTTCAAGCTCGGCGGGGTCCGGGCTGTACAGGTTGTTTTGGCGTAACTGCATTTTATAGGCATGGTACGCCAGCTCGGGGTCTCGGCTTGCCTTGTATTCTTCAATCAACGGCAACACCTTTTGTGGATCTTGATGCGCCATCATCTCTAATATCAGAATTATGGGGCGTGCCGAGTTGCAGGAAATCATGTCTTCTCCTTCTTTGGGGAGAAGCGCTTGCAGTCTCTTGAGTGCTTGGCTGAGTTTATTTGTATCTACTTGCCAGTTAAGGTCGTGCAGCGCTTGCAGAACCATTAACGGTATGTCTTCTATAAAATGCTCACTGTGCTCCCAATAGACCAAATCGGCCACATACGAGTTAGCTTTTTCCGGGGCAGCCAAGCGCATGAAGGCCAAGCATATTGCCGGTGCTCCTTGCGGAATTCGTTCTACCGATTCACTCTCAAGATACGTGGTGAGTTTGTTTTCAACACGCTCATAAGCAGGGGCACAGTATTTACGACTGAGGTATTGGCGACAAGGGGCGTGCATGGTCAATTCTGCCTGCTGAACACGCAGTTTCATGTAGCGAATTAAGGCCAAGGTGTCGTATGGTATGCGTACGGCTAAATCTTTTGGTATGAGCTTATTTTGCTTTAGTGCTTCTAAAAGCTCCGGTTTGCTTTGCAAAAAGAATAGGGCATTGCAACCAAGGCGGTTTTCATGTAGGGCGTTTGCCCCATGTCTCAATAACAGTTCGAACGTCTCATTTACAGCTTGCGCAAAGTGGGGCTCGTGCCGATAGCGGTAATCATGCTCTATCGTTCTGCATAAAAGCAAGAGAGGGGTGTCGCCCGCAGAGTCCTCGGTGTTAGGGTCGGCTCCGCGTTTCAACAGTTCCTCAATACGCTGCTTTGAAGATGCCCCGTCAAAGTTATCTGCTTCGGCCAGCAGTTCTAAATCTGTTTGTTGTTGTTCGCTGAGCACGGCAACGGCAGGCACAACTTCCCCCGGGCTGTTACCTTGTGCCAAGGGGCTGATGAGAAAAAGAAGTGTTGTTACTGTATTGCGCATGCCTTTATGGCAAATTTACCTTATTGTTGCCTGTTTGTCAATCTTACTTTTGTTGATTCGGGGCCAGGAAATCGTCTGCATGTTGAAAAATGAATCTAGCCGTGGCAATTTCCAGCTCATAGCTCCACTCTTTGCCGAGGGCTTCCAGCTCATCAAGTTTATCCGGGTTATCCATGTTGTCGGCATATTCACCATAGACAATGATGGCTGATTCGGGGGCCCCGATATCGCGCAAGGCTTGTATGAGTTCTGCTTTGCGTTCCGGGCTCATGTGTCCAAACCACATTTCATCTAACGAGGTTGCCAAAAGAGCCGTGCGGAGGGGTTGGGTATCTGCCTCTCTGCCGTGGGCGGCAAGCCAATTCTTGACTTCTCCGTTGGTGCTGCGTGGTAACCCGGCGAGTTGTAACTTGGCGCCCCATGCGCCGGCTCGTATGGCAATATCGGGTGATTCGAGCAACTCTGTAACAATGGGTGCGGCCCCGGGGTCTCTGCCCAGCAGTTCAACCGCATGTGCTGCCAAATCGTGGTCTCTTATCTGCTCTGCTTGTTTGATTACCTGCAAGATTTTATTGCGGTCTATACATATGCCGTTCACATCTCTCAAGATGTAAATGAGAGTGGCTGCTGATACATGGTGGTGAGGTTCATCATCATGCGTGTGTTGATGAATGCGTGGTACAAGAGCCCACAGAGAAGAGTTGTTAATCACCTCTGCTGCGTAGTTTTGGTCAACTCGGCATAAAATCTCTGCTGCGCTTAATAGGGCTGCATCAAAATTACTGCATGCCATTTGCTCTGCCGTAGGGGTGAAAATGCTTGCAATTTTCTGCAAATGTGGTTGAGCTTCTACGGCGTTCATTCGTCTTATACCGGCGCGCGCTAAATCGTCCACGAGCTCTGTGCCCTCACGCATTTCTATGGGGGGGGCTGCCAGTTTGTGCCCTCGCTCTGCCAAGGCTTCTAAAACTCCCGGGCGATTAGCCAATAAATCATAGGCACACAGTCCGGCATGGGCAGATTCTGCACCGGCTACCGTGGTGATATCGGCTCCTTTACTGAGCAGATAGGCGATAAAGTCTACCCATTTGCTGCGAAATTCTGCATCTTCTGCATAGCTTAAATGTGCTGCAGCTTCGAGCAGCACTGTTGAGCCCTCAAAGGTTGTATTAATATCACATCCTTTGCTCAAAAATAACTCAACCATCCGAATGTTTACTTGCGCATCGTAGTGACCTTTGATGATATAGCCTGCGCATACAATACACTCTTTTTCTGCCGGGGTGAGTGCATTTTTTGGCTCCAAAATGTCCCCCAGCAGGTCTGCCCACCCTCTCTCTATGATTAAAGCAATGTCGTCTGCTGTTATGCCGCCTGCATATTGCAATAAATGGCGCGCAACCGCCTCGTTTTCACACACGTAAGCCGCTGTCGACATCAGCCCTTTGTCGTAACAGATTACACCCTTGGGATTGGCGCCTCCGTTAATTAATATATCCACAAGTTGTATGATTTCTTCATCGCTGTCGCCCTCGAAAATAACCGGTGATATGGCATAACTCAACGGGCTATGCGCTTTTTCTCCATATGGATCTGTGGTGCGTGCGTTGGGGTTTGCTCCATCCAGCAACAGGCACCGGGCCAGCTCCGGCTTTTTGAATAAGCAGGCCAAATGCAACATCGTTATCCCGCTTTTCGGGGTGGCGTAACCGGCATCTGCCGTGCGGTTAAAATGTGCGATCAATTCAGATACTTCTGCAGAATCGCCCAGTATTTCTTCTGTAAATTCTTCGCTTTTGAGCACTTGGTACCCTGTTGTCAATTCTTCATATTGGGCAGCTGCCTCGGGGGAACCGTGCCCGAGCTCTTTTTCCCCACACGCTATCAGTAACAGAAGCCCTGCCGGTAATGCTGCTTTTTTGTATGTGAACCATTGCTTCATTGCTGCTTTTATATTAGCATACGAGTATAGCCGATTTCAAGTGAAATTGGCTATTTTATTGTATGCGTAAGTTTTTTTACTTGCGGGGGGCAGAGGTATTTGCTATTCTATGAGAAGAATAGGAAATTAAGCATGTTAGAAGCCCGAAATATCTGTTTGGAAGTTGATGCCGGAGAGGAGCCTCTCTTCTTGCTCAACGATGTGAGTTTCTGTGTTCCTCGTGGCCATTTTATGGCTATTGTGGGGCCCAGTGGTTGTGGCAAAACAACACTGCTTAAAACCATTGCCGGTATCAAAGATATTACCTCGGGCTCTTTCTTTTGGGAGGGGCGCGACTTGGCGGAAGAAGGTGATTTTGAGCCTTACGAGATTGGGTATGTACCACAGTTCAGTATTGCGTATGATGAGCTGACGGTGGATGAAAGTATTGAGAACTCAGCACGTTTACGAGTCAAAGCGAGTGAAGATGAGCTCAACGATATCATTGACAATGTTTTGGCAGAAACCGGGTTAACAGATATTGCCGACCGCCAAGTGAAACTGCTTTCCGGTGGGCAGAAACGCCGCCTGGCCTTGGCAATGGAGCTGGTGAGTGGCCCCCGAATTTTACTGTGCGACGAGGTGACCAGTGGTTTAGACCCTCGCTCCGAGCGTGAAATTGTGGAGCTTTTGCATGAATTGAGCATGAAGGATGGTCGCATCGTTATATCAGTGACCCATAGCTTGGCTCAAATGGAGCTCTACGACAGTATTATGGTGATGCATCGTGGTAATCTTGCATTTCATGGTACACCCAATGTCATGTGCCATTACTTCTCCGTGCCCAATTTTGAAGAGGTTTACCCACAGCTTTCGGAGCGCGAACCCGAGGATTGGAGCCGCAGTTGGCTTAAACACCGCGTGGATTATTATAAGCGCCTTGAAAAAGAGCACTTACAAAAATTCATGCAACGAGGGGAAGAACCGCCACCTCCGTGCCCGCGCAACGATGATGAAAAAGAGGAAAAGCCAACCCCCGGTTTCTTCTCGCAACTATTCACGCTGTTGGGACGCCGCTTCAGCATCTTCTTCCGCGACCGCGGTCAGCTTACCTTGCAAATTGCCATGATTCTTATTTTCCCCATCATGGTGGCATGTTTCACAGACAACGGTTGGCAAACGCTCACTAATCTGAATGGTTCAACCGGGCAAACGCCGTCCGAGATGATCAGGGCGATTAAAGACCAAGCTAATGAAAATGCCTTGGTCGGCTCAGCTATATCGGGCATTATCATGTTCCAAGTCATTTTGCTGGGGCTTATGGGCTCTAACAACTCTGCCCGCGAGATTGCCGGGGAGCGACTTATCATGGAAAAAGAAAAGTTTGCCGGTGTGGGGTCGTTAGCCTATGTCTCGTCAAAAATGTTATTTTTGAGTGTATTGGTGCTGGTACAGAGTTTGTGGATGTTCTGTTTCGTTCACTATTTCTGGGGGTTCAGAGGCGACGTACTTAACCATTTATTGTTTATATTGTTGGCCAATGCTGCCATGACCAGTGTTTGTCTCGGTATATCTGCTAACTCCAAAACGGCAGATCAAGCATCTTTGCTGAGTATATATCTGGTGGGGTTCCAGTTACCCCTCAGCGGTGCCGTATTGGCACTGGATGAAACATTAGCTACAATCACACAACCTTTCATTTCTGCCTATTGGGCATGGAGCGGTAGCCTCTCGGGCGTTGAAAATACGTATCGAGATGTAGTTGATAATATCGTGCAGACTGATTTTGCTGCGTACGATATATGTCTCATCGTATTAGGTGCTCACATTCTTGTAGGCATTCTGCTCACCTATGTTGGCGTACGCCGAACCCGTTGGGAATAATTTTAACACTTATTTAATCATTATGGCAAGAAGTAGAGGAAAAAGAGGACGCTCCGCAGATAACAAGTCGTTGATAATCATTGCCATTGTCGTGGCTGTTGTAATTGTGGGAGCCATTGTTTTCAAAGGATATTCATCTGATTCTCAAGAAAATATAGATACCTTTGCAGTTAAACAAGGCACGAGGGATGGCTCCTCATCCGGAGGCAACTCGCCGGTAGAGCTGTATGTTAAGCGTGGCTCTTCTGCTGTGGGTAATACCTACAAATTCCCCGCAACGGTGGTCGATGTAGACTCTCATGGTGGTAGCCGAATCATACAAGTGACGACACAAGATAATACTCGAATAGGACTTTTTGTACCGGCCGGTACCAATCTTAAAGCTAACGTGCGAGCCGGTATGGATTATGTATTTACCGTACAGGGTCGCAATGGTACCATGCCCGATGGTAAGCCGGTTAAAGGCATTTTGGTTGTTACTCAAGCTGAATCTAAATAATGAAAACTCTTTACATATTACCGTTAATTCCCCTGATGTGGGGTGTGGCCACTGCTCAGATGACCACCAACACCCCCCAGAGTTTTGATGTAACCGGCAAATCTGCTCAAGCTCAATCGGGGGTGCAAAATAATGACCCTAACCGTGTAGGAGAAACGCCCCCGCCTCAGCTTTTGGGCATGGAGCTCCCCTTGCTGGATCCCTCCACCGATACCATTTCATTCAATGGTGGTAAGTTCGATGTTGGTAACAACGCTATGGTGCGAGAGCGCTTTGAGAAATACCTCAGCCAAACCCCGGATGACACCGAGGCCTCTCGCAAGTATCGTCGAGCTATCGAAAAGCTGATAGACTTGACTCAAAAATACTCGAAAAATACCGGCCCGATAGGTAGTAAGGTTCTTGTAAAGATAGGAATGACACTTTACGATATCTCTGACTACCCGGGCGATGGTCAGCAATCCGGTGTTCTTGCCAGTGCTATGGTTAGTGTGTTAGATGCTCAGCGTGCTAACCTGCGCCGCGATAAGGCTAATAAACAGCTCGATGAAGATATCGACAAACTTGTTAAGCACACAAACTCCCTTACCAACCAAAATACTCAAAAAGGGAGTGGTGGCGGTTCCATCGGCAATATCCAAGGTAAATCCGGTGCTTCGGGTGGGGTAAGCCATACCGTGCGTATTGCTCACAATACTCAAAAAATTGCCGAGAACAAAACCAAGCAAGGTGCCAATGTAGCCGCTAACGAAGCTACTATTTTGCGTGCCAAAATTCAATATCAGGCATTGCTGCTTTCTATGTTCTTGGAGCGTCGGTTCGACCACGTTGTAATCGGTGCGCGCGTGTATCGGCACCTTTTCCGCGATGGTGATACTACCTTGAACTTAGACAAAGAGTCTGATGCCTATCAAATGTTTACGGGTATATCCGGTATGCCTCCCACCGTTAACGCTTTGGATAGTGCCGCAGCAAATGCCCGCCGAGATATTGACCAGAGCATGGACTCCATTGCAAACCTCATCGCTCAAAATAAACTGGGTGAAGCCACAAATCGTCTGATTACGGCGGTTGCCATAGGTGAGTTCATGCAGAGCGTTGCTACATTCCCGACGGAGTCTCGCCGTCGCATTGCAGAGTATTGGACCCTGCGTAAAAACGCTCTTATTGCTCTCAATGCCCGAGATTATGATGAGGTAGAGCGTATATCGAACCGTTTGAAGGAGCTCGATGTCGATTATAACGATTCCATGCTTATGTCTTATACCGAAGGCAAGAAGAACCAGAGTAATGCTTGTCTGCGCAAAGCTCGTAAGGCTTTGATGGCCGGTAATGAAGATGAAGCGATGGAAGCTATGACAGAGGCTTCCGTCATTTGGCCGCGTAACCCTGAGATTAAGAAGGCGAAAGAGCAGATTGAAACTCTGGATGCCTATGATAAAGAGAAAGCCGAATTCACGGGCCTTCTGAAAGCGAAGCGTTTTCGAGATATATACAAATCGCGTGAGCGTCTCAAGGTTGTGATGTTTGATGAAGACCTTGCCAAACAATACGAAGCCGTTATTCGCTATATTGAACTTATTGATAATAAGATTAAAGAATATCGTATCATAGCCGAGGAGCAGGGGGGCATGGGGGCAGGTATGGCCTACGAGAAGCTCGTAGAAATGCAGAGTGAAAATGAGGCTTCTGCAGATGAGATGTTTCGCGGTGAGCTTAAAAACGACAAGCAATTCTCAGATGCCTTGAGAGACATGCGAGATGCTGCCGGTGAGTTTACCGATATGCTGGTTAAGGCTCAAAAAGATGAAAAAGCAGGTGAGTATGGCTCGGCTCTGGCAAAATATTACCGTGCCTTGGAGCTTAACCCTTCATCCGTCATGGCTCAAGAAGGCATTAAGCGCGTTTACGATGTCATTTACAGCGCTTCGTTCTGAGCTCTTTTCTCTCAGAATCCGTGGCTGAAATCTCGGTCACGGATTCTTTAACGACTGAATCATCTATACCCATCTTGAAAACTCGTTTTGCGCCATCGCCGAGCGGCCCCCTGCACGTAGGCCATATATTGGCTGCCGTGCAAGCGCGGCGTTTGGCGGATGCAAATGCCGGTTCGTGTTTGTTGCGCATTGAAGACATAGATGTTACGCGTACGGGTAGCCGAGAGTGGGTTGATTTAATGTACGAAGATCTCGCATGGCTGGGCTTGACCTTTGATGGCGAGGTAATGGTGCAGAGTACACGTTTTGACGTATATGCTGCTGCATTGTCTCGGCTCAAATCCATGGGACTGTTATACCCATGTTTCTGCACGCGTGCAGAGATTAAGGCGCAGATTGCCGAAATCGGCAGGGCACCACACGCCACTTTGGGGTATCAATATCCGGGTACCTGTCGTCATATTTCGGCTGCCGAGGCTGCCGAGCGCATAGCCCGCGGCGATGCCCATGCCTGGAGACTTGATATGCAACGAGTGCAAGATCTCATCGGTACCCCTTTATGGGCAGATATGCGACGCGGTGTGCAGCGTTGCGTGCCCTCTGCCTACGGGGATGTCGTGTTGGCCCGTAAAGAAATGCCCACCAGTTATCACTTGGCTGTCGTAATCGATGATGCTGCGCAAGGTGTTACCCATGTAACGCGTGGCGAAGACCTTTTTGATGCCACAAACATACACCGAGCATTGCAAGCCGTATTGGCACTGCCGGTACCCACATACTGTCACCATAGTCTGTTGAAAGACAATACAGGTAAACGATTAGCCAAAAGAGACGGAGCTCGCTCCATTGCCTCCCTCCGCGCCGCCGGGTTCTCCCCCGATGAAGTCTACCGCTCCCTTCACACTGCGTTAGCTAATGGCGGTGTATGGTCTGTTTGATATTGATGCCAAAAGGGGAGCAGACATGGCAAACTCCCCTCTCTGAAAACTGTTGTTGTTTGTTAATCCAAGCGTATTGTTTTACCCGGTTCGGGTACGATAACAGCTGTGTTTGGTAATTTTGTGCTCAGCTCTGCCTGCATAGATGCCGTGGCCTCGGGGTCTCCATGTACAAGAACCACCGTTTTGGGTGCAAGTGTGCATGCATAGTCGATGAGGGCGGAGCGAGTGGCGTGGCCGGAGAAATCAAAGCATTCGATACGGCAGAGTAAGGGATAGCCTTGCCCCTTGCCGTTGGGCTTCACGATATCGCCGTGATTAGTGGCTTTGATGCGTCCGGCAGGTGAATCCGGGTCACTATAGCCTACAAAAAGGATAGCGTCTTTGGGGTGTGGCAGAACTTGAGATGCCATATTGTAAGATACAGTGTGCTCACTCATCATGCCACTGGATACAAGGTAGATATTGCCGGGGCTGACCACCAGCGGGCCTTTGCCTTGTTTGGGCAACCCGTGAGTTTCTACATTATCCTTGAGTTTGTACCCGGGTGTGAGTCTCGGTGTGCTGTCGCTGAGTTTGTCGTAAATCAACGTTATCTTTGAGCTGAGCCCGCCGAAATATACAGGCACATCGGGGATTAACCCTTTCTCCTTAAAACGCCCCAGCTCGCACAGCAGCTCTTGGCTTTTACCAAGAGCAAATACGGGGATAAGCACCGCACCCCCTTCTTCCAATACCTCTCTTATTGCCTTCGCAAAACGAAGTAGCTCGTTTTCGCGTGTATAAGCGGCATCTCGCTCCGTGCAACCATGAGTACATTCCATAATCAGGATGTCTACCCCTTCTTGCGGAAACTCTGCACCGCCTATCAGCGTTTGGTTGTCAAATTGCACATCGCCGGTGTAGAACACCGTTGTACCTGTGACACTTTCAAGCATGACACCACAAGAGCCGAGAATGTGCCCGGCATCGTACAGCGTGGCAAGCACATTGCCATTGTACCCGGTGCGGAATGGCTCGTTGTACGGGCGCCCTATCCATGCACGTGTCAATCGTTCTAATTCGCCGTGTGTATAGAAAGGGTATTCGGCAATGCCTTCGGCAATGCGCTTACTCGTCATTACATTAACAGAGTTGTGTAACATGGCGTCACCCACTTTTACGGTTCCTTCAGTCATAATGACTTCGGCACCGGGGTATTCATCTTGAAACACGGGCAGGGTGCCTATGTGGTCCAAGTGCGAGTGGGTGATGAAGATACAGTCGGGGTCGGCTGCTCCTATAAGCTTGTAATTGGGCTTGGCTTCATTGCCGTCTTTCTTGGGATGCATCCCTGCATCCAGCACAATGCGAGAGCCTTCCAGATCCAGTAGATAACTATTGGCTCCTATTTCGTCTGCGCCCGTAAGGTTGGTAAAGGTAATCATGACTTATTTTGTTTATTCCGGCAGGCTCTCATCTTCCACCATTTGGGCCATCGTTTGGCGTTTGCGGATAACGTGCCATTTGTCCCCGTCTACCAGTACCTCTGCTGCCAGCGGGCGGGAGTTATAGGTTGATGCCATGCTGAATCCGTAAGCCCCGGCACTCATTTCTGCCAGTATTTCGCCGGGTTTTACATCGGCAATTTCTCTGTTTTGAGCTTGGAAATCTCCGCTCTCGCATATGGGGCCCACGATGTCGGCCACAATAGTATCATTTTTGTGCTCTTTGACAGGCCATATCTCATGGTAGCCTTCGTAGAGGGCGGGGCGTATGATGTCGTTCATACCGGCATCGATCATCTTGAACGTTTTGGCTTCGCCCTTCTTTTCGTACAGGCAGGTGGTGAGTAGGCATGCTGCGTTGCCTACCAGTCTGCGCCCGGGTTCTACCAATATCTTGAGTCCTATGGGTTGCAGCAATGGTATGATGGCCTCTGCATAGCTCTTAAGGGTAATTTGCTCGGGGTGGGCTGTCCACCACTCTGCGCTACCGGAGGCCAAGCAACCGTCATAAATAATGCCGATACCGCCACCGATGCTCCAGAACTCGATATTGTAAAGCTCCTTAAATTTTCGGGCCATGGGCGCGACCTTTTCGATGGCTTTCACAAAGGGGGATACTTCTGTAAGCTGAGAGCCGATGTGCATTTGCAGCCCTCGTATATACAGGTGGGGCATTTCTGCGGCAATGGTAGCGTACAACTCTTCGATGCGAGAAAAGTCTACCCCGAACTTGTTTTCCTTGGTGCCGGTGGTAATGTATTTGTGTGTGTTGGCCTCCACGTTGGGATTCACGCGCACGGCGACGGGGGCTTTTACTCCCATTTCTCCTGCAATTCGGTTAATCTCGCGCAGCTCGTTTTCACTCTCGCAGTTAAAGCAATATATTTTGTGATTGAGTGCATAGCGAATTTCTGCTTCAGTCTTGCCTACGCCTGCGTAGGTGCAGCGGGTAGGATCGCCCCCTGCATGGATGACTCTCCATAGCTCTCCACCGGAAACGATGTCGAACCCCACACCCTGCTTGGCCATCAAGTTCAGAATCGCCATGTTGGAGCACGCTTTTACGGCGTATGCTATATGGGCATCCAAAGGTGCAAGGGCTTCTTTCAGTTCTGACAAGTCATCCATAATCGTTTTGCGACTATAGACGAATGTAGGGGTACCCATGGCGGAGGCTATATCTGACAAATTGACTGCTTCGCAATGCAGTGCAGAGTTTTTATACGCAAATGAATGCATAAGTGATGGTGAATTATTCGTTGTTGTTATCTTGTAAATTCGGGTTCACGTGTTCGGTGTCATCATCGATGATGGCTGCTACCCAGTAAAGATCTTTTGAATTTTCTAAGGCTAACTTAGTGAGAACAGAAATTGGTACAGCCAAGAACATGCCTACCGGTCCCCATACCCAGCCCCACAGCAACACCGAAAGCAGCACTACAGAAGTAGCTATGCCAAACTGCTTGCCTAAGAAAATGGGTTCTATGCCGTTGCCTATCATGAAGTTGATTGCTACGTAGCCTCCGGCCACGACAAACGCGTCTCCCCAGCTTCCGAAGAGTAAGGCCATGAGGATGGGGGGGATTGCTGCCACAATTGACCCAATGGTGGGTATATAGTTGAGAACATAGGCCACTACCCCCCAAAGGAAAGCAAAGGGAACATCCATGGCGGCGCACAGCCACCATGCCAATAACCCCGTGCAGGCACTGGCAATCGTTTTGATGAACAGATAACGCTGAATGCCTTTCAACGCCGCAAAAATTTGTTTCTTCCCGTGTACACTGCTCGGTAATGAACGAAAGTTTTTAATGAATAAGGGGGCTTCTCCCAGCAAAAACGTCATGAGTATGAGGATGAGCGTTGTGATGGACATGAAAGAAATGGCACTGGAGCCTATGGTTTGAGAAATGTTGACAATTTTCTCCATGCCTACGTAATCCTGCGGTGCGTTCATTATATGCTGAGCTTCTGTTCCTAATCCCCAGTTATCGAGCCATCCGACTACATCATTGAGCTTTTCTTTAAACTTGACGACGACTTCTCCCTGTAGTGTGCGTGCCATATCGGCTGCTAAGAATCGTATGAGCGTACCTACAGCAAAGATGATTCCTGCGTCTACTATCAGGGTGCAAATCACTGAAAACCAATGTGGGAAATGTGCTTTTTTGCGTAACAAATCTGTGATGGAGTAGCTGATAATGGCCAAGAACGCGGCTAACATTATCGGTATCAGTAGGTCTCTCAATTCCCTTAACCCAATGAGTATGACAACGGCTGCTGCCAGCATAACGAGTATGCGGGTCCCGTTGGCATTCCCGGATTTTCCTTCTACTCTTTTTTCCTGTTTATCGTCAAGCTCGAGCATACGGCGCGTATTCTACTCGTTTCACCCCGATTTTTCAAGTCCTAATAACGCCATATCTCATCATTTATCATGAACGTTAAACACGGTGAAGGCCCCTCCGCTCAGCGAGTCGGAGGGGCCTACGAAATTGAGCCGTCTGCTTGTTCAGGCGTTGTATACTTTGGTATAGTATTCGTCTGCCATGCGGTCCGAGTTGAACGCAGGAGAAATATCCTCCATGGCGTTGAATACGTGGTCTATCCAGCCGTCTTTATTGTCGTAGTACAGTGGCAGAACCTTGGTTTCCAAGATGCTGTAGAAGTTGTCGCGGTCGGAGCGGTCGCGTGCTTCGGGGGGCAGACCGGATTTTGCCTCGGGTATCATGAAGCAGTTTTCGCCATCTCGAGCAAACTCGCGCACCCAGCCATCATTGGTAGAGATGGTGAGCGAGCCGTTCATGGCTGCCGACATGCCGGAGGTACCGGAGGCTTCGCGGGTGACCACGGGGTTATTCAACCAGATATCGGAGCCGTTTTTGAGCATGCGACTCAGGCCGAGCTCATAGCCGGTGAGAACAGCGCAACGCGGATATTTGTCGCTGAGTTTGTTGAGTTTGTTAAAGATGTCTACCGCTGCGAAGTCGGTGGGGTAGGGCTTGCCTGCCCATATCATCTGCACGGGGCGGTTTGTTCTCTGCAGCATACGCTCAAACATGACCGGATTCTCGGTGATGAGTGCCGGGCGCTTGTAGGCGGCGAAACGACGTGCCCATACGATGGTGAGTGTGTCTTGGTCAAAAAGATGGCCGGTTTGTTCACCGACTACGCGGAAGAGCTCTTTCTTGAGGGCTCGCTTGCGATTTACGAAGGCGCGTTTATCGCGTGCGGCATAGGCCTCTGCCAATTCTGCGTCTTGCCAGTAGCTTAAGTTTTGAGCGTTGGTAACATGCGTGATGGGGCATATATCGCTGTAGCCCTGCCACATTTGGCGAGATACCTCGCCGTGCAGCTCTGATACACCGTTAGCTATGTGCGAAAGTCGCAGGGCCGCCAGTGTGTAGTTGAATGTTTGCTCATGCTGGTCAAGTTTAAGCATAGCGCGTACTTGATCCAAGGAGAGACCATCGAAGAATGAGAAATTAGACATCAGGTTGATATCCATCTTCTCATTGCCGGCTTCTTCGGGGGTATGGGTGGTGAATACGAATCGCTTGCGTACTTCTTCTACATTGCCGCCATTGCGTGCCAACATGTTGAAGGCTGCGCCGATGGAGTGTGCCTCATTCATGTGGTAAATCTCGGGCTCTACTCCAAGCTCTTCAAATAATCGGGCGCCACCTTGACCCAGTACAATGTATTGAGAGATGCGTGTCATCGGGTTAGAGTCATACAAACGCTGCGTAATCGAGCGGCTCACGGCATCGTTCTCGGGGACATCGGTGCTCAAGAAGAACATGGGTGCGGTGCCGAAGGTTTCGGGGCGCAGGTAGTATGCTTTTACCCACACGGGCGCATTGCAAATGTGGATGAGGAATTTGATGTTGTGGTCTTCCAGGAAACTGTATTCTTTGTGGCGGTACTGCACGGCCATTGACCCGTCTTCGGCGCGAATCTGATTGTAGTAGCCGTATGACCAAAGAATACCCACGCCAACGAGGTTTTGTCTCAATGCGCCGGCTGAGCGCATGTGGGAGCCTGCAAGATAACCGAGGCCACCGGAGTAAATCTTGAACACGTTGTCAATGGCGTACTCCATGCAGAAGTAGGCTACGGACTTGCTGTACTTGGGGTCTATCTCGTACGGGTGTGCGTACTGAGCCGGAAGAAAAGAGGAGGTACTCATCTTTTTGATTGTATTATGTGTATTATGGTAAAGATTGCGATTTCCGCTCGGCATCTTACAGAATGCCATAGCTGAGATTCATTACCTTTATACACCATCTCCGTGAATCTGAAAAGAAAAAAATCTTACGGTGACGCAAAATTTACATACGCCTACCGGCTTCATCCTTTTTTTGATTGCATTGTTTTTGTTAGTGTGTTAACATACTCGTGCATTACGTTATTTACCTACGGTTTCCTATGAATAGGCATTCACTCTTCATTCTGTTTTCTTTGTTAAGCTCCATGGGCGTGTGTAGCTGTTGTCTGCAAAATACACCACAGTATGATGCATCTGTTCATGGGCGCCCTGAGTCCGATTGGTATGCTGCAGAAAATGATATGTCTCATTTTTACCCGGTTCCCCTGCATCCGCAGGTGCGTCATCATGAAGTGAACCATTTGCTGCAGAGCCCCGATGCTTTGGAGCGTAAACATGGTAGGAAATTGCAACATCTTATACAGGGGGTAGACGCAGCAGCCGCACTCCTGAGCCATTTGAGCCCCGCAGAAAAAGAAGCCTTAGCTCTGGCCTATTTGCATGAGTATGAGGTGTCGCTGGCACAACACCAAATAAGTACAGCCGCTCAGATATGCGATAAGGAAGAATACTTGAGAAGTGGCTCTTGTATCAGTAATTGGGATGGTATGCTCAACCGTGCCGTATCTCGTTTGACGCTAGAGCAACAATCCATTCTTCATACAGATGGAGGCGTGGCCTTTATGGAAGGCTATGGCGGTTATATGTTACTGCGCTATGTGGCCTACAATCCGCAAGTAAATGCAGAAACTCGGCGAAAAGCACTTCGCATCGCTTCTTTTTGGGTAGATTGCTCCGATGGCGCCCTCAGTTACCGCGCAACATGGCTATGGAAAAGAAAATGAACAATAAACTCAACATAAATAGATATCTTATCTGTTTCTCGATTCTTTGTTTAGTATTTACATTTATTGGTAAATGCTATTTAGAGAATAGGAACGAGCGGAGGGCTCTGGAGCACCGGAAATACGAGGAAGATGTTAGAAAATCAATAGACGAAGCAATAAATGAAGCTCTGGTAGCCAGTGAGGCTCCCGGCGTGTCTGATACCGGTTTTCAAGATATCAAAAAGATGGTCTCGTTGTGTAAATGTGAGGCTTCTCAAAACCGGGCCGGAGATTGGATGCTGGTGATTGCTTTTAAGAATATGACGGGCGAGTGCGTACATTTGGATATGTACAGTCACTCCGGTGTAGAGCAGGTTTACCCGCCTTGGATAACACTTGATGAAGAAAGCTCTGTGTTGCCGGGTCTTCCGGATTCTTTTACCATACCTGCGCATGAAACATTCACCATCTCATGCCCGTTACCCGCAGAATGTGTCACGTGGGTTTCGGATGGGAAGTCTTGCTCTTTCTCCTATACCGTTCAGCATTGGAAACTCGGTTCCCTCTCCGTAGATGGCGACGGCGATATGTGTAGCTTTTCTTCAGCGATAAGTTGTAAGCCCATCTCTGAGTAGCCTCTTTTGCGAGCACATCGTGCAGATCGGAACCTTTGAGCACGATGTGCTGTTATTTTTGCAGATTTATGACTGCGAGGCAAATTGCTTTGCTGAGCCGAGGGTGTCGATGTGCTTGACCATTTCAAAGAGATTCATTTCACCTACTTCTTTTTGTGCGGCAAAGTGAAGAAATTCTTCGAGCGCGGTTGCTAATACGGTGGTGCGATTCTCGCACGCCAGCGTATTCATGGCACTTTCTAATCGATTTAACAACGACTCCGAACAACGAAATGTAACAGTTTTAAGATTCATGGCGATTTCAGATTAGCATGTTTCTCTGCGTCTTCAAGTAAAGTTGGATGTATACCTCTAATTCATATAGAAATAGTATAAAAAATATATTATCATAGCTCCGCCATGAAAACATTACGCAATATCACACGGTTCACATACGAGTTTACTTCGTTTCAAGGTTGGCGGGTTACCCTTTGCCGAAACCAGATGCACTTTACTCGCTATTTTTCCGACAAGCAATACGGCGGGGAAGAAGAGTCTTTGGCAGCGGCCTTGGCAACGCGAGACAAAGTGTTGGCAGCATTACGCCGCCACCCTAATAATCCGCAGCAGGCATTTGCAGAATGCCGGGAAGAGGAGCAGAGTGGTCTTTATCCCAAGGGGCTGCGCCCGCGTAAAGGGAGTGCAGCGTAATCTGCTCCTTACAGTATCAGCATGCAATCTCCGTAAGAGAAAAACCTGTAGCGATTCTCGACGGCCTGACGGTATGCTTCCATAATCAAATCTTTACCGGCAAAAGCACATACCAGCATGATAAGGGTACTTTGTGGCAGGTGGAAGTTGGTGAGCAAGCCGCCTGTCACCTTGTACTCATAGCCGGGGTAAATGAAGATGTCGGTGTCTCCGCTGCATGGTTGCAGCGGGCGACCATGGCGAGTAGCCAAAGTTTCGAGTACGCGCACGCTGGTAGTACCCACGGCAATAACCCTGCGTGCTTGCTCTACGGCTGCTGCCGTATCGGCAGGCAGGGTAAAGCTTTCACGGTGCATGTGGTGGTCTTCGATAAACTCTGCCTTAACGGGGCGAAAGGTGCCTACCCCCACGTGTAGCGTTACAAAGCTGTGAGGTACGGCTGCTAAAATCTCGGGGGTGAAGTGCAGGCCTGCCGTGGGGGCGGCAATAGCCCCTTCGTGTTCGGCATAGACGGTTTGGTAGCGCTCTTTGTCGGCAGGTTCGCTTTCGCGGTTCATGTAGTGGGGTAAAGCCAGTCTGCCATATACCTCGGGGTCAATGAACTTATCCCATCGAATGTAGCGGTAGCCTTCATCATCAATGGATTCTACTGTTCCGGTAGCATCGCCTACCTGCACGGTGCGGCCCACTTTCATTTTTTTGCCCGGACGCACCATGCATTTCCATACCAGCTCTTGGGCAAGCCCGGCGCGCACCAGTTCGATAGTGCCATCATTGCTGAAATAGCGTGCCGGTACCACTTTTGTGTTGTTGAGGACAAAGTGGTCTCCGGGTTGCACGTATTCCAAAATGTCGGCGAATCGGCGGTGCTCGATGCGGCCGGTGTTGCGGTGTACCACCAACATGCGGCTCGCTGCACGGTCAGGCAGCGGGCGGTCTGCTATCAGTTCTTCGGGTAAATGATAATCGAAGTCAACGGTGCGCATGTCAATGGCTGTGTGTTTCTGTTAAATCAGCAGGGGAAGATGCTGATGCGGCGCAGTACCTCTTCACGGCCCAGCACCTGCATAATGACATCTATGCCCGGGCCTGCGTGTGTGCCGGTAAGAGCCATGCGCAGCGGGAACATCATGGCGCCCACTTTCACACCGTTGGCTTTTGCCAAGGGCTTGATGACTTGGAAGGCTGCCTCGCCGCTCCACTCTTCTATGCCATTGAAGGCTTCTACTAAATGATTAAGCATCTCTCCGGCATTGTCTTGTAACTTTGCCATGCTCTCTTGCTCGTACTCCAGCATTTGTACCCATTTTACCCAAGCGGGTACCTCGCTGAGTAATTGTACCTTCGTTTGGACGGAGGGCAGAGCCTCTCGCAGCTGTGCCGTATCGGTCAGTCCTGCTGCGGTGCAGAACGGCATGGCAAGCTCACAGAAGCGGGTGGGCGCCAGCTTCATGATGTGCTGCTGGTTCATCCACTTGCATTTGGTGATGTCGAACTTGGCAGCAGCGCGGTTTACGTTCTCCAGCGAGAAGAGGTCAATCAGTTGTTCTTTGGTGAATACCTCTTCGTCGCTCTTGCTGCTCCAGCCGAGCAAGGCGATGAAGTTGATGACGGCATCGGGCAAGAAGCCTTCCTCGGGGTAGTTACCCAGCTGGGCCCCTACGTCGCGCTTGCTCATTTTAGAACCATCGGGGTTCTGAATCAACGGTATATGGGCATATACCGGCGGCTCTACTCCGAAAGCATCGAAAAGTTGCAAATGCTTAAATGTGTTCATGATGTGGTCTTCACCGCGTATCACATGAGAAATCTTCATCTCGATATCATCTACGACGTTGACCAAGTGGAAAATGTAGGAGCCGTCGGTGCGCTTCACCACCATGTCGGGGGTATTATCCTCGTTGGTGTAGTCTACCGAAATATCACCGCACACCAAGTCATGCAGAGTCATGACGCCCTCGCGCTTAAAACGGAATCGCCATACCGTGCCCTCGCTGGTGCCGGGTATCTCGTCGCCGTTCTTGTCTCTCTTGTTGGGGGCAGGGCACTCGTATACTCGGCCCATCTCTACCAACTTGTTGAAGTAGCGGTCGTATATATCTTTACGTTGGCTTTGGAAGTACGGCTCGCAAGGGCCTCCTTTACCCTCACCTTCATCCCAATCCAAACCCAGCCAGCTCATGCCGGTGAAGATTGCCTTCATGGCGTCTTCTACATGGCGTTCTTGGTCTGTGTCTTCTATGCGAAGAATGAAAGTGCCGCCCATTTTACGGGCAAAGAGATAATTGAACAAAGCGGTGCGGGCCCCACCAATGTGCAGATAGCCGGTGGGCGACGGTGCGAAGCGTGTACGTATAGCCGTTGACATGCGCGCCTTATACACCTAATTACCCATTTTGGCAAGTCTAAAATGCCCCTTATGCCCTATACTTTATTGATTTTTGTGGGCAATATAAGGTTTTGAGCCGATTTCAACGGTGGGCATCATAATAGAACTCAGGGCGGTGCCGCAAGCAATATCCCCACCGGCCGTTGAGCGCGATGGGGATATGATTTCGAATCTGTAGATTTCCTTAATTGCCGGCTTGTTCTGCCATGGCTTGGTCAATCAAGGCTTTGATTTCTTCTGCCTGCTTCTTGAGCGCCATCATCTCTTTCATGGCATCGGGTAATTTGCGGATGGCTGCATACTGCTTCGCTGCATCTTTGTAGGGAGATGCCGGGGCACCCCAATATACTTGGCCTCCCTCAAGCGATGACATTACACCCGTGCGTGCTGCCAAGACTGCCTTGTCGCCTACACTGATGTGACCGGCAATACCCACCTGGGCGGCTACTGTTACATAGTCGCCTATCTTCGTGCTGCCGGCAACGCCGCTTTGAGATACGATAACCGTGTGCTTTCCTACAACAACATTGTGGCCTATTTGCACCAAGTTATCAATCTTGGAGCCTTCGCCGATAATGGTGCGGCCAAAACGGGCGCGGTCGATGGTGGTGTTGGCGCCAATGTCTACGCAATCTCCAATTTCGACAATACCTACCTGGTCTACCGTCTCATAGCGCCCGGTCTCGTTATTCAATAAGAACCCGAATCCGTCAGAACCGATGACGGCCCCGGGTTGCACTACGACTTTGTTGCCGAGAATACAGCGCTCTCGCACTACAACTCGAGCATACAATTTGCAGTCTTTACCCAGTACGGCAGATTTGCCGATGACGCAGCCGGGGCCGATATCGCAACCGTCTCCTACCTCTGCTCCGGCTTCGATGATGGCTCCTGCACTCACTCGTACTTTGTCGGGATTAATCTTGGCGGTCGGGTCTACGACGGCACTTGCTGCAATACCCGGCACAAAATCATTGGCAGCCTTCATGAAGTGCTCTACCATGGCGTTGAATGCCAATGAGGGGTTTTCTACCTCAATAAAGGCCACGCCTTCCGGGTATTCCGGGAGTGCAGGGGGGACTAATACGATGCCTGCCTTTGTGGCAAGAAAGTCTTTGTAGTATTTCTCGTTGCCCAAGAAAGAAACTTCCTGCGGTGTGGCGTCTGCTAATGTAGCAACTCCGGAGACCGTAGCCTCCGGAGCACCGCTGAGAATTTTTCCTCCGGTGAGCGCGAGAACTTCAGAGAGAGTGAGGTTCATAAGCGACTCGGTGAGAATAAGTGTTGATGTTGTTTTTTATTGCTGAGGCAGATTAATGCCGGCTTTGCGCAGCTCTGCATCGGCATCGAAACCGGCAGGTGCATCAGCATTAATCTTCTGAATCATCTGCGGGGTGATGTCGTACGACACATTCACATGCGGGAACACCTTGGTGCGCGTTGCTCCATTAATGGCACTGGAGTCAATTACCAAATCGTAACCGGCCCGGGCTGCTTCATCTTTGATGCACTTCTGCACATCGGCAAAGAGAATCTGAATATCGCGGCTGTAAAGCTCTTGGAATGCCTTCTGACGAGTGTCGACATACTGTTTGAGCTCCTCTTGCTTAGCAAGAATTTCTGCTCTTTTAGCTTCAAGCTTTTTGCGCAGCTCAGCATTCTCTTTGTCAGAGCGAGAGGGATCATGCTGTGCACGCATGGTTTCGAACTCTTGCATGAGCTTGGAAATCTCTGCTTGGCGTTTTTCTACTTCCGTGCGAATTTCCGTCATGGCGGTGCGGAGGTGTTCCTCCGTTTCAAAGCGCTTGTAGTACTTGGTGTACACAAGGTTGACATCTACAGATGCCAATTTGAGATCTGCCTGTACGGTGGAGGCCAAGGCGGTCAGGGTTACTGCTGCTGTCGAAATAATGGGCAACTTCATAATCGTAAAATTAGGTCTGATGACGTTATAATTATACGAAGCCGGAGCCATTAGTCAAGCATGTGTTATGACAACTCGGCAAAAATGACATAAAATAAGTCTGATGAACCTACTTGCCACGCAATTCAAATTGTGATAGAATGCATGGCATGGCGGAATTAGTGATGTTGGGCACGGGTAATGCTGCTGTAACGCAGTGTTACAATACTTGTTTTGCAGTGCGAAACGGAGAATTTGTTTTCTTGGTAGATGCCGGCGGGGGCAATGGTATTCTGCACCAATTAGAATCAGCGGGAATTACTTTGCAAAGCATTCATCAAATTTTTGTTACGCATACCCACACCGATCATATATTGGGTGTGGTGTGGGTCGTACGTATGATTGCGCAAAGTATGAATGCGGGTAAATATAGAGATGCTCTACAGGTGTATGGCCATGCAGAGGCCATGCAGGTGCTCGAAATGATATGCCGCAGTACGCTGCCGGCCAAGGTGTGTGCTCATTTCGGCAAGGATATTTTGTTTTGCCCATTGGAGGATCATGCCGAGTTCGAGGCAGCAGGCATGCAGGGGTGCGCGTTCGATATAGGCTCGACCAAGGCTCAACAGTTCGGCTTTTCTCTGCGTTTACCCTGCGGTAAGCGTTTTACTTGTTTGGGGGATGAGCCCTATAACGAGCGTGCTCGTGATTTTGCTGCCGGGGCCGATTGGTTGTTGTGCGAGGCCTTTTGCCTGTATGAAGATCGCGAGCGCTTTAACCCCTACGAGAAGCACCACAGTACGGCGGCAGATGCCGGGCGCTTGGCTGCGCAACTCGGTGTTGTTAATCTCTTGCTTTACCATACCGAGGATAAAACACTTGCAACTCGTCGAGAGTGTTACACTCGCGAGGCTGCTGCCTACTTTGCCGGCATAATTCACGTGCCTGATGATTTGGAGTGCCTCTCTCTGTAAGCTTTGTGACAAACAAAACCGGTTGGTGGCTTTTCTTACCACCAACCGGCTTGTACTTACACCTACTCTATGAAAAGTCGGCCGGCTCTCACCCCGGCCTTGCATATAATAGTACGGCGTTTTTTTTGAAATTCTTTCAAAATGGACAAACTTTTTTTAATTTTTTTGCTTCGCTTTTTCTGAGGAATAAAACTCTTCTTCCGTAATTATCTCAAAATCAATGTTATTTGACTCTTCTGCAAAATCGTCTCCAAAATCGATTTCCTCGCGCTTTTTGAGTTGATTTCCGAAGATGCGTGCAAAAATCGGGCCATTGATAAAGTCTGCCAATTCTTGCATGTTGTAGCAATTATTGTTTTGTATAATGGCAAGGGTGGGTTCAATTAATTGAGCCCCGCGGCGAGCTTGCGCAGATGCTTCTTCCCAGCAATCCGGCCATGCTTTATCCGGTGTTGTTAATTGCTCCGTATACGATTGCGCGCATTGATAGAACTGTTGCAGGCGTGCAGAATCGGCGCTTTGTGCTGCATCTGCAAACTCATAGAGCAAAAACTGCAGTATTTGTTCGCGTTTTGTGCCGCAGAATCTGGCAGGTAACTTTGCTTCTTCGGCATCAAGAACGATTTTTTCGGAGCCATTGGCATTCTTTTGTGTGTGACAAACCAAATCGGCACAACCCAGCGTGGGGTTGATTCTGATAATTTGTTCTGCCCTCGTGTGTATGGGGGTACGCCACCAAGCCGGGGTTATCGTTACATCGCAGCACAAGTGCAGACTATGCTCTGCCACAAGCGTGCCATTCGGGCTGTAATATAATGTGGGTGCCGAGAAGTATGCGTAATAGACGGTTTCGACTTTTTGGGTAGTGTCTGTTGCGTGTAGTACGGGGGTGTCAACATCTGCCCTCAATTGGCCGTCTTGCGTGTATACCTTGATATTCCATTCTGCCGGCTGTATGATGCTGAATGCATCGGGCTGTAGGCACCCTCTCAGCACGGTGCCGCGTGGGCTTTTGTTTAATTGCCAACGGTATTCGAAGCGAATGTCATTACTGCCATCGTGTCGAGATAATTTGGTGGATGGTGTTTGATAATACTCAGGATGCTCTGCCGTGTCTTCTTCAAAAGCCGTCCGGTAGGCCAATGCCATTAAACCAACAATGCCAAGGGCCAGTATGCAGAGCGTTCTTTTATGCCATTTCTTCATGCCACTTATTCTACCCGATATTTTTTACTGAATCAAGCTCTGCTTTTTGCGATATGACAAAGTGTATACAGTTGACAATGTGCCCCGCACGTGTATAATACATCGCTCAAACCTTATTTTTTTTACAGAATTATGCCGAACATGAAATTTCAACCGCTGCCGGGATTCCGCGACTTTGCTCCGCAGGAATACGCTTTCCGTGCTTATCTCTTCAATACGTGGCGGAAGGTGGCGCATCGCTACGGTTTCGTGGAGTGGGAGGCCCCCACTGTTGAGGCTACCGAGCTTTATCTCAAGAAATCCGGTGGTGAGCTGCCTACTCAGCTTTTCCGCTTTAAGGACCAGGGAGACCGCGATATTACGTTGCGTCCGGAGTTGACCGCCTCCCTCGGTCGTATTGCTGCCTCATACCAAATGGAGTACGCCAAGCCCCTCAAGTGGTTTGAAATAGGCTCCTGTTTCCGTTATGAGAAACCCCAGAAGGGGCGTTTGCGTGAGTTTGTGCAGTTTAATGCCGATATTTTGGGCGATGCAGGTGAGGGCTCCGATGCCGAGCTGATTGCTCTGGCTATTGATTGCATGCGCGAGTTCGGCTTTACGGCAGATGATTTTGTGGTGCGCATCAGCGACCGCGATGTGTGGATTTCCTATGCCCTGCAGCACGGTGTGCCCGAGGAGAAGGTGTCTGATTTCCTCTCTATTATTGACAAGTTTGAGCGAGAACGCCCAGAGGTGAGCCGGCAAAAACTTGATGCCTTCGGCATGAAGCGAGAAGATTTGGAGGCTTTCATCAAGAACCCGCCTGCCGGGTGTTCCCCCCGCTACGATGCTGTGTATGCAGAGCTGAAGGCCCGTGGTTTGGCTGATTATGTTAAGCTAGACCTGTATGTGGTGCGAGGGTTGGCCTACTATACCGGGTTGGTGTTCGAGATTTTTGATAAGGGGCACAGTCTGCGCGCTGTAGCAGGTGGTGGCCGTTACAATGGTTTAGTGTCAACACTTTCTGATGGCGCAGCCGATATGCCTGCGACCGGTTTTGCCATGGGCGATGCCGTGATTGCTCACCTTATCGATGCATGCCCGGCAGCACGTGCGCTGCGAGATGCTGCGCTCAAGCCCAATGTGTGCGATGTTTGCATGGTACTGGCCGCACCCGAGATGCGCATGCAAATGCTCTCCCTTGCCTCAACCTTACGAGACGCCGGGCTGCGTGTTGACTTGCCGCTTGCACCCGCTAAGATGAACAATCAGCTGAAACGTGCCGACAAAATTGGTGCCACGTATGCTCTTATCGTGGGTAGCGAGTTCCCCGAGGTCGAGCTCAAAACCATGGCTACCCGTGAGTCTGTGCGTACAGATTTGGAGGGGCTCATGAATGAGCTTCTGCCCGATGCTGATTAAATATAAGCTTCTGTATCAATTACCAAACAGGCTGCAAAGTGATTTTCTTTGCAGCCTGTTTGTCTTAACTCAAAAACTCCCTTAAATCATTCAATTTTGTTGTCGCCGTTTTTCGGCCTATCTCGTATGCCAGCTTCAATTTGTCGGGGCTTTTTTCTACTCGTTTAACGGGTAGGGCGCTATCGGGGCGCAATACAAAAATCTTACCGTTAGCTTCCTGCTCATCAATGTAGTCCATAGTTTGGTTGTATACTTCATGCCGTTGTGCCATGGCCTCCACTAAATGCGGGTATTTGCGGTACATGAGCTTGATGAGCATCATGGCACTACTCTTCTTTTTGCGGTATCCCTTGGGTTGGGTAAGCACGAGTACATTGCGAGTGTAGTCCCGAGTCTCGAAGAAACGTAGAGGTACCGGGTCGCTTATGCCTCCATCGAGCATCTTTACGCCGTCTATTTCTACCATGTGAGATACCAGCGGCATAGAGGCCGAAGCGCGTATCCAATCAAATCCGTGGTCTTCTCTTCCTCCGTATGGATGGTATACCGGCTTGCCGTTTTCTACATTTGTTGTCACCACGTAAAAGTCCATCGTGTTTTTTTCGTAGCTATCAAAATCGAAGGGATCGTATAGCGTGGGTACCACGCGGTAGCAAAAATCGGTGTTGTAAATATCGCCACTCTTCAACAAACTCCATAATCCGCAGTAACGCTTGTCGTTACAAAATCTTGTGTTGTATCGAATAGCTCGCCCGATTTGTCCGGATTTATAATTAACCCCGAACGCCGCCCCGGCCGATACCCCAATGGCACCGTCAAACTTTACCTCCTCTTCCATCATCACATCCATTACCCCGGCGGTGAACATACCTCGCATTGCCCCTCCTTCTAATACTAAGCCTTTTTTCATTCTTGCCTTCTCTTATGATAGACGGCATTATGCCAAATTGTTCTCCATTTGCAAGTTTTTTTATAGCAACACCTCTAAAAGGGAGTTACATAAAAGGTGCTACGATGATAAAACAAATCGAACCAACCGCATAGTTGATGGCGGTGAGCGGCGCATCTACCCCGTATGAGAGTGCTACTGCCACCGGCAATCTGAGCTTGTTACCGGTGCTGCGTATGGTGGGTATCTCGCCCAAGTGGTGATTGGGGGAATTTTGGCTCGGCGTCAGGGTGAGCAGGTCGAGCCTTTCTTTAAAATACTCCCGGGGGATAGTTCGAGGAATATTTTCGTTGGGGGCAATTTTTTGTGCTTGGGAGTAGTTAAAATCTGCTGCTCTGATAAAAGTAGGCATATCGGTACGCTCTGCCTGCATGCGCACCAAATAGCACTGAGGGCGGGGGCCCCCGGAGTCTTCCGTAGCCGGTGTATCGGGGGTGTTGACATCCCAATACCCCATGAAGCAACTACCGATGAGATGCGGATTGAGCTGCACGTAGCTAATCATGACCTCGCGGTAAACTACCCCATTCCACCTGTAGTATTGCCCTTTATCCTCTTCTGATAAGGAAGGTACCGCCTTACCTAAGCTATCGAGCTTAGCACCTGTATTGAATGTGAGGCAGCTGCTCAAACTCAACAGAAACAGAGAAAGACAAAGTTCTCGTATCATAACAACTAACTCAAACTAACATGCATTATGCGCTTTGTCAAGCTTGTTTCTATGCCGGCGATTTGGCTTGACAAGTGTGGAGCGACCCGCTAGAATCATCGCGTCATTATCATGATTCTTCCCATCACACAATACGGTAATTCGGTTCTTCGGGTAAAATGTGCCTCGGTAGAACAAGTAGACGACACCACAAAAGAACTTGTCGCTAATATGCTTGAGACCATGCACGATGCAAACGGCATCGGCTTGGCTGCTCCTCAGGTCGGTTTGAATATTCAATTGGTTGTCATCGATATCCCCGAGGATGAAGAAGAGGGTGAAGAACCCGAAATGGCTACCGTAAATGGTGAGTTGAAGCCCATTCGTGATATCATGCCCTTGGTATTTGTAAATCCCACCCTCGAGCCCTATGGTAAGCAATACCTCTTTACAGAAGGCTGTCTGAGTGTGCGCAATATTCGCGCCAATGTGGCTCGCCCCGAGTTTGTGAAGGCGTCGCTTCCTCAGTTAGATGGTTCGGTGCTCGAAATCGACTGCGGTGGTCTGCTGGCTCGCTGCCTTCAGCATGAGTGCGACCACCTTAACGGTTTCCTTTTTGTGGATCGCGTGTCCTCTGCTGCTAAGTTGACACTTGCCAAAAAACTTAAAAAATTGGCTCAAGGGTACTGATTCTCTCTTGATTGTTTTTATATGAAAAACAGGCGCTTTCTTGCGCCTTTTTTTTATTTTGAAAACTATCCCGACATGTTAATTGTTCATTATTGTCAATAATTTTCTGGACAAATAGCAATAAATGCATTATAATTCGCGTATGGAATCTCTCCAAAAGCAACCACACGATGTTTTTATGAAGCTGCTGAATGTCACAGACGACATTCGCCGCGATACCTTTAAGCAAACCCCCGCTGTGCACCAGAAGAAAATGCTGGGCTTGACGCTGCGCCAGGGCTCCGCTATCGGTCAAATCCGCATTTTGACCAAAGAAAAGCCCGAGGGTATTGCGTTGAAAACTCTTGCTGCCCATTTGAATATGACGGTGCCTGCCACTTCTTTGTTGGTAGAAACCATGGTGACTAAGGGCTTTTTTGAGCGAAATCCCAACCCTGAGGACCGTCGCGCCATTTGCATTCGCCTGTCTGAAAAGGGCGAAGCTCTCTGTCACGATGTGAACGCCCGCATGGAGGCCGAGCTCGATCGACTTTCGGTTCATGTTACCCCCGAGGAACTGGCCACGCTCGATTCTATTGCCTCCAAAATGGCTCGCTTGTATTACGACGAAAAGTAAAAATTGAGTCGGTCAGGAAATTTAATTGCACATTTTCTTGACTATACTCGAACTTTCGTGTAGTATCAACATCAAACAGAGGGCAGCGATAATATCGTCGCTGCATGTTGAGAACCATTTTCACCACCGTTATGTCTGAAAAAATGAACTTACTGGCACTGGTGCGACGCCACCTGCTGGGCCGTAATGCGGATTACCAATGGGTAACCATGGGGCCGCAGGCTGAGAAAATCGGCTTGGCCTACTTGCCTATAGATGCCACGGGAATGCCTTGCACTTTTATGTTTACAGAGTTGCAAGAGCCTTGCAGCCTTGTGTTTGATGTGCATTTTTGTACTCGTGTAGCACCCGAGAATCGTCAAGAGCTCGGTTTGCTATTGCTTACGCTCAATGCCAATTTGCCAGAGGGGCAATTGCTGCTCGACAGCGATGGCGGTTATGTATATTACCGCCTCAAATATGTACCCACGGCCGAGGCCGTTTCTGAAGAAGAGGTGCTCAACCGTATCGCCTATATGGAGAAAACCGGTATCAGTATCACCACTACATATGCTCGTATCATTTCTCAAGAATTTCCCTTACTGTAACCACAAACCACTAACACTATTATGTCACTTGATAAACCGTTAGCAGGAAAGGTCGGCATCGTCACAGGTGTGGCCAATAAGCGCAGTATCGCATTCGGCATTGCCAAAGCTTGGCATGAGGCCGGCGCAAAGCTTATCTTCAATTACCAGGGAGAACGCCTCAAAGATGGCGTTATTAAGCTTGTTAAGGAGTCGTTCGGTGAAGATACCCCCGTTTGCGAGCTGGATGTTTCCAGCGATGAGTCTATCGCTTCTTTCTTCAGCTTTGTTGCCGAGCATACCGACCGCGTTGATATGTTGCTGCATGCCATTGCGTTTGCTCCCAAGGCTCCCGGAACTCTTGAGGGGCATTTCTCCGACATTCCCCGTGATGCATGGAACCTCTCGTTGCAGATTTCTGCATACTCCCTTATAGCGATGTCTCGCGCTGTTGCCCCGTTGATGACCAACGGCGGTTCCATTACCGCGCTTACATACTATGCCAGTCAGAAAGTAGTGCCCAACTACAACCTGATGGCTGTGTCTAAGGCAGCACTTGAGACCAGCGCCAAGTACCTTGCTTTCGACCTTGGGCGTCGCGAGGCTCCCATCCGCGTGAACTGTATCTCTGCCGGTCCTGTGCAGACTCTTGCCGCTCGTGGTGTATCCGGTTTCACCGGCATGTTCAAGGTATACGAAGAGAAGAGCCCCCTTCAGCGCTCTTGCACGCTCGAAGAACTGGGGGCAACCGCCACGTTCTTGGCTAGCGATGGTGCTGCCAGTATCACCGGTCAGGTGATTTATGTGGACGGCGGTTACGAAATTGTTGGTATGTAACCGGCTCCATTCTTATTTGCGAAGCCCCCGACGGTTTTATGCCGTCGGGGGCTTACACAAAAGGGGCTGTAGCAATAACGCTGCAGCCCCTTTTGTGTCAATTATTCGGATTAAATGTTACCGGCGACGGCGGAAAAGGCCGCCCAAGAAACTGCCACCGCTCATGGGGCCTTTTTTCTTACCGGCTTGTGGCATGTCGGGCATGCCTGCGCCGGGGCCGAACATCGAAGAAAGATCGGGCATATTGCCGGATTTCATCATCTCGTTGATATCGGGCATACCATCGGCCCCCTGCGGGGGCATGGGCATATTGGCGGGCATGCCCCCTTGCATACCCCCCATGGCTTTCATGAGCCCTCCCATCTTGCCTTTTCCACCCATCATTTCTTTCATGTCCTTGAAGTTCTTGATGAAACGGTTCACCTCGATCTCTGACACACCGGAGCCCTTGGCTATACGGCGGCGACGAGAGGGAATGAGTAACTTATAGTTTGCTCGCTCTGCCGGAGTCATAGAAAGGACGATGGCCTCCATTCGTTTGAGTTTCTTGGGGTCTAATGCTCCCTCCGGCAGTTGTTTGCTGAGCTTGTTGAACCCGGGTATCAACTTGAGCAGCCCCTCCAGCGGGCCGAGCTTTTGCATCATGCGCATTTGGCCGAGGAAGTCGTTAAAATTAAACTCGCCACTCATCATGCGGTTCATCGATTTCATGGCCGACTCTTGATCGAGCTTTTCTGCTGCTTTTTCAACGAGTCCCACAATGTCGCCCATGCCGAGAATGCGGTCTGCCATGCGAACCGGCACAAAGTGACCGAATTGATCAAGCTTTTCGCCTTCACCCACAAACTTAATGGATTTTCCGGTTACAGCGCGCATGGAAAGCGCCGCACCGCCTCGGGCGTCGCCGTCCAATTTGGTGAGCACGATACCGGTGAGCCCCACTGCCTTATCGAAGGTTTGGGCTACACGCACTGCCTGCTGGCCGGTTGCGGCATCTGCCACTAACAACGCCTCTTGCGGCTGTAAGAACTTCGCAAGCTTTTTCAGCTCGGCTACCAAGTCATCGTCTACCTCTTGACGGCCGGCTGTATCAAAGATGATAACATCATGCTCTTGTGTATTTGCCCAACGCAGCGCGTCTTTTGCTACACGGATAACGTCTTTCTCAGTAGCAGAGGGTGTGTACACGGGTACTTCTATCTGCTTAGCCAATGTGGCTAATTGGTCTATAGCGGCAGGGCGAATAAGGTCACAGGCCACCAAAAGCGGCTTGTGGCCTTCTTGCTTGAGCTTACGCGCCAATTTTGCACTCGTTGTCGTCTTACCCGCACCGTTGAGCCCCACAACCAAGATATGTGCCGGGGGGGTAAGATTTAAGCCTTCTTCTTCCCCACCTAAAAGATTGGCCAGCTCATCCCGGAAAATCTTAACAATCTGCTCACCGGGTTTTACTGTTTTGAGCACTTTCTCGCCCATGGCTTGAGCTTTAACCGTTGCAATGAACTCTCGGGCCACGCTATACTCTACATCGGCATCAAGCAGTGCCATGCGAATATCTCGCATCGCCTCTGCAATGTTAGACTCCGATATCTTGCTCAGACCTCGCAGTTTACGAAATGCATCATCCAGTTTGTCGGAAAGCAGTGAGAACATGTGCGTTACACTATCAGAAAAACTTACCCATGTCAAGCTTGCCCAGCGCCAGTAACTTACAATTTAATACCGAAGCCATGATTTTTTCTTGCAATCCGTACCGAAAAATTATAATATCCTTGCGTAAACTAACTTATTTTAACTATGAAGATTCTTATTACCGGTGGTGCCGGCTTTATCGGTTCTCACATCGCTGAGCATTATCAGGGTGTTGCAGAAGAAATTCGAGTGCTCGACAACTTGCGCACAGGTTACAAGAAAAATCTTGATGGACTCAATGTAACCTTTATCGAGGGGTCCATCACAGACCGTGAGCTTGTAGCTAAGGCTGTTGAAGGGGTAGACTACATTTTCCACATGGCTGCATTGGTATCCGTGCCCGAATCTATGTCAAAGATTCGCGAATGCTTGGACCTCAATGTAAACGGGTTGCTTGTAGTGCTTGAAGAAGCCTCTAAGGCCGGTTGTAAAAAGGTAGTGCTTGCTTCTTCTGCCGCTATTTACGGTGATAACCCCGTAGTGCCCAAGGTGGAGACCATGTACCCGGAGCCCAAGAGCCCCTACGGTATCACCAAGCTTGATGGTGAGTACTACATGGACATGTTCCGCACAACAGGGCAAATCAACACCGGTTGCTGCCGTTTCTTCAATGTATTCGGCCCGCGCCAAGATCCCAAGGGTGCTTACGCCGCCGCAGTGCCGATTTTCATGGAGAAGGCACTCAAGGGCGAAGATATCACAGTGTTCGGCGATGGGGAGCAGACACGCGACTTCATTTATGTGAAAGATATTGTAGGTGCCTTGGCCTACGTTGCTGAGCATCCCGAGGTAACAGGCGTTAACAACGTCGGCTACGGTGGTCAGATTACCATCAATGACTTGGCTGAAATCATCATCAAAGCAGCCGGTTCTACCTCTAAGGTGGTACACCTGCCTGAGCGCCCCGGCGATGTGAAGCATTCTCGTGCTTGCGCAGATAAGCTGCGTGGTGCCGGTTGGGAGCCCAAGTACACGCTCGAGGAGGGTCTTAAGACTACCCTTGAATACTTCAAGAGCGTTACTAAGTAATTTTGATTAAATCATTTCGCGCCGCAAATCCTCGTTGAGCAATTTGCGGCGCGCTTCTTTTATGTGCAATTGCGATGAGACTCCGCGCATGAGTGTTGCAGCTTTGGCTAAGCTGGCAGCAGAGCGTTTGGCGGCCATGCGCGCCGAGGGGGTAGAATTACACCCGGTAATCAATGCTTCTCGCAAACTTGCCTCTCATTTTTGGGGTAGCGCATGGATGAAACATTTAGCGCAATGCGAGGCAGGGGGGCTTTGCCTCGCCCCCGGGCGCTCTCTGTTGCGCCATGGTTGTGTTCTTGACCTGCGTATAACCCGCGGTTGCATCTGCGCTTTGGTCAGTGCCGATAACCTTTATGAGGTGAACCTTAACATTGTGCCTTTTGAGGAAGAGCGGTTAGCCGATTTGAAAACAAACTGTGCCGGGTGTATCGATTCCTTGGTCTCATTGATGGAGGGGAGGGTGGATTCTTCCGTATTGCAATTATTGTGCGACCCGGAAATCGGATTACTGCCTAATCCTGCCGATTGGTGTATGCGATGCAGCTGCCCCGATTGGTGTGAGCCTTGTGCTCATGCAGCCGCTGCCATTTACGCCGCAGGGTGTTTGATAGATGCCGACCCATCTCTGTTGTTTACTTTGCGTTGTGTTGACCCGGCTGAGCTGATGAAAACAGAGGCGCCTACAACCGATTCGGGGGAGTTTGATAAAGATGCATTGAGTGCTACTTTCGGAATCGAATTGGATGATATTTGACGAATAAACACTCGAGTAAATCATAAATCCTATCAAAATGATGCTTTTTTAGCTTTACACTGAGAGAGCTATTCGATACAATGCAGACAGCCATGAAATTCTGTCACACCTTAATGTTATCAGCCTTGGTGGCAGCGCCCCTTGCGATGGAGTCTGCTTCCGCCCGCACGCTTGTACAACTTTACAAGGATTTGGCCGCTGCTCCTAATGAGGTAGAGGCCGATGCCAATCGCCGTGCCGGTACATATCCTGCGCTTGCTGTGATGCCCGCTGATGTTGAAGCTTGCTTATCTATAACAGATGCTTCCTCCGCGAATCTTCCTTTCCTTCAATTAGAACCCGGTAAAGGCTTCGATAGCCCCAAGGTAAAGGAGCATGTCGAGACGATTGGCATGGCCATTGGAAAAGGGAATGCTGCGGACTTGGCTGCCTTTATGCCCATATACTACTATCTTATCGGCAGAGAAGAGTATCCCTCTCGGGCTGATGCATGGATTGAGGTGGCACGTGCAGAGTATTCCGGTATTATCAGAGAGCAAGTAACCACAATCGCCCGCAAGGGAGCTCTAGATGCCGTTGACAAGCTTAAGGATATGCGTTTGCGGCCGGTTTATATTGCTGTTACGGTAGATGTGCCGGCTCAGCGTTATTTGATGGATGTTGCTGAAGATTATATTGCCGCTTTCCAGAAACGGTATAACGGTAAGCGAGTTGAGGAAAATGGGTGTAAGGGTGTTAAGATTCCCTTTACTGTTCTGTTTGATATGCCCGAAGGTGATGCTACGGTAGAGACTGCGGTTAGAAATCAAATATCCTCTCGCTCCCTGTATCTGATGTTCAAACAACAAGGCGGTGTATTAGTTGCTGTCCTTTGTGAAAATCCCCAAGATATTAATACGGCAGAATCTCCCGACAAGTCTATTTTGTCTACAACTGCTCTTAAACCCTACGACTCTTATTTGCTGTCGGGGATTGAAACTGCAGCATACGTCAGCCCCGAGCTGATTAATGCCATTTCTTCCTACCAAGTCTATGACATGAACTACTATGCTCAGTTCGCGGTAGACGTATTCCGGGCTATGGGGAAAGAAGACGACTCTAACGTGGCGGCATACACGGCTGCCGCTTCGGCAGTAAAACCCGTTCTCAACTATTGTTCCTCTTATGTGCGATCAGATGCAGATAAACCTTTCCGCTTCTGTGTATGGGGGCAAGACGATGGTACTCACGTTAAGCTTTCTTTTGATGCTTATGGCTCTACATTCAAACCCGGTCATATTCGCTTGGCTCGCATCGCCTCCAGTGACAAGGTCCTTTTCTATGCCGAATCTACCGAGGAAGTTACAGAGAATCCTCGCAAGACGGTTGATGTTATTGAACCCGCTCTTCAATTAGCTGCAGGGTATATTACCACTCTGGATGCCCCCGGTGGTGGTGAGGCTTTGCTTAAGCATATGCCCCGTGTCAAGGCTTTGACTCGAGGCCTGCGTGCCGCTGATAAAGCACTTGGTGATTTACCCGCCTGCGTTGTCATGCCTCTCAAAGATGGCTCAATGGCCTTGTCTTATTTTAACAGTATTAAAGACCGTGCAGCTCTCGGCAAGGCCGGTGATGACATCGTTACCTGCCTCGGGCGCATGACGGGTGGCAAGGCTGATTCTCTTCGCAAGAAAGTGAAGAGCAAGACCGGAAAGAGTGTTGCTTCTCATACGGCAGACATGAGCGAGTTAATCCCGGGATTAACTCTTAATACCACTATTTCTGAAAAGAATAAGACATTCGCTTTTGGTAACTCCCCTGCGCTTAATGCTCAGATGATTAAGTATGGTGTTGGTAAGATTAACTTTACCGGTGCCGTCTACACGATTCGTCCGGCTGCTTTGAGCATAGCAACTAATGCCGCCCCCGAGGCTACTCTTCTTTCTCGGTTTGTACAAGGTATTGGTGCTCTGCATATAACCAATACCATCAAAGATGACGAGCGCACCCTCCACCTTTTGCTGGCTGTCCCCGGTGAAGAAGAGGAGGAGTAATACTCGATACCATAACACACAAAAAAGCAGCCACTCGCAAAAGTGGCTGCTTTTTTGTGCAGATTGATGCGTTATGACCTGTTGCTCAATTTATTGACAATTTTCCTGTCCGGCGATGCCATCGGGATTTTCGGCAATGCCGATAATGGAATGAATACTTCGTTAACCCGAGGTAATTCCGATTCGGTAGCATAGAGGTAGCGGGTTACTTTGTAACGAGTGACGCTATATTTTTGCGTTGTTAGCAGGGGCAACTGCGCCACCTCTTCTTGCTTTCTTTGCGGCAATCGGTACATCCCTTCATGCCGTTTGCCGTTGGCTTGTTTTTCCATTAAAAGCCCTTGGCTTGTCATACACCACAGGTCGTGGTGCGCGGTTTGGAGGATTTCTTTTTGTGGTAGTTTTACCGGTAGCGAAGTCGGGTTTTCTGCTGCGCAAAACTCGCGTACGGGGCAAAGCTGACATGTTGGTGCCGATGCTGTGCATATGGTTTGCCCCAGTTCCATAAGTGCAGAGTTGTAGTAGCGAGGATTGTCTTTGTGTACGAGCTCCGCAGCCAAAGCCCAGTGCCGCTTTCGCCCTGCAGGTGAGTCTACCGGCGTGTTATCATTAAAAACTCGGGCAAATACGCGAGAAACGTTGGCATCTACCAATGGGGCAGGCTTGTTGAAGGCAAAACTCAATACAGCACCGGCGGTGTAATCGCCTATACCCGGCAAGGCCCGTATAGCTGCCTCTTCGGTGGGGAATATGCCACCGTATTGCTCCACGATGGCGATGGCCGCAGCACGAAGAGCCCTTACGCGGCGGTAATACCCCAGCCCTTCCCATGAGCGCAGCGCCGTTTGTTCATCAACCTTTGCCAAGTCGGCCGGGGTGGGGAATTGCTGCATCCATGCTTCATATCGTCCCAAGACCGTGGGAATGGTCGTTTGTTGGAGCATGATTTCACTCACCAGTATTGCCCACGGATCCGTTGTATTGCGCCATGGGTAATTTTTACCATGAGTCGCAAACCAATCCGTCAAGACTTGCGCAAACTCTTTGTAATGCTTTTTTTGCATAAAAAGTATTATGCAGTCTTGGTGGTTTCGGTAGTGTATATCGAGATATCTGCCTGCTGCGAACCCAGTAACTTTTGTGCTCGCTTGAGGGCGTAGCGGGTTGATATGTTAGGATTCTTGGGTTCAAAGAGAAAAATGTTGCTCTCTCCTTCTCCACAGTTCTCTTGCAATACACGCAGCACACCACTCTTTTTGAGAATTCGGTATACCTCGCGCCCGGCTCCGGAGATGATGAGATGTCGGCCTTTCTCTCGCGTAAACTTGATGAGCTCTTCCAAGGCACACACGGAGGTTGCATCTAAATTGCGGGCATTGCGCATTCTGAGCACGATAACTGCCAGCGATGCATCCTCGGCAATGCGTGCTACCTGCTTGCGGAAGAGGTCTGCCGCGCCGAAGAAGAGGTCGCCCTCAACGTGTACGATAGAGATTTGGGGCAGACGGGTAGCCTGTTCGCTTACCTCGCGCAAGGTCCCTTGGTCATCGAACGTATATTCTACCAACTCGGGCTTAGCGGCCTTACGCAAGAAGATGGATACGGAAATAATGACGCCTACGAATATGGCTACGTGCAACGGTAGCAGTAGTGCCGCAATAAAGGTTATAATCAAAACGGCAGCATCTCCCGGGGTGGAGCGAAAACATATGCGCAGCAACTTGCGGTCGTACAAAGACACGGCATTGGCTAATACCAACGCTGCCAGTACACTGTGTGGTATCTTAGATATCAGAGGGAAACATGCCAGCACCAAGGTGATACCCAAGCACATTAACCCACAATAGATGCCCGAAAACCGAGTCGCCGCACCGGCCGTGTAGTTGAGCATGGAACGTGTGAGGGACGCTGAACAAGGCAGGGAGGTAGTAAAGGCAGACCCAATGTTGGCCATGCCGACGGCAAAGGTATCTTGATTCAGATTAACCGGTTCACCTGTCTTTGCTGAAATTGTTTTGCTCATGACAGTTTGCTCCAGCGTAGAGAGAAAGGCAATACCAATCACTACCGGGAAAAGCTCTGCAAAGCTGCCTGCTATAGCGGAGAGGTCCGGTGGCCTACATGTCAGGTCGCTCATCGTAAAATCTTTGAGCATGCGTACATCGGTAAATGCTGCTCCCGTCCACGGCATGCACAATATCGCATTGAGCACGCTCATGGTCAGCAGAATAATGGCAAAGGTAGGTAAAAATTTGAAGTGCTTTTTTAAGGGAATGAACATCAAAAACGATAGTACTCCCAGCACAATCGGTTGCCATTGCACCATGTGCAGGTTGTTGATAATGGCTCCGCTCATGGTGAAAAATGAGCTGCCGGCATTCACATCGTTAATACCCAAAACATATCTCAACTGCGAGGCTATGATGAGTGTGGCCGCCCCGGTTATGTACCCCACCAATACGCTTCGACTTACGAATTGCAGCATCTCGGTCGCTTTGACGAATGCCCCGATAACGCAGGTGATGCCTGCCAAAAATACAATCAGCGGTACAAATATGCCCGGGTTTGCCTGTATGTGCGGGGACGATGCCAAAAAGAAACTCGCCAACATAAACGCTGTAGCGTTGCTTGGCCCGCTTACTGTCAAACTGCAACGTGTGAATAGAGGCGCTATGAATGTGCCCACTGTTGCTGCCATAATACCATAGATGCTATCCAACCCCGCCATCGCGGCAAAGGCCATGCCCTGGGGTAGCCCAACCAAGGCTACATCCAATGCTGCCTTCATATCCCGCCCCGCTTTCCGGGGGGTATACCCCTTCAGCGCGTGCCGCACCGGCAGAGGTTCCACCATGCCCTGCGATATAAAGTTGCGGATTCCCCTCCACCCAAGTCTTATCCGATGTGCAAATGCTCCCATGCTTATCCTACTCTAGCATATCACCCCCTCTTTCGCAAGAAAAAAGCTTCTTTTTTCTCGTTTGATATGCGTATTCGGACAAAAATGCGCACCGAAATCGACATAAGTGTTTCGGACATAATTAGCGCACCGTAATTTCTATAATTCACGTATAATTAGCAAATTACTCTTTTTTGAGGGCTACAGGTCGCTGA
>SUVK01000006.1 GCA_015062055.1 Akkermansiaceae bacterium
CGAGACGCATCTTTAAAGGCAAATCAGCACGCCACATGGCACGAACAGAAAAGCTCCATTTTATCAAAATTGCAGCGTAAATTGAAGAAAAATCACTTACTGTCGCATTTGATCTTGCAATTCAGCCAAAAAATTGTTTTACGAGAGGTTCTTGCACCGAGAAAAGAGCCTCGCGGTCTGCCGGTTCATAGTCAAGGTAACCATGTAAGTGGGTCAAGCCATGCACCATATAGCGAAAAAGCTCTTCCTCTCGGTCGATTCCGTTTTCTCGTGCATAACGCTCAGCCGTATCACAACTCACCAAGATTTCACCATACGGAAAGGTGATAGCGTCGGTCTCGCCGGGGTCATTCAAAAACTCCGCATGTACCCGTGCTATGGTCTCATCATCCACTACCGCAATTTCCACAACCGGCAATTCGGAAAGCACGTGGTCCGGCCCCGGCGGGTACGCAAGCAGCTTGGGTAGCATGGTATTGAGAGCCGAGCCGAATCGCTCCAGCAAATCATCTGTTACCCAATCTCTCTCGGCATTAAGATATACTTCAATCTGAGGGTTCATCGCCGGTATGTTGTTCTCTGAGTTGTTGTTTTCTTAATTTTGCGGCAGCACGGGCTGCCCGAAAAAAGCTCTGAAATTGCTCCAGACACGCATCGCCCAACACCCCGCCCGCTACAGCACACTTATGATTCAATGGCGGGTTAGAATCCAGCAAGTGAATCCAGCCTCCGCACGCACCTCCTTTGGGGTCGCGTATGCCAAACACCACACGGTCCGGTCGGCAATGAACCATGGCTCCCGCACACATGGGGCAAGGTTCTTTTGTCACATAAACAGTGCAACCCTCAAGACGCCAATCGCCGACAGCAGATTGTGCTGCGGTCAACGCCAGCATCTCTGCATGGGCAGTAGCATCCTTGAGGGTTTCAACCTGGTTCCATCCGCGCCCGATAATGCGACCGTCCTTCACGATAACGCAGCCGCAGGGAACCTCGCCGACCGCGCGGGCCTTTTCGGCCTCGCGCATGGCCAGCATCATGTATTGTTCATCCTCTGTCACGAGGGGAACGTCGGTAAATTAACGAATGGTGACACGCTCATCGGTGTCGAGAATCTGCTGCAGCTCTGCCCAACCGGTCTCGGTCTGGTTCTGGAACATGTGCAGGTATACGGAAACAGCACCGGCGGGGTATTTGTCGAAAAGCTCATTGACTGCTTCCGTAAGCTTATCGGCATCAAGAGTCTCGGGCAGCACATCCACCACACCGTGACCATTGTGAGCAATACCCAGTTTCTCGATGAAGGTCACAAGCATACCCTCGTGCTTGCGAATAAGCCATACCTGCAACAAGTGGTCAGCAATAGTCTCCGCAGGCTTCCATGCAAGGGTCTTCTTTATCCATGCAAACTGCTCCTCCAAGGGCTTTTGCTGCAAGAACTGCGGGCGCAACTTCTTCAAGGCACCCAACTCACGCAGGGCGGCACGGTATACACCGCGCTCTTGGTCGCGCATCCATGCAAGGAAATTGTTGACGGTTTCGTCATCCGACTTCTGGAAAATGGTATAAGACTTCATTGTGCTGAGAAATTACGTGTGCCTAATAAAACATAATTCGAACCGTTTGTCGAGTATAAGATGAGACATGAAGCGAAAAATCAATGTTCTACCGCAGTAGATACGCAAAATCCCTCCCCTGCACCAACATTCCATCATCAACGCGTGGGAACAATTAGGTAAATAGCCATTTGCTGTAGCTTCACCGGCGGAACGCCCTTTATTGCGCCACTTGGCATTATGTCACCCCTCAACCGGGGTTCCGGTTAGTTCGTTACGTTTCCCCGGGGTTTCCCGCCTTCGACAAGCCTATGGCGTGACAAGCCGCCGCGTTGCGGCACCACCACCGGTCTACCATACGCCGAGGCTTTGATTTCGGCGGGCATTCGCCCGCAGGCCCTCTCGACAAATTAGTGTTTTACCTAATTGTTCCCGCGCGTCATCATTATTTAGATTGACGCTTTGACTCTAACCTTATAAAGTACGCATCATGAAAACATCAGACACAACAAGCGTCACCATGTTGACCGGCGATTTGCGCTGCCACAACTCATTTAAAGGCAGCAGCGCTACCTTTATCACCGATATACCCGCTGCTTCGGGCGGCAGAGGTGAGTACCCTCCGCCTTCCGCCTTGCTCGGGGCCACTCTCGCCTCATGCATGATGAGCATGCTCGCCTTCACCGGCAAACGCAAGGGTTTTCCCACAGATGGCATCAGTGTACAAGCCTCTTGCTTAGAAGACGCTACCGGCATTTGTGGCTTCGACCTCAGAATATCCGTCCCCATGAACCCGCAAAAAAACATCCGCGCCCTAATGGAAGCCGCCGTTCGCTCTTGTCCTGTGGGGAATGCTCTGCGCCCCGACATCCCCAAAAACATCTCTTGGTTATACGCCGGAGATTCCCGCCCCGACTAATTGCGACATATTCGCACCGTTGCCTCACTTTTTTCTTGCCAAGCCTCGCGCTTTGTGCTTGAATACCCCTGCGCAGCATCCGCTGCCCACCCCTGCTACAGTGGCGGAATGGTAGACGCAGGAGACTTAAAATCTCCCGCCCTTCAAAAGGCGTACGGGTTCGAGTCCCGTCTGTAGTAGCTCAAATTAAGCGGCTTACGTTAAAACGTAAGCCGCTTTTGTTTTGCCTCAATTCCGTAAAAATAAGGCTAAAAACGCCCAAAAACGCATACAAAAATGCCACCAAAACGCCACCGCTATTTTTACGGGGCTTTTCCAGTAATGGCGAGGGCTTGCGGGCTTCAATAGTGAAAAGTGCAAAAAATGCCCTTTTTGCTGTTTGTTGCCGGTGCAGTATCATCGGGGCAATGTCATTTTGTGCCGGGGGCTCTCGCGTGCGTACGCGCATGTATGAAAGTATTTTTTCGATTTTTCAACTACATTGCACTTTATATACTAATTATCAATTTATTAACAGTAGAAAAACGCAATACTACAGAAAACAAGCAAGCGTTAACAAATCATTGTATATCAAGCGTATAAGCATAGTATTTTATCAAGACTACACTTTTACTACACCCTTATTTTACTATAACTCCCACAAAATAAAACCCCTGCGACATCTGCGGCAGGGGTAAATCAGGCGTGCGGGATGTAGTTTTACTCTTGCGCCATTAGGGCTTGCGGTATAAAAATGCAATCCTGCGGGGTCTGCATGCCCGGCATTCTTGCGCTTGCTATCCATACTCCGTCATCATTAGGTATGCCTTTTTGTCGGCATCCCTCAGCCAAAACGGGCTTTATTTTTCCGTTGCTCCATTGCGTGCCGGTGTATATACGCTTCATCATTTCGGCGCGTGGGTCTACCTGCAAGGCCTCTTTGTTACTGTTCCATTTCAAGCCAACTATACGCAAGGCCGCTTCTACTTGCTCTTTTACATCCGGCGGCGCGTTTTCTATTAGCTCGCAGGCGGCAGCTACTGTACGCTTGCCCGTGCCATAAATATCAACGGTATGATTCAGCAACACGGCAAGGCATCGCGAAAAATCGCTTTCTTGTTCGTCCTGCTCATCGTATACCCTCATTATGCGGGCGGCGTTTTCCATCTCTTCCGAGGTCATCAGGTCGCAGCTTGTCAGGGCGTGCCGGCCAGCCGTCAGGATAGAAAAAATCTCTGCCTTTCGGGCATCAGCTCCCGCATTCATCAGGGCTGCGGCAAGTGTCTTTTGATTCTCCATTATCACCGGCAGCAAGGCCAGCAAGCGGGCTATCAAGCGGGCGTGAAAGTCTTTCCCTTGCACCAGCTCGCGCCCGGCTTTCTGTCGCTCCCATAGCGGGGATAATACCGCAGGGCTTCGGCGTTCCAGTCTCAAGCCAACAATACGGGAAGCATCAGCATCGCGGCTTATATCATCGGATATTGAGAAAAGCGCAAAATTGCATTTCATCAAGAAAAATGTCCCCGTGCCATCCTGTGTGCCTTTGCTTATTTTCCCCTCATAGGCGGCATTTCTCATCAATTCCAGCAAGGCAGCGATATTTTTTTGATTCTTCTTACTCTCGCCCGGCTCCACTTCATCCAACAACACCGGCAGGCAATCGCTTTTGCGTCTTTGGCGTGTCGCGGCCTCTGTAGGTATGCCCTCCATAGTCAAGGCATAGGCTCCAAGGATTGCGGCAAGGTCGTTTTTTAAGTACGTTTTGCCGGTACCGGCAGGGGCGTTAATCCATACATGCGGGCGCATAGGCGTACACCCTGCCAGCAAGGCGGCCGCCGTCCATCCTGCCAACATGTCACCGGCTCCCGCCATCGTCCACGGGCGGGCGGTCAGTAACTCGACAAGTTGCTTGCCCTCTGCATCCGTCAAGGGATTTTCTGCCGGGGCGGGTAATGCCTCCCCAATAGCGTATATATGCCGTTCTCGCACGTTTTCCACCCGTTCGGGGCGGCTACCATCGGCAGGAACATGCCAGCACGCACGGCCGGCATTATACAGCCATCTTCCATCACCATCAGGCCACACGCCACGCGCACGCACGGCTTCGGGGGAAAAAATTTTATACCGAGATTCTTCTATCAATCTTTCTTGCGCCTCAGCTACAAGCTCCCTTTTACCCGGCGCGGCTCCCGCCTCTGTCTCTTTCGGGAATAAATAACGCTCCCAATGCTCACGCGCGGCCATGTCTAGCAGGTTTGGCCAGTTTATTTTTTCAGCGGTCAAGCGGTATATATCGCGGCTTGCGGTAGAATAGAATACATGGCTTTTGCCCTCCCTCCCGAGGCATATCACCGGGGGGCGGTTGCGTTCTTCTTCTTCGCGCTTCGCTTGTTCATTATCGGCTTGTAATGCCGCCATCTCTTGCTTGTACCTCTTGCGGGCGGGGTCTCCGTTCTTTTCTGTTTTCATTCTGTCAAATGTCGGTCATTCTCGCTATAATGTCTCTCATCAGTAGCCACGGGCGGGCGGGGTCAAGGGCGGCTCTTGCGTCCTTTTTACCCTCTGCCGGTGTCCACTTCTTTACCATGCGCACGCCTGCTTTTTTCAGGGCTTCGGCGGTTGCCTCTGCTCCCTTTTGCCCGGCTTCATCACCATCTGCCAGCAACACTACAGACTTGCCCCATAAAGCATGCGCCCAAGACTCGCGGAATGTGCCTGCATCAGGTTTAGCCACTACGGCGGGCAATGCGTTTTCGGGGTAAGTTTCAGGTTCATCAGTAAGCCATCTTTCAAACTCTGATTCTACCGCTGCACGCACGGCCAACGCGTCAGATTCTCCCTCTGTCACTATCACCATACTTGCATATTCTGTGGCATCAATGCCCCATAGTGCAGACTTGCGGCCACGCATCAGGAAACGGGGATTTACCCCTTGCGGGTTGCGGGTCTTTACACCCAGCACACGCACCGGCTCGCCATCAGCGGGGCAGCTCGTGTACACATATAGCAATCTCTCGCGCTCATCCACCCCCAGCAAGCCACGGCAAGCGCATTCCTGTATGTCTGTATGGCTCTGAATTATCCACGGGGGAAGATTCAACATCACCGCAAAGCGGGCTTGCAAATCAGGGCGGGCAGCCAAGCGGCGCACCGCATCCAGGGCGGCGGCTTCTTCTTCGGTCTCTAAAAGCTCTAGTGGCTTTTCTGCGGGCGTTTGCTCGGCGAGCGGTGCAGATATACCCCGGCGGGCAGAAAACGCGCCCTTGCGCCTCCTGTGGCTCTTTTTCGGGGCGTTTTCGGTGCCGGTGTCTGTCAGCGTATAGCCAACGGCATCCGCTACGGTCTGCACGCATCGGGCAAAATCCTTGCGGGGGTCTATCCCCTCCACGGCGGCGGCTATATCGTACACCGTGCCACCACGGTTGCAAGCTCTGCACATGGCCACGCCGCATCCGTCCTTTTCGGTCGTTTCCAGCTTCGGGCGCGTGTGGCTCCCATAGGGGCAGGGATAAAACGTCAAGCGGCCTATATTCTTACCTGCGCCAAGGGCAGCGCGACAATAGTCTTGCAACACATCAGGCGCACGCAAGGCGGATATATCAGCGGGGCAAATTTTCATCCTGTATAGCCTCCTTTCTGTAAGTGTCTACCCCTGCAAAATCCTTGCGACTCACTCGCGCACGCAGCGCACCCGCTACCCACGGGGGAAAAGGCAACATCACCCCGGCGGGCTTCATGGCTTCACGATAGGCGCAGAATGCCCATGATTCTACCAGTAATGCAGCATCTTCGGGCGTGTCCACCCATACCACATGCACGCCATAGCGGGCTTGTATGGCCATCAAGGAATGTTCAATCTGCGTTATGTTAGCTCTCCCCTGTGCTACCAATGCGGCAAGCTCTATGTCTCGCCCTATAATCAGCAAGTAGGCATTAGTAAAGCCTCTCAGCCGGTGCATTTCTCGCATGAATCGGGCGCGTTCTCGCGTCAGACTCCCGGCAAGGTCTGCCACCGTCTTACGCTCTACGCAAAATGATTCTTCAATACCCTTTGCGCTGTAGTCTCCACTTTGCAACGCGCCACGCTCGCTATCACAATGACGGAATATAAGCGGGGTCTGCTCGCGCGTGTCAATTATCAGCCGGGGTAACTGTGCCTTGTCTCTCATGATTCAGCAAGCGCGTTTTTCTTTTCCAGCCATGCCATGCAATCTTGATATTTGTAACGGGGATTGCTACCTCTGCCGCCTTGCTTCTTGCCCAAGTATATAACCGGCATTCCCTGCCGTGTGTAATTCTGTATCGTCCCCTTGCTCACATGTAACAAGCTTGCAATCTCCTCTTGCGTCAAGGGTAGATTCTTTTCTGCCGCATCTTGCAACACCTGTTTTCTCTCCGTTGTAGCTCTCTTACTCATTTTTTTTGCTTTTTTGTTGTAACTGTTTTTCCTCTTTTTGTGTGAGGTTGCCTGTTTTTTTATAGTCTCTTTTTCTCATGCTGTCAACCGTCTTGCAGTCAATCGTTAGTGTATAATTCGGATAAAACGGACTATGCGGAAATAAAGCAAAAAAGCAACGTACAAAAGCGGGCTTTTTGTCCGCTTTTGTTTTAGCCTGTTTTTTGTCATACTCAACACCGCAGCAATTCAGTTTCGGCAAAATGGATTAATTCAAGTTCTATCTGTCGCTTCATGGCTATCATCTGACGCAGGCGGTTGCGGTTGCCTGTGTCTCCCTCATCATAACGGCGGGCGGGGCTGTAGGGCATGGCTCGCGGCTGTATCGGCGCATTTGTCACCGGCAGCAAGGTCAGATTGTCCTCTTTCCAAGGCATCGGCGGGGCGGGGTTGCCTGTTTTTCTTGCTTTTTCCCATGCTATAAGATAACTCACAAATGCGGAAAAATCCGGTGCCCCGACTTTGCTCATAGCTATAATTATTGCTTCATATTCTTCTGCGTTGCATTTAACCTCAAGCCAAACTCTATCATTCGGAAGATGCTTTATCATCTCTTTAGTCTCCGGGGGTAAGGGGTTAAGCCATCAGGGCGGCGGGGCGGTTCTTCACTTCGGCTATCATGGCGCGTTTGAGCATCTCCGGCGCGGTCATACCAAGGCGGGCGGCGGCAAGGTTCAATGCGTCTATTTGTTCGCGGGTCAGATTCACCATGCAGGGGCGCACGGTGCCGGCGGTCTGTGTGTCTGTTTGTGTAGTCATAATCTAAAAGCGGCTAAATTATCCGCATGGCTTGTTTATAAGATAATCTTAACCGCTTGTAAAGCCAAAAGCGGATAAAATGTCACTTTTCTGCTTTACACGGCAAAAAAAAGCGGGTAGAATGCGCCCCGTGAATAATGAAGCTATAAAGGCGTCAATCAAGGCTCGCGGCTACACGCTCAAAGCTTTTGCCGAGGTTCTAGGGGTTGCATATGGCACATTGCGGCGCGCTCTCGCGGGCAATCAACCGTTAACCGAGCAATTACGCCGCCATATCCTGCTTGCCTTGCAATCTGATACACCTGCACCCGAGGGACAGGCCGTGCCGGTTGATATTCCTTTATCTCTGCCGGGGGAAATATGGCAGGCTATCGACAAGGCCGCATCTGCTCAGGGCATCAGCTCCGAGCGATACACCTCCGAGCTTGTACAACGGCTCGCCAAGGATATAACGGCGGGGCTTATACTCTCGCGCCACCGCTCCGGCAAATAAGGTTACAATTTGCTTGCACCCGCATGACAGAAAAGCAAATAAAGGCGGCAATCCATGCCAAGGGCTACACGCTCAAGGCCTTTGCCGAGATTCTAGGGGTTGCATACGAGACTTTGCGCAAGGGGTTATCAGGTGCCAAGCCGTTAACCGAGCAACTTCGCCGCCATATCCTGCTTGCCTTGCAAACTACCCCGGCAAATGGAGATGTTAGAACAAGTTACCCACTTGGCGCAGAATCGGGGTTTTCTTTGCCTCCCCGTATATGGCACGCTCTGGATGCAGAAGCTACCGCGCAAGGAATCACCACCGCAGAATATACGCGCTATCTTGTAATGACTATTGCAAATCAGATTGTAGACGATATAATCACGCATCGTCCCCTTGAATAAAACTTTCATTCCGTCATCTCAGCCGCTCCCAGTTTCCTCTGTTCTCCGGTGGCGGTTTTTCTATTCATCGGGAATGCAGGTAGAATCAGAAAAAAGAATGCGGCAGCAGGTTTGCCCTCCTACTGCCGCTTATTATGAAAATATATTCTGTACCCTTTCGGGACAGCCCTATTTTACAAGATTTTCCCCTTGCGTCAAGTGTTTTTTTCATTGCTACCCCAAAAAGGGCGGGGAAAAGGGGCAAACTCTCCCCCGCCCTGTACTGCCTTTAGTGGCAGATTACAATCAGAAGCTCAAGGCATCTGATTACTACCTCCACATGAGGCAGCGGGATACAGAATATGTACTTCATAATAAAAAGCCGCTTTCGCGGCGCGGGGGATTCTATAACAGGCCCTCTATAAAGTCAAGGATTCTTTCCCCTGCTCCCGGGGGCATCAACAGCGGGAATATATCATATAGTAGTTTACTACTTCGCATAACGGCGGTAATGCCAAATTCTCGCAATTAGTTAAAAAGTCACAACTTGCCTATTATAAAGGCTTTATGAAATTATTTACAAATTACAAATCTAATTATTGCGCGTTATGAATAACGCTAAAAATCAAATTTAACTAATTTATCATTTAATATCAATACGTTACGTTAATTAGTTTCTTTTCTATCGGCTTTTATAAGCATCTTTCGTCTTTGTTAAGTTTTTATAATTATTATTCTATTCTTGCCCTGTCTTTTCTCCAATTTATAAGAAACGGCATGCCGGCATTGCCACCATAAAAAGGAGATTGTTCTTCCTCTTCTCTATCACTCCCGAGGTCATCCGACAAGTCAGACAACGGGAAAAGACTTGCAAGCGCGGGCGCATTTATATCTTCACTGTATATCTGCCATCCGCAAAAATGAAGTAAAGATATAAACTCAGCGGCGCGAATCAATGCAACTTTGTAAATGTCTGTTTTCAATCCAACTTCTACCCTTTTTGATTTTCGCACCTTATCGGGCGCGCACACCACACGCAGATTATACATATAAGGCGCATGCTTTCTCAAATAACGCCCTAATGCCTGCACCTCTTCGGGCATCATATCTACCGGGAATAGCTCTGTCATGACTTTATTTTTCACCACGCGCGACAGCTTGTCAAGTTCGTTCATAAATCAAGCAAAAAGAATAGACACACCTCACTTATTATCATGCACTTCCGTATCTGTCGCTCACGCGCGCGTATTGGTTGCCAAAACAAATGCGCCAGAATGCCCCTAAAGCGCACTTTTGCTTGTTTCCGCTATCGAGTACCACGACAGTACAAAAAGTCACGCCAGCGGCAAATCAGGGCGTAAAATCGGCAAATCTGCCGTCATAGCATCAGGAATGAAGAATGAAGGCAGGGCGGCAAGCTATCGCCTGCGCTTTGATTCTTACTACAAAAACGGCATTTTTTACTACAAAACAGGTGCTTCTAACTACAAAACCGCAGCTTTCTACTACACTATTACTACGCTTAACATATTTATTATTATATTATTATATTATATTGTAGTAGAAAAATAGTGTATAAAATAGTCACATGTGCGCACGCGCTCGCGCGTACATTTTACCAAGATTCTCCCCTGCCGGTTAATCCTCCGGGGGCATAATAGAAAAGAATGCAAAAGCTTCATCTTTGGTCACGGCGTGCCTGTAATGCTTTTGAAGCGTCTTTATATCGTTTCCCAGCTCTTCGGCAGCGTCTGCCATACCATCAAGCGCACAAATCATCGTTGCGGCTGTATGCCTCAAGGCATCGCGGGGAATCGTTACCCCTGCCCCGGTTGCCACTCTCTTAAGGTGGCGCGTGTAGTTCTCGCTCCGTTTCTTTTCTGTCTCTCCCGGCAGAATAAAATCATCAGGCGCACCATGCAAGCCGCTTTTAGCGGTATAATTCAGCCAAGCGGCCAGATTAGGGCGAATCTTTGCTATACGGTCAACGTTCGTTTTTGTAATGGCGCGGGATAAATACGCCTCTGCACGGCCACCGGGGAAAAGGTCTTTATACTTCATGCGGCCAAGCTCTGCCGGGCGTACACCACAAAACAAGGCCAGCAACAAGGCAGGCAAATATGGCTGGCATGCCGTATAGCTGCAAGCAAACGCAAGGATTTTTTGTGTATCCTCTGTCGTTATTGTCTCCGGCTCTGTCTCGCTCTTTACTTGAGGCTTGTCCATGGCATCAAGCGGATTCTTCTTCACAATGTCACGCTTTACCCCATAAGAAAAAAGCTCCGATAAACATACCATATAATCTTGCACCGTGCGGGGGGCGGGCTTGCCACCGGCTCGCCCTGTTAATGTATCAAGAAAAGTCTGTACCCGCTCCGGGGTAATGTTTCCAGCTCTATCATCAGCAAAATATTCAGAAAAACGGCGCACCTTACCGGCAATCTTTCTTAAATGCTCTTTGTCCAGATTCTCGTTCTCCTTGCTACGCAAATATTCGTTTGCCATCGCCGGGAATAGCGGTGTTATGGATTGAGGGCGCACTTGCTCAAGGGCAATCTGCATAACCTCCGAGCAGGGCAAATAGCGGCACGCCTCCTTTTGGCACGCTTTCACATAGTCACGCCATAAATCAAGCGCGCGTTTCTCATCGTCAGATATAGCTCCGAACTTTTGCCCATAGTCGTTGAGTTCTTTCTTTCTGCTTGCTATCAGCTCTTTTGCTGCTTTTACTCCGTCCTCTGTATCGGGAAATGTTTTTCTTTTTCTTTCCCCGTTTTCTGTCCACTGTGCCAGAATCACATATTTTTTGCGCTTCTTTTCGCGGGTAACGCCTGTTGGCAATTTATCCCACTTTAACCCGGCAATCTTTTTTCTTTTTTCTCCCATGCTTCCCGTATAATACCCATATAAAAACAAGAAACAAGCACAAAAATACATATGCCCACAAAATGCCACCGAAACGCCACCGATATTTGCCGATATTGATATATCAATCTTTGCAAGAGACTTAAAATCTCCCGCCCTTCAAAAGGCGTACGGGTTCGAGTCCCGTCTGTAGTAGCTCAAATTAAGCGGTTTACGTTAAAATGTAAACCGCTTTTGTTTTGCCTCAATTCCGTAAAAATAAGGCTAAAAACGAATAGAAAAAAGCGGCTCTTTTCCGGTAGTGGCGCTCATCGTCTTATCAATCAAAGAAGTTAAAATCATCAATAGCCATAGCTATATCTATCCGGAATGCTTCACGCTGCTGCAACTGAGTGCCGCTCTCATCCTCAATGACGAGGTAGTAGGTATCCCGGTTGTTGTATTTCATACTCTTGAGGCTGAAATTATGGCGATGTACGCGTTCCTGCGCGCTGGTGTTCTCCTTATCCGCTATCAGCTTCACGGTGTCGCTGATCTGCTTGCCGTACTCATTCGTAAAATATAGCTTATAGGGGCAAGCAATGCGGTTATCGCCCACAGCTTCGTTTTGCAGGAAACTCAGCGGGAACAACATGTTCGTTATCTTTCTGCCGGCAGAGAGCAAAGAAATCGTCACAGGCTTAGTATCATACTTTTCCCTGTTCTTCTTGTACTGTGCGCTGGCATTGCGCAGATATCGGAACTCAATCACCGGCACCACCATCTCTTGCAAACTGATGCCACCATGCACAAAGTTGAGCCCGCCGCCGCTCATCTTAATGCGCACATTCTCGCGCGGGGTCAGCGCCGCCAACTCGTCCGTAAACTTCACCGGCATCAGGTAACCGGCCTCGGCACCGGGCTCGGTGATAGCATAGCGGCGTCCATATTCCACCAGCTGCTCGCGGAATGCACTCTTATCCACCTTGTCCAGCTCGCTCAGCGGGCTGTAGGTGTACAGGAAACCATGGTCTGCCGTGATACAGATGCGCGTGCCGCCGAACTCATTGCAGATGAGGCGCACCAGATGCTTCAGCTCGTTGATGGCATCCTCACAAGCAGAGAATACCTGCGCATCCGAGCTGTGGCCGGCTTCGTCAATCTTATCGTGGTAAATGTACACCACTTCCATGTCTTTCACCAAGGCCTGGCGGGCGGCACGTTTCAGCCCTATGATATTCTTGTATTGCAAGGCCACACTGGCGGGGTGCTTCGCTTTCAGCACCTTATCACGGTTAGGCATTTCGGTACTTGCGCCGTCCGCCAGCACACTCACGCCGCCGCCGTCTTTCGCCACCACATCCAGCTTGAGGTGCGGCAGTAGTGCCGCCATGCCGAACTTGGTGATTGTCGGGAAAATCCCCTGCATGCTTTCCAGCTCTACCGTGCATTGGTTTTCACGGCGCAGTTGTTCTGTCAATTCTGCTGCTACCTCGTAGCGCAGCGCGTCAGAGACAATCACGTAGAGCTTCCTGTCTCTCGACTCTACTTTGTTACAATAAAAACTCCGCTGGCGATTCACATTGGGTATATAGCCCTGCGTGGCTAATGCCTCGGCGCTCACCGCTGTCCAGTTGCTACCCAGTTGATTCAGGTACTTGCCATACAGGCTTTCCACCACATCCTGCACATGCTTGAAGAGGTCATCCAGCCCCCCCCGACTCATGGTCAGACTGCGGTTGAAACACAGGTGAAAGCGGCGGTAGTAACTATCCATGCGGTAATAGTCACTTTCGTAGGCCCGCCATATTTCCTGTGGTTTGGCAAGGTGGAATCCCTCGTGGTGCGTGGTGTTAAACTCCTGCATGTTGGCCACCTGCAACAATCCTTCGTAGTAGGGGGCATATCGGTTGTACCATACCTTTGTACGACGGGTGCCCACCAGGTTGCGGATACTTTCCACGCGGATAAGTCCATCGCATATTTCCTGCATCAGCGTAGCGAGTATACACTCGTCTATGCAGGGGAAACATTCCGTCTCTGCCAGTTCCTCGGCCTCCGCCTTACTGAAGCGCCGGTAGAGCCGCAGGTCATACTCCACCTCCCCGGCAAGGTCGCCCAAGCCCTCCGACTGCGTCTGCAACCAGTCGGCAACCAAATCATAGCAGGGTGACTGATAGGCATCGTTGATGTATGCGTCCAGTCCGGTGAGCAGTTGCTCCCGCATGGTGCGTGTAGCAGCAGTCATCAGCAAGTGCGCCGCCAGCTTTTTCAGCTCGGGCTCAGCCCCGCCGTTGTATCCGCACATCTGCTGCGCCAGTTTCCAGAATGCGGTTTCGGCACCATATTTCTTCAGCTTGCCGTATACCGAGTTGTTCTCGGCATCCGTTCCGCGCGACAATACGCCCAAGATAATGCCCGATGGTTGCGGAGCTCGTATGCCACACAGGGTGGCCATGACAGCCAAGTGCAGCTGCGGCACGGTGGCAATATGGGCGGACATCGCTTTAATGCGGGCACGATGCTCTGCCACTTGGAAAAACTTACTGTACTCCTTGATTTTCGGACGTATGAGTTCATTCCGGGTCAAGCCCATTTCATCCATCCACATGGAGTTGCGGTCTGCCCGGTATTCCTCGCTGTACAGGGCAATGTTCAGCAGCCAGTTGTCTTCTGCCCTCCGGAACCGCAGCGGGCAATAGACCAGGTAATTACTCTCCGTGTCGTCTGCGGCTAACTGCTTCTTAGCTGCAAAGCTATTAGTGCCGGTCAGGACAAGCAGCTTGGCATTTGCCAATTCCATCTCCGCCACTCTGTCCTCAAACTCGCGTTCTTCATCGTACCAAAAGATGATACGTCGCTTGTAGAACTCTGCCAAGGGTTCAGCAAAGCGGCGGTTCAATTCGCGTGTGATGTTCTCCCAATCCATGCTCTCTTGTCCTTATTTGATTTTGGTCAGCACGTCACTGAAGAGGGCGTAGTTCTTCTTCACGCCATCATCCAGGTCGATGCTGATGTATTGGTCTGCTAAGTGGTGTATTTTTTCTTCGTACTCGTGCAGTTCCTTGTCCTGCTCCTGGAGCTTTTTCTGCACCTTGCTCAGCTTCACGCGCTCGCCGGTGTCGGCGTTCGCCATGCGCTGCTCGATGCCTTCCAAGGCGGTGCGGTAGCGGTCCTGCTGCTGGTGCACGTAGTCGGTGCGGATGCGGGCGATGGTATCCGGTGCGTAGCGGTGCATGTAGACCAGGGCGCGGAAGCCGCCCTTCTTCCCGCTGTCAAACTGCCAGTAGATGGGCCGCTTCTGGTAGATTTTCAGATGGTCGGCATAGAAGTCATCGCGGAAGTATTTGCGGATGACTTCGCGCGCGCTGCCCTTGCCACCCAGCGCATCCGCGATGTAGCGCAGGTTCTCCTCCAGCGATTCCTCCCCGTAGGCCACGCGGACAAACTCCACGAAGCGCCCCACGATGTCGTCCTCAAAGTATTCATCATCACAGATGGGGATGATGTTGTCCGCATCCGCCGGAAAACTGCTGTACTTGCTTGCATCCCAATTACCGCCGGCATAAGCCAGCCCTTCCTCATCCAAGGAATAGCGCCCGAACATGCAGCCCACTGCATAGCTGATGAGGCTACGGATATCCCGACCCAAATCAGCCTTACGTACCGTCACGTCCTTTTCCTCCACCTCCGGCGTCAGCTCATCCTGTAAACCGTAGATGTCGATGAAAATGCGGTTGAGCTCTTCCTCGTTCGCTTTGAGTTGGTAGAAGCGCTCGGAGGCCTCGCGTTCCCATGCCTCGTATGATGCTTGCACACTCCCAAGACCACGAAGTAAGGGGTGACGTTTGAAGTCCCATGAGATCTCGAAGGAGTCCCAGTCCTTGCGAGCCCTCCCTATACACTGGTCTGCTAATTCGAGAACCAAATGAGAATTCTTTTCTATAATCAGAGGTAGATTAGCTACTTCTAGTATATTATAGTGCAAAGAAGATGATAGTCTCAATAAATAATCAACAACTTTTGAATTAGCCCACCCCAACAATACATGCAAGGAATCGTCTGAAAAAATACTTGGACCAGTAACATCAAAACAAAATCCTATATTTTTTAAGCGGAATGCTATAGAGCAGGAAGCAACCTGCGACCACGTTATGCAAGGCCTAAAAAAATAATTTAGGTTTTGTGGCCGAGAGGCTAATTTTCCGGTCTCGTTTTTGAAGTTACATATTTCATACCCATCGTATTCCCAATTTAAAATATAGTCATTATTTCCATACCATTTTTTAAAACTTCCACCCTTGTTGTATGGAAACCATTTTTTTCTCGATAATTTCGCATCTTCTCGGCAACTACAGTGAAAGGAGATATTGCCTAGCGACACCTCATGCCACAGTCTCGTAAATCTTTGAATATCACCTGTTGCTATCCCTTGGCGAATATCTGCATACTCGGATAATCTTATATGATTCCCATATAGGTTAAAAATAGCTTCCGATGCAGAATAGTTATATATTCCACCAAACTTATCAAAGTCAGACACACTCCGAATATACTCGCCCACATGGGAGAAATATAAGCTCCTTTTCTCTGATGAATTCTTCCCATCTCTTAAATCGCGGAAAGAAGTTTTGTATCGCTTATCCTTTTTTGCAGTATAAACAAAAGCAGCAACCTGTACTACTTCGCCAGAGATATCATCGAATGCACGCGTCCCTAGATGCAACATGTTTATACATGTTGACTTGCTCGATAATAATAACCTAAACTTTTCAAAAGAAGATTGATACATCCATGCTTGCATTGTAATATTTGAAGCAATTCCTAGCGATGTTAAATACGAAAAACTCCGTTCTACAAAAGCAGTGTATAAATCGTTTTTAGATGATGTAAACTTATCTGAAATAAAAAAAGATAGCTTTTTATCAGCGTTTCCTGCCCCCATATACGGCGGGTTGGTCACCACAGCATCGTACTTCAACGCCAAGGTTTCAGCCACACGAATCAGCGGGAGGATTTCATTAACAATGGCTGCTCCTTGCATATCCCCGTTTTTACGAATCGCCTCAGCGCGAGTATACAGTGCTCCATAATCCAGCGGAGTGCATTTGATGAGCGAGCCGTATTCCTTAGCATCGTGAAGCTCACGGACTATGGTTTGCAGGGAGAAATACATCCCGGCATCACCATTAGCAAAGTATTCTAAAGCCTGTTCATCAATGCTATTGCTTTCGCAAATAGCGTAGACCTTGGGCTGAGGTACATCCGGCTTGTCTTCTTCATCCTTGCGAGTCAGGAAACGGCGGTCATACTGCCTAGCTTTCATCATCACGGCAAAGTAAGCGAGCTGAGCCGCGCGGTCATCGATATCCAGACCATAGATATTCTTCTCTATGATGCTGCGCACGGCATCTCGCGTGGTATAGCCGCAGGCTTCATAAATCTGCACCAGCACATCAAACATGTAGGCGAGAATGTGTCCGCTGCCGCAGCAAGGGTCGATACACTTGATATCCTCCGGCTTCATGGCGGCGTACTCCTTGCGGATGTCTGCCAGCTGAGCCTGAACCTCCGGCTCCTGTTCCGCTTCCTCCAGAAAGTAGCGCCACTGCTGCTTCAGTTCTTCATTAGGATGCCCTTCTACCCAAAGGCGACCGAGGGAGTTTTCCACCATGTAGCGCACAATCCAATCCGGCGTAAAGAGCTGGGTGGCAGCGGGAATGTTATCTTTGGTGATTTTAACATTCTTCTTCAGGTTTGCGAATACTTCGTCTTTCTTCTCGCTGTTGTAGTATTGGTACAGCCAGCCGATAATCTGCACGGCATCCTGCCAATCCTCGGTGGGGATGGAGGTCACCATCTCATGAATCACGCTACCCTCACGCAGCAGATTATCCGGGAAGAGCAGCTCCGTGTAGTCCGCAATGTGCTGGAACATTTGCGGTAGAACAGGGCTGAGGGCATTGCACCGGGTGATGAGCAGGTACTTGAACAGCCCCTCCTTGTCATTCGCCTCCTTGTAGGCATAGACCGCATCCATAGAAAGCCCCTCCAGCTCCAGGGACAGGGCTTCATCAATCATCTGCGGCTTGAAGGCATCCTCCTCATTGGTGAAAACACGCACACGGGAGGGGAGATATTGGTTCACCTCCATGAAGCGCAGCGCACAGAAACGGTTGAACCAGGTGTAGGCCACTTCCTCCATGACCTGCTCATAGCCTTTGCTCTGCACCTGCTTCAACAGGGCGCGGCGCTGCCGGATTTCCTCAGCCGAAAGCACCTTGCCATTGATACTCGTGGCCTCTTCCGGTTCGGCGGTGTTAGCCGCAATACCGTACTGCAAGGCCTTCTGTAAAACGCGGGCAATCAGCTCCCGACGAGCCCAGACCGCAAACTTTTTGATGGCGTTTTTATCCATGATAACAGGGTATTACTTAATCACCACGCCATCACACTCAGCGAGACACTTTTTCAGGCTGGCGCGCAGGGTCTCCACATAGGCATCCACATCGGCAGGGGTTTGCAGCTTGCGGGTGGGGAAAACGACCGCTCGGTTGAGAACGCGATACTTTTTCTGAGGAGCCGGTGCGGGTGCGGGTTGAGGTTTGTCGCCGGGGACAGGCTTGGGCAACGGTTGAGGCTCGGGCTTGGGCGGCAGCGGGCGGGAGATTTCCTCGATACGTTCCAGCGCTTCATCCTTCACCTTGGCCAGCTGCGCGGTAAGACCATCCAGCAGGGTGAGGGTGGCGTACCCGGCAATATCCGCTTTCTTCTGCTGATAGTAGCGGTCGGCCTGAGCGATGACATCGCGGAAGCGGGAGTCGGTGCCGGCGGCGGAGTGAACCTCGCTCATGCATTGGCGGACGTTTTCCAGCAGCTCTTCGCGCTTGGCGGCGAGCATTTGCGAGTGAAGGGATTGCACCGTGGAAATCAGGCCGTTGAGCTCCGGGATGCGCCGGTAATTGAACTTCTGCCCGGGGTGCATGAAGCAGATATCCTGCATGGAAGACAAGGCCGAAGCGGCATCGGGGACATCATTCAAATAATCGGCATCGTACTTCAGACTGAGCAGGAGCTTGACCGCGGCATCAAAGACCGGGCGCTGGTTCTTGAAGAACTCCTCGACGCGATGAAGATTCTCCCTACTATCCAACAGCTCATCCTGCTTCTTGACGATGAAATTGATCAGCGCGATATTGTCGACCTTTTGCTCAAGAACCGCATTCACCAGACGCAAAGCCGCCTCAACGAGCTGACGGTCGGGATAGGGTTGATCGGCATAGTAGCCTACCATGGTGAGCAAGGCACTGCGGCGGGCAGAGAACTGCTCGATGATGAAGTCCACGAGCTCGTCCTCCTTGGAGGGGACATGGAAAGCATCCAGATACTCGGTCAGGAAGTCACGCGCATCCTTCATCTTGGATGCAGAAATCGTCTCACGCTTAGAAATCTGGGTTTTGCCGATTTCTGACTTCTTGAGCAGCATATCCGGCAGTTTGGGGTGAGAAGACTGGATGGTATTGCCCTGATATTTAACCGTGGCTTTCTGCGCCACAACAAGGCGAGCGACCAACGCGGCAATATCCACCTCTCGCCAGCCGAAGGGAATGGCAGAGAAGCGCGTGCGGATGTCGTGCATGGAGGTGGGCAGGTTCTTGGCATGCTGAATGGTGAGATATTCCTCCACCAGAGCGAGCGCACCCTTATTCTCCTCCAGCCCCTGCAGGTTGCCGGCGTTGCCGGTGAGAATCGAGGAGATATCAGCTTCGGAGGCGGCCAGAGATTCCATCTGAGCCAGCTCGCGATAGAGATTCGCCACCAGATATCGCAGGGCAAGTTCAATCTTGCCTTTGGCATCAACGGCACGCTCGGAAAGGCGCTCGCCGGCCACGTAGAAATCTGCGGCGAGGATAGCCTTGGTAAGCTCCTCCTTTGCAGCAGCATCCAAGCGGGTAGCTTCTTCCTGCTGGGCGCGGATGATGTCCTGCGTGGATTTGGAGAGAGCGGAAACATTGCGCTGCTTGATGTATTTGCGGATTTTCTCCGCCTGTTCCAGCGAGGAGAAGTAATCAGACTCCGGCAGAACGGCTATGGCCTGATTGACGGAATCCGTCATGAGTTTCAGGTGGTCTTTATCAGCGGCATCGGTAGCCACGGTCAGGAAGCGCAAGCACATGCCCCCCGTGGTATTGCCCACGGCACAGCCGTCTACATAGCGGTCGAAATCAAAATCGTAATCCTTATTGTAGCGGAACTTGCGGGTAGTGTAGATATCTGCGTAAATTATCTGAGAAATGCGCTCCACGATAGTGGCGGTATCAACAGAGGTTTCATTGCGAATGGCTCGCTGGATATCCTGCTCTTCATTGGTGAGGAAGTTGTAATTCTCGCCGCTGCGGCCGATGTAGTTCTGAGAATGCAGGCGGTCGAGTGATTCGCGCACCTGTTGACGCATGGTGATTTTATCCGCGCGGATATCATCTGCCATGAGGATGACAATGTTGTCGATGTTGGCAGGGATATCGTTGTCGATGTAGCGGATAAGGTACAGGAGCTTCAGGACATCCACATCGTAAGGTTTGAGGATATCGGCAGCTTGCGCGGCGCGATCGGCTCGCTCGATAACCTGGCGGATGGTGCTGTCGAGGAAGGAGTGGACGGTATCGTAGAATCGGAAGAAGGGAACGAGCGTATTTTCATCGCCTTGCTGTACCTTTTGGGCGGCCTCTTGGAACCCGGAAAGCATGGAGCGCTCACCACCGGAAAGATGCTTGCCGGAGTTGCCGTGGCGGCGAATCTCTGCAAAGACCTTCTGCATAATGATGAACTGGTACGGAATGAAGGGGAAGTTGACCGCAAAATCGGCGGCTGAGGAATAGCCCTTGATGTCAGCCTGTGCATCCTTAAACGTAAAAAGGTTGCGCAAGGTTGCAGAGTTGGCGCCATAGACGGACTCCAGCTCCTGCTCGGCGGCGGGCGTCTTTTTAAGTACACGTTTCTGAATCACCTCATCCACCGAGGAGGAGGAAAGAGAGAGGCGTGTCTTGAAACGAGCCTGAATGCGGGAGAAAGCGTCTGACTGGACCTTAATGATTTCATCTATCGCTTCTTGCCCCGTGCAAATAATCCATACTTTGCCCTGACACACGCTGCCGATATTCTCTGCAAGGGATTGCAAATTGAGCAGCAGGTTCTTATCATCTCCGATATATTGCCCTACCTCGTCAATCATGAACAGGAGACGATAGTCGGCCGGTTTGGAATCCACGAAGTTCTTGATATCCTGAACAAGAGATTCGATAGAAAGCTCCACGGTCTGTTTGCCCTTGATGCAGTTATCTGCGTCGGCCTCGCTCATGCCGAGAGCTTGTACCAAGGCAGCACGAACATGCTTGGCTACGAACTTATAATTACGGCGGGAGTCCTCCCAGATCTTGCCGGATGATTGAGAAAAGGCCAGGCGGAAAGCCTCTGTCTTACCGGTGCCGGCAAGATATTGCTCCAGTTGCACGACCTCCAGATTTTCGCCGAAGTAACCGAGATGGTTGTAGAACATTTTGGCAAAGACGCGCTTTACGGCATCCTTGTCTTTATTCAGGCCGGCGACATCGATGTTGAAAAGAATAGTCTCGGTGGTGCCTTTGGTGGATTGTTCGATGGGAAGAAATGCGGCCGGATTATCCGCAAACTTCTGACGGAACATTTCTACCGTGGAGGAAGAACCCACAGGCTTATTCTCCAGAATGTAGGAGAGCATCTTCAGGAAGTGGGACTTACCACTGCCGAAGAAACCGGAAATCCAGACGCCGATATCGTGCGTGGGGACGTGGAAAGATTCGCTATAGAAGTTGAAGAATGCAGCAAAGTGCTTGCGGAGCTCCTTGGTGATAACGTACTCACGTACTTCTTGCTCGATAACTTCTGCAGTTGACTGGTCAACTTTGATAACGCCGTTGATAGAGCGGTTGATGTTCTCTTGGAAAATGTCCTTTATCTTCATAGGTGTATTAAATTTCGTTGAATGCGCGGTAGTAAGAGTTAGGTGTTAAGGTGTTGAATAAGCGTAAGGAATTGCCGTCAAATGTGCCCGGATACATCACCAGGATGGGGATGTCACCGAAATGAGGCTGCAGGGCTTCCAGCAGAGAATGCACACGCATGAACGGGAAGACATCGCCCACGCCGGTGAGCATCAGGATATCGCCTTTCTGATGTGGTTCGTATTGAATTTTGCCGATGTATTCCTCCACCCCGAAGGACATTTGAAGCTGCTCCAGCAGATAGTCAGAGCCTTCCGATTCTTCCATTTCCAGAATACCATCCATGATATCCTGCTCTTCACAAAGAGAGAGGAATACCTCGTAAAGATTGCGTTCGACAATGCGGCAGGCCAGCGAGGAATCTGCGGTTATCTGTTCGATGAAGCGGCGCACAGTCATTTCATCCTTGGCGTTGTAGCAGAACATGCGGATGTTGACCTCATTACTCAGGCCTTTGCCTTCCAGGAAATCGGGTTCCTGCATGTGACGGCGAAGCTTGTCAAGACTCTCTCCTATTGTTGTCATGTTGCCAATGAGTTACAAAAATTGATTGAAAGCGGGTAACATGTGCTCATCTCCATTGTTGCGGAGGGCGTTTTCCAGTACAAAATGCAGCAAAACCGGGCAAAGACGGTCTGCTTTACCTTTTTCGAGATAGCCGGTCTCCAGCAGAATTCGTTTGAGCACCTGCTTAATCTTAGTGATGGTGCTATCACTCCAAGAGGCGACCTTATCGTCCTGCTCTTGCAAGCGGAGGAAAAAGGCGTTCACGTCCGCCTTGCTGAATGAATCATCGTGCGTGCGGTATTTTTCGCCTATCACGGTCAGCATGAAATCGCACACGAGACGATTCTGCTTCATCATGGCATACAGACAAACCTGTTTGGCAACATCAAAAGGCTGTGTGGCGATAACCTCTACTAACGACATATCACCTAATGCCCGGAGTCGGCGGACACACCCTAACGACACTTTGCGTAGTGAGCGCGCTGAGGGGTATTGGTACAGGTTATCAGCAATGATGCGGGAGACAACTTCCTCATCAGAACCGGACTCGACCAACAGTCCGGCCGTAGTCCGCATTTCGTAAAACAAGAATTGCTCCTGAGTTATGGCTCCACAGTAAGGGCTGGAATTCACCCGTGCTGTCATATTGTTACGAGTCATAAACGCTTTGGAACATAGTGATTAAGTATATTTCTCTCCGGCCGATTTTCGGCAAAACCGCCGAAGCCGGAAGTGTGGAAAAATATACAGATTTTTAGGCACTATGTCAAGCTTGAACGGCCTATAACCAGCATAAAGGCTTATTTTTACAATCACCACGTAAGAACGAGAAAAAACTTTTAGAACGATTTTTCTTGCATGTTTACGTATAAAAGCACAGCAAATCAGAGAGGCCTAATGTTAGTCTTGCGATGGCAATTTACTATCAGTTATCGAGCAGTAGAGGCAGCAAAGGTGTACAATAGGCAGAATGATTTTACGAGCACTCAGATATTATTTATCAAACAAAAATCAAATAGAGGGGCCGAGCCCCGACACAACCCCGATTAACAATGTATGTTGGGAGGCGTTTATGGGACGCTGGTTTGAGTTGGGGCGGTTCGAAACCCCATTCGAGTACGAAATGGATGACGTATACACGGAATACGAAACCTTATCAAACGGAAAGATCAAAATTACCAATTACGGCACAGATAAAGAAGGGAAAACGCACAAGGCGGAGGCTATGGCAACAATCAAAGGAGAAGGTCATTTGAGCGTCAGTTTTATACCATTTTTAAGATTTATAGCATCGCCTTACCACGTGTTATACGTGGACGAAAACTACCAACACACCATAGTTTCGAACAGTAGTGGCACGTGTTTATGGATTTTGGGCAGAGCTCCGTATGACATTCGGACAACGTACGAAAGTCTTTGTGATATTGCAGCAGAGAGAGGTTTTGACACAAAATTATTGCGTCTAACAGCTCACCATTACTAATCGCGGTAAAGCATCACGCGATTAAGGTAATCATTTTCGAAGGCTGTAATATGGCCCGACGATGCAGCAGAGGGATAGCTGAGTAACTCCAGACGCAGAGGCATTTCTCCTCTGTGATAGGGTAGTTGATAATGCTCATAAGGCAGGCGATGATACCCCGCCGATTCATAGAACCTGAGACGAGCAACGCTCACCGCATCGGACGGGGGCTCAATTTCGAGGATGATGGGCAATCCCGACTGCGCTACATACTTTAATGCGGCTTTACCAATACCCTGCCCTCGAGCAGACTCCGAAACAGCCAGGTGCTCGACATACACGCACTCAGATAACACCCAATAAAAGAGAATCCCGACAAAGCGTTCGTTATCATATAAGGATAAACAAACAAAGTCAGATTCTTGCCGCATGGCTGTCTCATGACACAACAAAGCGCGACGCTCATTAAGCGGGAAGGCTCGCTCATAAAGCGCCCACGCCATTGCAAAATCTTCTGTATTTACATCATTTAACCTTTTGAACTCCGGCACGAGTCAAAGCCTATCATGCAGGGCAAATTATGTCAACTTCTCTTTTTTTTACTGGACCTGCCGTAATTTTGTTGTACAATAGCCCCATGAGCATCAAGTGGAAAGTTAAGAAGTTAAAGGAGTGTGAGTCGACCTTTACCGAAGCTCGCAATCTCCCGCCGTGGTCAGTTGTCAGCAGTGTTCGCCAGCATAAGGGGCGTGGCCGATTCAACCGCGCTTGGTTTGGTGAAGAAGGTGGCTTATGGGCTAATTTTAACTTACCCACAGAGGATAAAACCTCCAGGCCTTGGGGCTTAATGCCTTTGGTAGCAGGTGTAGCTCTTATCGACACCTTGGCTGCCTACCACATAAAAGGATTAAGACTCCGTTGGCCCAACGATTTGTTAGTCAATCGTAACAAATTGGCCGGCATACTTGTTGAAAGGCCGTCTGCTCACATGGTTTCGGTGGGGATAGGCATCAACGTATACAATAATTTGGTAAAGATTCAAGGCATGACTACCGATGTACCGGTGAGATTGGTTGACCTTATCCCGAACGCATGCCCCACAGTTGACGAATTGCGAGACCACTTGGCTGACGAGTTAGCAAAAGTTTTCAATGATTTCATTCAAAACGGGTCGGAACCGATTCTCACACGTTTGGAGCAAGCATGGGGCCCTAGTTTGCCGGTAGTCGCCATTACTGATACCGAGCGCATATGTGGCTTCTTTTCCGGTATCGAGGCAGATGGTTCTCCCATCCTGAAAAAAGTCGATGGTTCTACTATTATCGTGCCGGCCATTACGATAAACCGCATGAAAGAACTCGTCTGATTTACTATCGATAGAACATTTTTCGCATCAGCATGGGGCAATACCCCATGCTGATTTTCTGTAGTCCTTTTTCAACAGCTCTCGAATTCAATCATCAAATGACATTTGATGATTGACTTTTACGAAAAAAACGGTATATTATGACCCTGAGGGGTCAGATAAACAGGCCCGTTACATAACAGTGGACGACGATATCATTTGTACGGAAAAGATAATAGCTGATCGCAAAACATTCTTCATTGACCTTAAAAGCAATGCAAGAGGAAGAGTTGTGCGTATTACGGAGAAGGTAAGCTCGAACCGTGACCGCATCATGGTACCGGCTGAGATATTAGATGACTTCATTGCTGCATTGGAGGACATTCGCCAAGCGAATCAAGAGCATTAACTTTAATTCACTTGCAACTCCAAGCGCGCTGGTTTCATTAAAAAGCTGTCACATTTTGAGCTGGACAAAACGAGAAAAATAGTGCTTAATACGCGCGTGGCGGTGTAACCTGCACACGCCCGGTAAGTCAACTAGCTTATTTACAAAGTCATGAGGAGAATTAAAGTACTGAAATTGGGTTGGGAGTTTCCGCCGCTTATCAATGGTGGGCTCGGTGTTGCATGCATGGGCATCTCTAAGGCGCTGTCCAAGAAGGTAGATCTTTCAGTTATTGTTCCCAAGGCCAAACCGGGTCAGAAATATGATGGTTTTGAACTGACAGGTATCAACAACCTGCAGTATTCGGAAATGGAGACACACAGCGAGGGCTACACGTATGAAAGCTTTACCGTAGTCGGCAAGGCCCCCGTTAACCTCGACCCCTATGCCTGCGAAGAAGGCACCCCCGGCAACATCACCTTTACCAAAGAAGGCAAGCTGCTCTTCTCTAAGGTACACAAGGCAGACTTAGCCTTGTTTACCGGCAAGGAAGATTTATATGCAGGTGATTTAGCCCGAAAGGTTATCGAGTTCTCCAAGATATGTGCAGTAATGGCCCGCGGTTACGACTTTGACGTGGTGCACGCGCACGACTGGATGACGTACCTGGCCGGTGTAGAAGTAAAGCGCGCCACAGGCAAACCCTTAGTGGTACACCTGCACGCCTCTCAGTTTGACCGTGCCGGTGCAGATGCCCGCGGTTGGATATACGATATTGAAAAATACGGCATGGAGCAGGCAGATGCGGTTATCCCCGTATCTAAGTACACCGGCACCGTAGCGGCCGGTCACTATGGCATTGACCCTGCCAAGATTTTCCCGGTACACAACGGTGCAGACCCGGTAGAGGTATTCCACACCAAGAAGAAGTTCCCCGAGAAACTCGTTCTCTTCCTCGGGCGTCTTACCGCCCAGAAAGGGCCGGAGTTCTTCTTGCAGATTGCAGCTAAAGTACTCGAACAGACCGATGACGTACGCTTTGTCATGGCCGGTACCGGCGAAAAGCTGCGCCAACTTATTGAGACAGGCGCCTTCCATGGCGTAGGCGACAAGTTCCACTTCACCGGGTTCCTCAACAAACAAAAGGTCAACGAGTTGTTAAGCATGACCGATGTATACTGCATGCCGTCCGTATCTGAGCCGTTCGGGCTCTCTGCACTGGAGGCAGCCCAATTCAATATCCCGGCCGTAATCTCCAAGCAGAGTGGCGTGGCCGAGGTAATGAAGGGAGCCTTGAAAGCCGACTTCTGGGATGTAAACATGATGGCAAAGCACATTGTGAATCTTATTACAGACGAGAAGCTCTACAAACAAGTGGCAGAGCAAAGCGCCCAAGACATCAAGAACTCCAACTGGGATACCGCAGCCGACAAGATGCTGCGAGTATATCACCACGTGCTCGGTTGGTAACCTCTTACCCCCTTTTAACCAAACATGAATATCTCCTTAACTTTTCATGCACATCAGCCCAACCGACTGACGCCGTATGATTTCTTCAAGATAGGCGAACACGCTTTCTACGAAGATGACGAGCTCAACGGGCGCGTGCTCAGCCAGGTAGCAGAGCGTTGCTACCTGCCCGCCAATAGGCTCATGAAGCAGCTTATTGAGCTTTCTGACGGTAAGTTCAAGTTTGCGCTGGCAATATCCGGTGTAATTTTGGAACAGGCGAAATACCACCGCCCCGACCTCATTGAGTCTTTCAAAGAACTTGCCGAAACCGGGTGCGTTGAATTTTTGGCCATGCCCTATTATGCCTCGCTGTCATCGCTGTACTCCACCGGGGAGTTTGCAGAGCAGGTCAACGAGCATATGGACCTGATAGAAGACCTTTTCGGGCAACGCCCCACGGTGTTGTGGAATACCGGCATGCTCTACTCTAACGCCATAGCAGCACAGGCATATGATATGGGGTTTGAGGGTATTATGGCAGACGGCAACAGTCGCATGATGTCCAACCGTCACACAAACGACTTGCAGTGTGCCCCGCTTATCGCTAAGACAAAAACCATCATCCGCAACCGCCACCTCTCTAACGACTTGGCCAACCGTCGCGTTGACCCGAGCTGGAGCGAGTACCCCCTTTCTCCCTATACCTTTGCCGAATGGCTTGGACAGCAGGAAGGCCAGGTAGTTAATATCTCTCTGGACTACGAGACACTTGGCGAGCGCCAACCCGATACCACGGGTGTGTTTGAGTTCTGGCGCACCATGATTATGGCAACCCTTTTCAACGGTAATACCTTCATGACTCCCGGTGAAGCCGTAAGAGAGTTCCCCTCCACCGGCACGATTGACTGCCCCAACCCTGTGAGCTGCTCGACTTTCGGTACTACCACGCATTGGAATGGCAATGTCATGCAACAAGAGGCTCTCAAGAAGATATACGACCTTGAGACGCCGGTGAAAGACAGCGAAGACCGAGACATGATTCACGTGTGGCGTAAGCTGCAAAGTGCAGACCACTTCCATTATATGGAGAAGAGCAATGGGTTCACCCCCTACCCCTCTCCGTTTGATGCATACATTTACTACATGAATGCCTTGGCTGACCTGCAGGTGCGAGTCAAGCGCCAAGCAGAGCTGATTCACCTTGCCCACAAGGCTACCATGGCCTAGGCATCGGAACAAAACAACCGAGAAACACGCGGGTGCAGATTAATGCAACCGCGTGTCTTTTTTGTTTAGATTTTACGCGTGGGAACAATTAGGTAAATGGCAATTTATCTGTCAACATAGACCAAAGCCTTTAATTGTTCCCTCTGGTTTTGGATTTTCTTATTAAGTAAATGGAACAGGTTAAACCTACGGCAGCAAGAACAATCTCAATCCACGGCAACATGAGAGGAGCATACACGAAGAACCCGACCTGCAAAACATGGCATGTAAATGTGAAGAGCGAAGCGCCCAACATTGAAAGAGAAGTGGCTAACAGGACGGATACCAACAAGGAACGCCAAAAAGGCTTGCCAAGTATTGCAAAAATCAAAACAAAAACCAAGGCAAGCAGGGTGAGAGTAATCGCACAACCACGAATGGCTCTTTTGTCTGAAAGAACAGGATCAGAAAAACGATGTTGCATATTATCCATTGCCTCTTCCCCCCGAATAAAACCACAACCGGGTTCCGTTATATCGAGCACATTACCAACAACTCGACCCACAAGGTAAAAATCACCTTTTAATGGAGAGGGCACATAATATAGGGACATCTTCACCGTAGGGGCCGGAGCTTCTTCGGTTTGTAAAACTACGGTACTATCCGAGCATTCCAAAACGTAAGGCTGCAAGGATTCCGGCATTCGGTAATCTTGCCTACTTAAGGGCGAAAGCTGAAAATCGCCGTGTAAAAACACACTCGGATTAAGCTTCAGCACAAAGTCGCCGGAACGAAGAATGGGGGCTACAAAAGCAGACTCTCTAACACCATGAACGGTGTGGTAGCACACGCGTGGGTGTGATTGGTTGGAACCATGAAACTTTCGGCATACAGCAATCCCTTTGTTCTCAATACCGAACAAATAGTCCGCAGCTCCTTGACCGTCTGCAATTATCTCATTAACATGTAAGCGTATCAGTTTGCCATTGTATTCAGAAAGAGAAACGGTTGCGTCATACGGCAACACACGCTCGCTACTGAAAATAAACTGAGTATATGTTACCCCTGCAACCGAGACAAGAAAGAGAGCAAAGGCAAGCAAGCCCAGCAGCAACAAGGCAGAAAATTTAATGCATCCCAAGCAATCAGGTTTGCGAGATGGTATTTTTGCACAAGCCATACCCTACGTTAGACAGGGAATAGTGCATTACTGTTCAATATTTTTGTACACTGAGAGCAAGCTCATCGTAATATTTGGCTTGATTACGGGGGATAATCGGTTATAATAACGCGCAAGTATTATGATTGAACAGTTACGCAAACGACTTTTGGACCGGGAGCATCCCGTACGCATCCATCTGATAGGAGTAGCCGGTGCCGGCATGAGCGGGTTGGCACGCATGTTGCTTGAAATGGGTCACCGAGTAAGTGGTTGTGACCGCGTAACAAGCACCGAGACAGAAAAGCTGCAACAAGCCGGGCTCGTCTTTTCTTGCCCGCACAGTGCAGAGTCGGTTCAAGATGCCGAAATTATCATATACTCCAGCGCGATTCGCGAAGAAAATGTGGCCTTGGCTGCAGCCCGACAAAACGGGAGTTTGTGCTTGCGACGCGCAGAATGTTTAGCTGCAATTCTCAACAACAAGAAAGGCGTCGTAGTTGCCGGCACCCACGGCAAAACCACAACCTCGGCCATGTCTGCCCACCTGCTCCGCGAGGGCCGTATGCGTCCCTGCCACTATGTGGGGGCAGAAATCCCCGTATTGGGCGCCAATGCCCATTGGAACGAGGACAGCGAGTATCTTGTTGCCGAAGGTGACGAAAGTGATGGAACACTGGTCAACTACATCCCCGAGCATAGTATCATCTTGAACATTGAAGCCGAACATTTAGACTTCTACCGTGACTTAGACCACATCAAGAGTGTTTTCCACCGTCTTTGCCGTCAAACTCGTGGCAAGCTCATCTACTGCAAGAACGATGCAGGCGCCCATGATGTGTGCTCTCAATACCCCAATACGATTTCATACGGCTGGCAAGATGCCGACTACACGGCAACCGACATGACCGTAAAGCGAGGGCGCACCCTCTACACAATCAATTACAAAGGAGAACCGCTCGGGCGTGTGGAGTTAGGCATACCCGGCCGACACAATGTACTCAACTCATTAGCAGCTACGGCACTGGCCCTGGAGCTGGGGTGCGACTTTGCCAGCGTAACGAGAGGGTTGGTCAGCTTTGCGGGGGCTCGCCGACGTTTCGAGACTAAGTATCTCTCCCGACAATACCGCATTGTAGACGACTACGGGCACCACCCCACGGAGATTGCAGCAACCTTGCAAACGGCACAAAGCCTCAAACCGGACCGTTTGATTGTACTCTTCCAGCCCCATCGCTATACCCGCACCCAGTTGTTGCGAGATGACTTTGGCAAAGTACTGCAAAACCTTGACAAGCTTTATGTAGCAGATGTCTACCCTGCCAGCGAGCTACCGATACCCGGCATCAGCGGGCAAACGATTGTAGATGCAGTACAAGAAAACGGCCCGGTAGACGCAGCATTCTTACCCAATCTGCCACTGGCACACCATACGGTCGGCAACGCACTGCGCCCCGGTGATATGTTCATCACCTTGGGTGCAGGTAATGTTCATGAGGCCGGCACCAAAATTGCTGCAGACTTGCGTATTCTTGCAGAAATGCAACAAGAGTGCGGCGAAGATATCAATTATCGACTCTATGAGCCGATGAGCAAGCATACCACCATGGGAGTTGGCGGCGAAGCTCAATACTGGGTGGAGCCCAACAGCTTTGAAAAAATGCAAGCAGTGGTTAACTTCTTCAAAGATCGCCATATACCGGTGCATATCATCGGCAGAGGCTCCAACGTCATTGTTCGAGAGGGCGGCATCCGAGGCGCCGTGATTCATCCCTGCTGTGGCGAGTTCGATAAGATTGAACTGCAAGGTCGCAACATCGTTGCCGGAGCCGGCGTGAAACTCAAAAAACTTGCAGCATTTGCCGCACAAAACGGCATTGCGGGTTTTGAGTGGATGGATGGCATCCCCGGTTACGTAGGAGGCAGCCTCAGGATGAACGCCGGTGCTATGGGGAGCGATATGTGGGGTGTGTTCTGCTCTGCCGTTGCCCTCAATGAGGACGGCGATATCGTCGAGTTTGAAAAAGAAAACATGAAGGGTGCCATCTACCGCCGCATCCCCGAGTTTGAACACAATATGGTGATGCAAGCCACATTCCGTGGCACCCCGGATGCCCCGCAAGCAATAGCGGACCGCATGGAGGCCAGCAGAACCCACCGCAAAACAACCCAGCCCTTAGCCCCCAGCGCAGGTTGCACCTTCGTTAACCCCGAGGAAATACCTGCCGGCAAACTCATAGACGAAATGGGGCTCAAAGGCTTCTCCATCGGCGGCGCACAAGTATCTGAGGTCCATGCAAACTTTATCATCAACAAGGGAGGAGCCAAAGCAACCGATATTACCGAGCTTATTGATTACATTCGCAACAAAGCCAAAACAGAACGAGGCATCACCTTGCGAACCGAGGTACAGGTAATCGGCGATCGCGAACCCCAATTCTGATTTTCAACGCATAGCATTCATGAAGACACTTACAAAAGACACAGCTATTGCCCTGTTAATGGGTGGTCCCGGTTCAGAACGACAAGTATCTCTTGTATCTGGCAATGCCGTACTGACCGCTCTCAAAGAAGAAGGATTCACCAACGTAACCCCGGTTATCGTCGAAAGAGAACGCCCGACCATTCCCGCAGGCACCGAACTGTGCTACAATATGATTCACGGTACATACGGTGAAGACGGCGGGCTGCAATCATATTTGGAGGAGTTAGGGATTCCCTACACCGGTGCCGGTGCTGCAACAAGCCGCAACTGCTTTGACAAAATTCTCACCAAAAAAGCATTCTTTGCAGCAGGTGTACCCACCCCGGCAGATGAGGTTATCAACCCCGGAGAAATGCCCACCATCGGGGTACCTTGCGTTATTAAGCCCCCCTGCGAGGGGTCTTCCGTAGGTGTCAGTATCGTGAAAACAGAAGAAGAGCTGCCGGCGGCTGTTAGTGAAGCAGCAAAATACGGCACCGACCTTTTGGTTGAGGAATACATAGAGGGTAAAGAGTTGACCGTCGCTATTTTCAACGGCACAGCACTGCCCGTCATTCATATTGCCCCGAGAGAAGGTTTTTACGATTATGCCAATAAATACCCCTCACTCTCCGGCGGTGTCGGGTCTGACTACATCTGCCCGGCAGATATTACCGAAGAAGAGACAAAGGCCGTACAAGAAGCTGCTTTAGCTGCATACAAGGCTCTTAATGTAGAGGTCTATGGTCGAGTCGATGTTCTGCTGACGAAAGACAGCAAGCCTTATGTGCTCGAAATTAATACCATACCGGGCATGACCAGCGCCTCGCTTTTCCCCAAAGCGGCGGCTGCTGTGGGCATCAGCTTCGGAGAGCTCTGCCGCCGTATTGCCGAAATATCCCTGAACCAGCCACGAGGGTAACATAATAAATGAAGCAAAACGGCAACAGATACCGCAAACACGAGAAAAGCACCGTTAAGCAGCTGGAGAACAAGCTTTCTCTCGGCCAGCGACTCTTTAGTGTTATCACATTTTTACGCGGAGCAAAACATCTGCGCAAGTGGTTAATTATAGCCAGCTGTGCGGTACTGATAATTGCCGTTTTGCATTTAATTGTTCAATGGGTAACGGCCTCTTACGATAACCGAAGCCACACATACACGGATGAAATTCGGGCCCCATATTCCACAGAAAACACAGGAACCCACTCTTCCGAGCTCTATCAAGTGAGTGATGATCCGAAAAGCATTATTCACCACATTAGTTATAACTCACGATACGGTATCATCAGCAAACCCCAAGTCGTTGATTTGTTAGGGATTAGTGACAATACTGACATATCTTCCCTCCCGATTGACGAATTACAAAAAAAACTCAATAACCACCCGGCTATCAAAGATGCAAGAATTACGATTTCGGGGGCAAATACCCTGCATATCGACATAACGGAGCGTATACCCCTCTTATATGTGGAAATGGCAGATAGTGCCATCACCGGTAAATCAACTAAATTATGCCTGAGCCCGGAGTGCGAAATCTTTGCTCCCGATCCGGTCTTTCACGGTCAATTCGTTGATTTACCGACATGGAGGCTCAACCCCGGAGACGTCAAATTACTAGCCCCCGGGCAAACCCTCGATGCAGAATTGTGTCGCCCCGTCATAGAACTGGCTAAAGCCGCCAACAAATATAGCGATCTGACACAGCTCCCGCACATCACCAGCATTGAGCGACCACCCCATAACACGGCACAATGGCAAATGATTGTACAGCTCGAAACCGGCACTACGGTAGAAATGAGCACTCTGCACGATATACCCCAGCAGGTAGAACGACTCGTCAGGGTGCTGGAGCACGCACGCTGCATCAATAAAAAAATCATCTCCACAAACGTCATTCCCGAAGAATATATCCCTGCCGTTTATGCGGAATAAAAGTCTCTGTTTATGTCAATTTTATAAACCGTAAATATTCATTTTTTCTTGACAAATTCATCATAAGCACTTAGAATGTGCGCATCAAGTTCCGGTCTGTTCATAGATTGGGGCGGGTTTAACACCCGCTCTTTTTTTGTAGCAGGCAGATAATCAAAACACAGCAACACATAACAAGAAAAATGGCCGCCACAGACATCTCAGCCCTGATCGATTTCTACGTTCGAGAAAAGGATCTTTCCCGCGAACGCGTTGTTCAGGCTCTCGAAGCCTCGTTCCTCACCGCATACAATAAAATGGTACCCGGTGCAGACCGTATTCGCAACATACGTGCCATCATCAACCCGCAAAAGAACTCTGTTAAAATTAAAGCAGAGATGGTCGTTGTGGAGGATGAAGAAATGACAGATCCCTACAATGAGATTAAGCTTTCCGTTGCAGAGCAGTTGTATGCAGCAAAAGGCAAGAGTGTCTCCGTCGGCGACACGCTTTCTCTTAACATCACCCCGCAAGACTTCGGGCGTATTGCTGTACAAACCGCGCGCCAAACCATGCAACAGCGCATTCGCAAGGCAGAGCAAGAAATGCTTGCCGAAGCTTTCCGCGACCGAGTGGGCGAGCTGGTAACCGGCACCGTACGCCGTTACGATAAAGGAGATGTCATCGTAGAGGTGGACAAGTTTGAAGGTATAGTACCCTCCCGTCACCGCATCCCCAAGGAAGACTACGCAGCCGGCGACAAGTTGAGATTTTATGTAGTTGAGGTACGAGATGGAGCTCGCGGCCATGAGTTGATACTTTCTCGCAGCCACCCCAACTTAGTACGCCGACTTTTTGAGAATGAGGTACTTGAGATTGCTGAAAGAACCGTTGAGATTGTCAACATTGTGCGCGAGCCCGGCTACCGCACCAAATTGGTAGTACGCAGTGAAGACCCGAATGTAGACCCCATCGGTGCTTGTGTAGGCATGCGTGGCGCCCGTGTCAAAAACGTGGTGAATGAGCTCAACCACGAGAAGGTGGATATTTTGGAGTACACCGAAGATAAAGCCGCGATGGTGCTTGACTCTCTCGCACCCATCGAGCCCATCAAGGTAGATGTCGACCAGCAAAACCGCATTGTGTCAGTCTATGTGGCCGATGATAAAACCGCAGCCAAAGCCAAGGGCAGCCGTGGCAAGAATGTGCGCTTAACCGCACGCCTCATCTCCGCCCCCAACGACCGCTGGGATGTGCGAGTGGAAGCCTATGACCGAATGAGCCAGACCAAAACGATTGCCCGAGAAGGAGCCAACGAGCTGGTCAGCATTCTCGGCATAAGTGCTGAACTCGCCGATGAAATGATAGACAATGGTTTCACAACGGTACAAGGCATCGCCAGCTATGTACAGCCTGAAGATTTGGTAGATGCCTTGGGCATCAGCGAAGAACAGGCTTTCGCTATCGTCGATAAAGCGAAAAACGCTTAAAACAAAGCCGTAATCAGACAGAAACGAATTTTATAACACAAAATGGCCAATCCCGAAAAGCAAAAGCCCCAGGTACTCGACCTACTGGGCAACACAAAGAAGAAAAAGGCCCCCGTAGGCACACCTGCTGCGAAGCAGGCCCCTGCCCCGGCGACTCGTCAAGAGGCAACTCCTAAAAACCAGCAAGCGCCCAAAAAAGCAGCGCTCGACTTATTGCAGCCACACAAGAAACCCAAAAAAGTGCAAGAACCGGCTGCAACGGCAATGGTAGCCCCCGCCCCTAAACCGCAGGAGAAACCGGCAGCTCAGCCCAAAGAAAAAAGCACACCGGCCCCTAAGAAAGAGCAAGAAAAACCGGCACCGGTCCCCGGAGGCAGCACGATTAACGTAAAAGCACCGGTATCGGTAGCAGATCTTGCAGCCAACATGGGGATTAAGCCCTTCATGCTGATTAAGGACTTGCTGCCCATGGGTGTTTTTGCGAATCCTACGACAACCTTAGACAACGACCAAGTTGCGGCCTTGTGCGAAAAACACGGGTTCATCTTCGAGCGTGTTAAGCGCGAAAAAGGAGCCGGTATCAAAGCCCCTGTAGAGGTGGTTAAAGAGCCCGAGCCGGTCGCTATCGAAAAGGAACCGGAAGATGCCCTTAAAGTACGCACACCCATCATCACGGTAATGGGGCACGTAGACCACGGCAAAACCTCCCTTTTGGACTACATTCGTCGCACGAAGGTAGTATCCGGTGAGGCTGGTGGTATTACTCAACACATCGGGGCATACTCCGTAGATCACAACGGAAGCTTGCTGACATTCATAGACACCCCGGGGCACGCCATCTTCACCGAGATGCGCGCACGCGGTGCCGACGTCACAGATATTGTGGTACTGGTAGTTGCAGCCAACGATGGTATCATGCCCCAGACAAAAGAGGCAATCATGCATGCCAAAGCCGCGGGTAAAACAATAATCGTTGCCGTCAACAAGTGCGATCTTCCCACGGCCGACCCCATCCGCGTTCGCACCCAGCTCATGGAAAACGACCTCATGCCCACAGACTTCGGTGGCGAGGTTGAATGTGTTGATGTTTCCGCCCACACCGGGGCCGGTATAGACGACCTGCTCGACCTGCTCTGCTTACAGGCAGAAGTTATGGAGCTTAAGGCAAACCCCCGTGGTAATTGCCGAGCCTCCATTATCGAAGCTCGTATAGAGCAAGGTAAAGGCAGCTCTGCCACCGTAATTGTACAAAGCGGCACTCTTAAGGTGGGTATGCCTTTCATCTGCGGCCCGTACGCCGGCAAGGTCAAAACCCTCTTTAATGACCAGGGTAAAGCCATCAAAAAGGTGACACCCGGTATGCCTGCCGAGGTTTCCGGGTTCTTACAGACCCCCAATGTGGGTGACGAGATGGTCGAAATGGACAACGAACGTGCGGCTCGCAAGCTTTCTGAAGAAAGACAAGAAGAATTGCGCCAGCAGCGCTTAGCTGCCCCCAAACGCTCCAGAATGGAAGACATCTTGGCCATGATGGGCGACGGCAGCCAGAAGGCGGTACTTAAGCTCTACCTCAAGGGCGACGTACAAGGCTCTGTAGAAGCAATCAGGAAGGCTATTCTTGACATCGAAAGCGAGAAGGTAGAGTGCCAATTCATAGGTGCGTCAGCCGGTCCCATCTCCGAAAGTGATATTCTGTTGGCCTCTTCATCAGACGCCATTGTGCTCGGTTTCAACGTGAAAGTAGAGAGCAACGCGGTGAAGGCAGTAAAACGCGAAGGCGTGCAGGTTAAGATATACTCTATCGTCTATGAGCTTATAGACCAAGTTAAGGACGCCATGCTCGGCTTGCTCGAGCCCGAAACCCGCGAAACGATTCTCGGTCATGCAGAAATCAGACAGGTATTTAAATTGAACAAAGGTAAAGCTGCGGGGTCATATGTATCTGACGGCAAGATGCTGCGTACCGCCGAAGCCCGCGTTCTGCGAGATGGTCAGGTGGTGTTCGATGGTCGTATGTCTACGCTTCGACGCTTCCAGGATGAAGTGGAGGAAGTTAAGAGCGGCCTTGAATGCGGTATACGCCTCGCCGACTATAATGATTACGAAGAGGGCGACATCATCGAATGTTACTCTTTGGAGAAGATTAAGCAAACCCTCTGATAAACCACAGTACCATGGCCACACGACGACTCGACAAAGTAAACGAGCTGATGCGCCGCGAAATCGGCACCTTCATTCAGAAGGAATTTGATTGGAGCGGAACCATCGTATCAATCCTTGATGTTGAAATTACGGAAGACCTCAAGGAAGGCCGCGTTTGGGTCGGCGTTGTGGGGCGTATGGCACCATCTCAAGTCATCGATAAGCTCACCAAAAACCGTGGGCTCATTCAAAAAGCTGTGAGCAGGCGTGTTGTATTACGCAACACGCCGAAGCTCACCTTCAAACACGATAATTCTGCGCAACGAGGTGTAGCCATGGTCAACTTGTTGGATGACATTGAGCAAAACCTCCCCAAAGCGCCACCCCTGCCCGAGGGTGAGTTTGACCCCGAGATTTGACCTTTTTCACCGTTTATTTTAACGTACAACGATGAGCAAGGGTACAACCAGTCCCGTCATCAAGCGCAAGGGAAGCATTATCCCGACGGTCTGTTTGGTCCTGTTAGTTCTTCTTTGTACAGTGCTGGTCTGGTTATCAACGGCCGGACTGCCACGTTTTATTGTAGATAAAATTGAGGTAGCCATTACGGCAAAGGGCGTTCCCATCAAAATTGACAAGGTCAAGCTCAATATATTTCGAAAAGCCGGGCTCGAAGCCGTAGGGATAAAGGTGTACGCACGTCCGGATGATCAACACCCCATTATCACGGCCGACTCGGTAAGCGCCTCGCTCTCTCCATTAAAACTGATTATGGGGGAGGTGGAGCTCCGTACCCTGCAATTAGAAAACGGCAACATTGCGATTCCGGTCTCAGACTCAACAGAGTTTCAAACGCTGACCACATCCGGTATTAACATATCGGCAACCTTTCATGGTGACTATATGAGGCTCACGACAACGGAGCTGAAGCTGCAAGGTATCCCCATACATATCAAAGGTAGTTTTAACTTAAAAGAATTGCTGAAAGGCCATGCTGCTGAAGAAGAGCAGGAAAAGCTGGTCATACCGGCCATCATCAAAACATGCCAAAATGTTGTAGACCGAGTATACCATCAAATTGAGCAACAAGACTGGCAACCCCATGAATACCCGGAACTTCACATAGACATATCTGCCGGTGAAAAAGTTAAGATTCATGTTGATGCACGTGCTCCGAAATATGATATAGAGGAGTTTCACTTCAGGGGTGCTGTAGCCGACATCAATTATGAAGGAGACCGTCTCATTATCAACAACCTCGCGTTCAAAACCGTAGATCCGACTTCTCATGTGCAGCTTATGGGTGGGTATGAGATTGAAACACGTAAGCTTCATCTCACCCTGGAAAGCGATGCCGCGCTCTTGGATATGGCAAAGGCTCTGGCTCAAGGGGAGCTACTCACTTGGCTGAATAAATTCAGTCACAAACCGGAGCACACCCCCCATATCAATCTTAAGGTCAATACTACATTCGGCGAGAATTTTACATTAAATGACGCAACATTCGATGGTGAAATTGACCAAAATAAGCTTCACATAGGAGATTCGATTGTAGATCACCTGCATCTCTCGTTCTTCTATAGTAACGGAAATTTCAATATCAACAATCTTACATTAAAGTTTCCTGATGGTAAAATAAACTTTCGGGCCACATCAAATAATGGCTCGGGTAAAGCCTCTATACAAGCAGAACTCCCCATCATCAGAATATTAACTCTTGTCAACGAGTTCACCGATGCCCCGATTTTCCTTCCTGCCGGGCTCCGACTCGGCAACAAGATTAATTTTGATGCGACAGCAGAGCTGACAATGCCGGAGTTCAAAGCCGGAGATTCCTACCAAAATCAATTTATTCCGCGACTGCAATCCCTTCAGGCGCAAATCCAATTCGAGAAACTACAGTTTTTGAGCTACAGCTTTAATGAGCCTGAAATTGCATTAACGCTGAGCAAAGACTCCGCGGAAAATCGTTCTCTTTTTAATTTCTCAAATCTCGTTAATCTTCAAATTACAGCAACAAATTTTGCCTATAAGATTAACAAAGAAACGCAACTCCGGCTTCAGCAACCGCAAATAACCTTAATCATTAATAACGCAGAGTACGGTAATGGTGATGGAAACGTCCGCGCACCCGATGCACAACTACAGCTCCTAACGGCAGCAGTAGATTTGAATGGAATCGTCATAACAGACGCAGCATTCAACATACATGCTAAAGATTTACATTATAACTCTGCGAGCTACGGGCTAACTCATGCAGAAGCCGATTTTTCAGCAAAAACATTAAGCAAAGACAAGCTCCGGATAGATAATATCAGCTTAAGCACCCACATATCGGCGCAGCCCGACAGCACGCTACCGGCATCCCCGGAAGAGGCACAATTAAAAATCAGCGCAGACGCAATTCACTACGATGACTCGAAACTGGGTAAATTTGAAACTCACTTAGAAATATCAGAATCGCACGAAGGACAGCTTACCCTGCACTTCATACCCGAATCTGAAACAGCAGGAGAAAAAGCAGAACTTACGGCAACGACAGTATTAAGCAGTGATGGGCTTATCATTTTTGACAACATACAGGCCTTTTTGCCCTGTTCTAATTTCCAACACATAATAGACGCATTCGGAATAAAGCTTAACGAATTTGCCTTGCCACACAATGTAACAATAGTCGGCAGCACGAGTCTGCACATAGATACCATGTTGCCGAAAAGAGTAAAGCTGAAAGCTAATATACCAACACTCGAGAGAACCCCGCATCGCCTCAAAGCATTTACTGATAAAAAGATTACGATTGCGACCGATTTGGACTTGAGTGCAGAAGAAAACGAAGATGGGCATTACTCGTACAGCGGAAACCTCAAGGTGACCCATAGCAGTGGCGAGCTCACCGCTTCGCTTCAAGGCAACACGGCAAGTCATCTTCATGTTACGGGCACCAACACCATACGCCCGGATATTGTTGACATGCTTTTGGACTATAAAGATGCGCATGAAATACTCCGCGACTTCAAGTTTGACGACAAGAGCCAATCACGCATAGAAAACATTGCGGTAGATGTCAGTTACGATAACGGCACACGTGTAAAAGTAGATTGCGACATAACTCTCAACGACGTACAATATCAACTTCTTGCGATAGAAGATGATGACAATGGCAACGAAATACCCAATAAATCATTAGGCAAACTGCCCTTTACCGATGTAAACAGAGCAAAAGCGCATCTTACGGCAAATTATCGCAAAGGAGTAACAGAGAACGGCCGTACGCTACCCACCATTTCTGAAATCTCACTCAGCCAAGTTGAGCTTAACTACAACAACCGAGCCTGGATTAAATTGCAGGACTTCTCAAAGTTAGGCATCAAAACGGAAAAATTAACCGCAAAAAGATATCGGGAATCAACCTTAAGCGGGGACAAAATAACCATTGATATAGAAAAGGGAGCGGTCAGACTCAACAATGTGAGAGGAACGGTGTATGCCGCCTATTCTCTGGGAATGTTCTACCCGGAATTAAGGGACTACATGAGCATAATGCTTACACCCTACCCCACTCAAATCAGCACCCAATATTGCCAATTCCCCATTTACTCCGACAGTAAGGAAAAAATGGAAGGCAACATCAGCGTATCAAGCGAACAACTGGTTGGATTAGATCTTCTCGGAACTCATATACCATTTACCAAGTTCAGCGGATTCATTCAACTGACAGATGACTATGTGTATCTGGACAGAATGAATGCGCGCTGCTGGGAGGGCACCGTCAATGCAGCCGTTAAAATCGGTATTTCTGATAAGGCCCCTGCGTTTGATGGGCAAGTATCGGCACAAAACATGAATTTGAAAGCCATTGCTAAATCTTACGACACGAAACTTGATTCGGCTCTTTGCGAAGCTCAAATCAGATTCAGAGCAGAGACATCTGATACAAAAGACTTCCGCGCCTATGGTACAGCCAGAATCGTTAATGGCAATCTGATGTCGTTGAGTCTATTCCAACCCATAGGAGCTTTCGTTTCGGACATAACGGGAAATATGCGAGAACTTGACGAGTCTGCACGTAAGCATGAGACTCAAAATGTATTGCAGCGACTTTCTAGCTCGACAGGAGCAACAATCAACGCTATCGGTACCCAAATTGATAAAACCGCTCAATACATCCCCGGTTACAATCACATCTTTGCATATGACCTGCAAAACGCCTTTATCGAGTTTATTATTGATAAAGGACACTTTAAGACAAACAAGTTTAAGGCGCTCGGGTATAACCTCAAGGTAACGGGATATCTCGACATCAATCTGGACACGACAGACATTTACGGCAATATGTGGCCTCAGGTATCAAGCTTGCCGACCGTGGTACTCTCCCCTATCACCTTCTTATCAGACTTCATGCTTGATATTGTCATTCACGGCAAAATTGACGACATTCAATGGTCTTTCCGATTAGACAAGCGTATAAACGACAACAGCCCGAAGACCGCCGATTCTGCAAAAGATCAAGAATGTGCAAACAAGCCACGTTAAAGCTTATTTCATCAAGCCGTACTCCAAGATAATAGCAGCCTCTGATTCAACGGCAGATTGTGCTTGTTTGATAAGCTCCAGCTGCATTTCATAAATGGTACTGTCGCGACTTATCAACTCCTCGGCAGAAGAAACAGGCATCTTTTGCAAATAGGCAATGCGCTTTTGCATATAAGAACGCCAATTGTGATATTCTCGAACACTGGTTTTGAGCGTAGCAATCTTATTTTTATGTTCAACAAGACCGGTTTGAACTTGTCGTTTCACTTTTTCAAATTGGTCTTTATTGCGTTGATAATTATTCCAGACACTCAAATTAGTATCTAAGGAATAACTGAGGTTGAGATTGATACGCGTATCTTCACCGCTCAAGAAAGTACCCTCATATGTTCCACCCGACGAAGAAAACAAAGAGGGGCTGTAGAGCGAGGTATTAATAGTGGGAAGATATTGCAAAGCAATTTGGTACTGAGCCAACCGAGCTTGTTCCAGACGGAGGGCGTAAGCACATACAACCAAGTCATCCAAACGATTCAAGCGCGGTTCGTAATCAGACCATTGGACTTTGGGGGCAGAAGAGGGCAAGATTTGCCAACGAGCAGAGTAGTCTCCAAGAAGTTCGCTCATTTGCTGCCAATGGGCAGCATCTTCTGCCAGATGATTTTTTTTACTTAAAAGCTTATCTTGTTCGGTTGCATTGGGGTTGGTGGATTCCAACGCTCTGGCCTCCAATTGAAGGCGGCGTGTATGAACCAAAGTATATAGCTTGGCAACCAGTTCTCGCTCCTTGCCTTCTCGAGCCTTAATAGCTGCAAATGTTTTGGCTTTGGCTGCATACACCCGATACGGAACCTGAGTAAGCGTAGGTATGGCGAACGTTATATTCACATTCGAGCTCAGGTCGTTGGCTGATATATCATCCGACAAACTTTTGATATTTTTCGTAAAATAACCATAATAAGACACCCCGGGTATCATATCAGTATAAATGCTGAGGCTATCGCGTTCAGCCTCTTCAATAGCACTCTGAGCATCAGCCAGTTCAGTATTGCAACGCATCATCATGGCAACAGCTTGTTCCCAAGAAATAATGCGCAGGGGTAATTGGTCCCACTCTTTTGCATCGGCATATTGTTTATGCAGATTCTCAGACACGGTGTCGAGCCGTTGCTCAAGGCTACATGCGCTTAAGAGAACTATAGGCAAAAGAGAAATGGTAACCGGTACTCGCATCGTTGTGTATTCTATCAAAATTATAGCTCGATATCAAGCCTGAGAATTCAGTTAATTTTTTTGGTATTAACGTAAATAAACAGCGCCACAACAGCCGATGTAGCAGCCAAGAGCGCACATTGCACCGACGGAGACACACCGCATTCACACAGAATAAATTGTACCCCTACAGATAACATCCCCAAGAAGCAATCTACAAGATTACCGGCAGCTATCACATCCCCTCGCTTATCATTGTCGGCTTTATCCTGCAACAACGCGTTTAACGGCACCAAATAACCGGCTGCCACAAAACCGGTAAATGCCAAAGACATTAAAAACAAGAGCGAACCATAAGGAGCCACAGCCAACAAAATACAGCCCAACGTCATACCGACTCCGCCCACATTGGCTACCCATATACGAATGCGCTTGGCGCACACTACAGAGGCAATAATGCCACCCAAAATAGAACCACCGCTTATCCAAGCAATCAACAAGGCTGAGTCTTTTTGCTGGGCTAAAACCTCCATGAATGCAGCCTGCTCACTCACGGTGTTGGCTTCTTCTGCCATTTGTAGTGCAATAAGCATCATCATTCCGGCTATAAACCAGAAATAACCGATACCAATTTCGCAGTTACGCAGCACCTTATTACGCCACAGCATTTTGAGTTGGGCAAAATGCTGCCACAGTAAGCTCCACTGAAACGGCTTGGTGCTTTGCGGTTGATAACGCGGTATGGTTAAACTGAGCAAAAAGACGATACCGGCACCTATCGTAGCAAAAGCACAAGGCCAGGCCGCTGCCTCGTACCCGGACTCGGGCCCCCATTGAGTCAAAAGCACATATACGAGAGAAAGCGCCCCGATTTGCCCGATCAATAGCGCGAGCATAGAGCTGATTTCTAATATGCCGCTGGCAAACCCTATATTTTCGGACCCGACAATATCTTTAACCAGACCTTTTTTCGCAGGGCTGAAAAACATAGCTTGCACACAGAAAACGGTGAAGAACCCTACAGCCAACCATAGGCTATGCATAAAGAGCCCCGCCGTCATACCCGTCAAAACAACCACTTGCAGCAAAACCATAGCTTGCAGCAGGCGTGTCTTGCAATAGCGATCGGCCAGCCATCCGCCCAAAGGAGAAAACAAAACAAACGGCAATACAATCAACACAGAAAGTGGATACTGCAATTTTTGCGACATCCAAATACCGAGTGCAATCAATAAAAATTGAACCCCTTTTTCATTAAGGGAATTCATCGATTGTATAACAGTGAGGCTCCAAAAAGAGCGCCAAATGTTCTTTTGTTTGTCAGGTAAGGTATTCATATATACGCATGAAAAACAGCCGCACCATAAAACGGTGCGGCCATGTCAGATAAAATGAAGTTTATTGCCAGTTATTGTCTTGCATAAACAATGAAGCGTTACGATGACCTTGAGCTGCAGCCTTGCTGACCCAATATCTTGCTTGATTCAAGTCCGACTGCACCCCCAGCCCCATATAGTAACACTTACCGAGATTATATTGCCCGTTTGCATCGTTCATTTTAGCAGCTATGGCAAAATACTCTGCAGCTTTGGCGCGGTCTTGCGGCACCCCCTGCCCGTTCAGATAATGCAGCCCCAAGTTATTGTATGCCACGGGGCTACCCTGAGCAGCAGCTTTTTCATACCATAAAACGGCAGTCTTCATATCTACCGGCACACCGGCACCACTGTAATAACAACCCGCTAAGTTGTTTTGGGCATCAGCATTACCGGCTTGCGCAGCAAGTGTATACCAACGCACGGCCTCTTTGAGATCTTTTTTTACACCGTAGCCGAAATCATAACACTTGCCGAGCATCAATTGAGCCTCTGTATTATTACCCTCCGCAGCTTTTCTGTACAACGGCACGGCTGCCTCGTAATTCCTGGCAGCGTACAAAGTTTCTGCTTGCTCGTACAAAGCCTGTGGCGTCTCGCAAGACGTCAATGCAATGAGAAGAACTGTGGCAATTGTCAGCTGACGCTTCATGGCAGGGAAAAAGTATGACTTACTCTCTGGCAAGTAGGTAGCGTTCTGCCTCGATGGCTGCCCAGCACCCCATACCTGCGGCCGATACAGCCTGACGGTATACCGGATCGGCAACATCTCCGGCTGCAAAAAGACCGGGGGTCTTGGTAGCGGTGCCACCGTTTACGCGTTTGATGAATCCTGCATCATCGACATCTACCAAATCACCTACGAACTTACTGTTGGGCTTGTGGCCGATTGCCATGAAGACGCACTTGACCTCGAGCGGGCGTTGCTCGCCGGTCACGGTATCTTGCAACGTCACAGAGCTGAGCTCGCCGGTTTCATCTTTTTGGTAAGCTGCAATAGTGCTGTTCCACACCGGTTCAATCTTGGGGTTGGTAAGCACTCTCTGCTGCATGGCCTTGCTGGCTCGCAGTTGGTCCCGGCGATGAATAAGGTAAACCTTGCTTGCAAAACGTGTCAAGAAAGAGGCTTCTTCGCAAGCACTATCACCGCCACCGACAACGCACACGGGCACATCCCGATAGAATGCACCATCGCAAGTTGCGCAAGCCGTAAGGCCATGGCCGATAAGCTCTTTCTCGCCCTCGATTCCCAAGTAACGAGCCGTGGCCCCCGTAGCAATAATGACAGCCTCTGCCTTGTAGGCGCCACCTGTTGTCGTTACCACAAACAAGTCGCTGCATGCCTCTTTCGTTACGGAAACTACGTTCTCGTACGCATAGCGGGCACCAAACTTTTCGGCTTGCATGCTCATATTCGACATCAGGTCAAACCCCATTATCCCTTCCGGGAATCCGGGGAAGTTTTCAACCTCTGTTGTCGTTGTAAGCTGTCCGCCGAGTTGCTCGCCCGTGAATACCAAGGGTGACAAATCTGCTCGTGCAGCATATATGGCTGCCGTATAGCCGGCGGGCCCTGTTCCAATTATAATCAGTTTTTCGTCCATTGGCGCTATCTTACATGATATTTGCCCACGCTGCAAGAATAATATGCGTCTTATCTTAGAATATTTCTAAAAAAAAGACAACTAACGGAGTCACTCAGTGCTTACCACACTTGCATTGATGGCCTTCACCGTGGCCACCGCAGCATTCGTGGTCGTCGCCATGGCCACCGCAGCATTCGTGGTCTTCACCATGGCCACCGCAGCAGCACTTATGGTCATCATCATCACCATGGTTATGATGGCAATCGGAGTCGCAATCATCGCAATTACCGTGGCAACCGCCACCGCAAGAGCAAGCACTCATTTGTTGCATCATACTGTCGGCAACCTCTTCATCCGTGGGGGCTACCCCTTTTTCGATAGCAAGGCACAGATATTGATTAACAGTGGAAAGCAAAGTATCAAGCTCTTGACGAGCTTCGAGGAAACCACGGCAAGTATCATTCTCTACAACATTTTGGCGCAAGGCATCAAACTTGGCAATTTCTTCTTCAGAAGGAGGCATACCGGCCATATGCTTGTTGCGAAGCTCCTCACCATATTCATTAACTTTACGGAATAAATCCGTAGCCTCGGGGTTTTGATAAAACAGACGAATGCGAGCATTGGCAGAAACAACTTTCTGACACTGAGCGAAAGCGGAAGCGAGCTCAGAGGTCAACTTAACAAGCTCGGGGGTAAGAGAAGTATTAGACATAACACCACAAGACTAGCACGTTTTCAGGCACAAAGCAACACCTCATTAAGTCAGTTTCGAGCAATAAATGCTCTAATTCATCAAGTTAATACCTAAATATACGCATTTTCTCTTGGCAAAGATATGGAATTTATGCTATAATAACGCTACATGAGAACCGCTGATTGCAAGAGGACCACGGGCGAGACGGATATAGAGTTGAAAATCAATCTGGATGGCACAGGAAGCGCCAATATCCGGACAGGGCATGCTTTTTTTAATCACATGTTACACCTATTGGCACGGCACAGTCTTATAGACATGGAGTTAACCGCAGTAGGAGACTTAGAAGTAGACGCCCACCACACAGTAGAAGATACCGGTATTGTCATCGGCGACACGATTTTACGAGCCTTAGGCGATAAAAAAGGAATCAACCGTTATGGTTGCGCCTATGTACCGATGGATGAAACACTATGCCGCTGCGTAATAGACATCTCGAATCGACCGTACTTAGAGTTTCGCGCGCCGGAAGGTGCTGCAGATGCCCCCAACATGCCGCTCTCTCTTGTGGTTGAATTTTGTCGGGCTATCGTCAATAATCTTCGTTGCAACCTGCATATCGAAGTATTTTACGGGATGGACGGCCACCACATAGCCGAAGCCGTATTCAAAAGTCTGGCACGAGCACTCAGGCAAGCGATAGAACGCGACGCTCGCACCGCAGGCATGATTCCCTCAACCAAAGGAGCCATATAACCTATCGCACAATGAGCATCCTCGGTATTATTGACTACGGAGCCGGCAATTTGGCCAGCGTGTGCAACTCTTTCCGCGCTATCGGGATAGAGGCCACACTGGTACGCAGACCGCAAGAAATGGAGGGGCTTACCCACTTGGTACTGCCCGGGGTGGGGGCTTTCGGCGATTGCGCTACGGCATTAGTCAAGCAGGGATTATCAGACGTCATACGCAGCTGGATTTCAGAGAATAAGCCGTTCTTAGGCATTTGTATCGGTTACCAAATACTGTTTGAAAGCAGCGAAGAAACCCCGGGGGCCAAAGGCTTGGGAGTATTCAAAGGGCATGTGCGCCGTTTTTCTGACACCGGGCTCAAAATACCCCACATGGGGTGGAACTCTGTTACCCCGACCACCCCAACGCACCCGATATGGGCAGATATGGGAGAAGCACCCTACTTTTACTACGTACATTCATATTACCCGGAACCGGCAGATAAGGGGATAATAGCAGCAACCAGCGTATACGGCGACACCTATGCCGCAGCCGTTATCAAAGGACGCCTTATCGCTACTCAATTTCACCCCGAAAAAAGCCAGCTCCAAGGGTTACGACTTCTTAAAAACTTTATTACCTTATAACATACAGTGAAAACGCTCGATCGCTACATACTCAAACAGCTACTATTTGTCACCTTTTTAGGGGTGTTATCGCTTACACTGCTGATGCTGCTGGGGCAATTATTCAAAGAGCTGCATAGCCTTTTGGTAGAAAGTGGAGCACCGCCCTCCATAGTGGTAGACTTCATCTTGCAAGTCATCCCCTTCTCTCTCACATTTACCGTACCATGGGGGTTCTTGACGGCGGTTCTCTTGGTATATGGGCGTTTGGCTGCAGACAACGAACTGACCTCTATGCGTATGGCGGGGCTTAGTTTGTGGCGACTCAGCATGCCGGCTATCGGTATGGGGATTGCGTTATCAGCCTTGTGTTACTACATAAATATAGAAGTAGCCCCGAGAGGAAAAAATGCCATGACAGAACTCGTGGTGAACGCCGCCTTAGAAAACCCTAAAAACCTGCTTCATAACAGCCAAGGACAAACAAAGTTTGACGGGGCCAAACTATTGATTAATGGAAAAAAAGACGGCAAGTTAATGGGAGTGAGTGTATACCCTCTGCCCGGTGGCAATGGTGATTCTAACGTCATGGGGATGGGCGGGTGCATTGCTGCTCACGCAGAATCTGCCGAAATCGGCGATTACGATTATCAAACCCATATTCTTCACTTGACCTTCTATAATATTACCTTCGAATACAATGAAGATAAACAAGGTAATGTGGTATATATGCCCTTCATCAATGAATTCCCGATGAAGTTGCAAATCCCGGTGCCCAAGCGAAAAATGAAATCTAACCGCTACACCAATGCCGAGATAGCGGATCTGCTTGAACAGTGGGACTTTGTACGCCATACCAACCCCGAGGCTATGGAGCAATACTCAAAGGCAGCAGCACAAACCTCGCCTTTCCCCTGTGCATCTAACCTTTGGAGCGCTGCTGTAGAAGACAGCAAATATCTCCATAAAGGCATGACAAAGAAGAACGAACGAGAATTCCGCACCGAAGGCGTCAAGCGAGCCTCGTTCTCACTGGCATGCTTCGTATTCTCGCTCATAGGTGTGCCACTTGCCATCACGGCCAGGCGGCGCGACACCTCTACAGGTTTTGCCATCGGCATTATGGTAGCAGCCTTATATTTCGTAGCATTGGTATTCTGCGAAACCTCTCGCAAGTCGGGGGGAATAACGCCCTACATTTTGCTGTGGCTGCCCAACGTACTGGGTATAGCCTTTGCCATATGGCAACACGCCAAAGCAAAGTATAGAGGCTGATATGAAGTATCTTTTCCCAGCGATAGCGCTCATTCTTTTGGGTGGTTGCCGTACAAGCCATCGTGGTGCTCCGCCACCGGTCATCCCGGCTCCGGCAGAGTACGTCACCCGTGCGCAAGCTATACAAACGGCTAAAGCCTACACCGGCTTGAATTGGCAGGCAGAAAAACGCCACAGCTTACATGGGACCGACCCGAACGGGCAATGGGTAGACACCCCGGATGCCGCAGCAGCCACAACATTGGGCTCTGCCATGTGGTGGCAATGTGGTAACAACATCGGTATGCCATACAAATGGGGCGGTTTCGACACCCCTCAACAATTTTGCGAACGTCTGCAAAATGATAGTATTGTGTATGCCGGAGATTACGCATCGGCGGCCAAAATCGAGGGTGGTGACAATGCCGTAAGCCAATATGCAGCCGGCATCGACTGCTCGGGCTTAGTATCTCGGTGCTGGAGACTCGAGCGCCCGTATTCTACACGAGAGCTGGGGGCCCTCTGCACCCAACTACCCGACTTCTCCGCGCTACAACCGGGAGACATTGCGCTGAAACCGGGTACTCATGTCATTCTCTTCACAGGGTGGGCAGATAAAAACAAAAGCAGTTTTTACGCGATAGAAGCCGGCGGAGTACCACACTGGAAGTGCTATTGCTACCGCATCAACATTGCTACATTGAAAAGGCTCGGCTACACCCCCCATCGATACAAAAACATACGCTGAGCCACATTCACCCCCTCCTCCATTTAAGCTCAAAAAGGGCACTGAAAAACCCTTTCCGCTTATCAGGCGGAAAGGGTTTTGTATAATATAGATAAATAAGGGGGAATTAGGGCTTCACAACGGAAGCAAGAACAACCGTACCGTTGAACGGGGTCGTTACATTGGCGGGCAATTCAAGCTGAGCCAGACGGAAGGACTCACCCATCTTGACGGCACTGATGTCGCCGCTTACGCAGCAGGGGATATCCTTAACAGCGCACTTAACGGGCATCTCGTGTACAATCTGGTGTACAACACCACCCATACCAACACCAACGGGGGTACCTGTAAGCTTAACAGCAACCTTGGTCTTAACAACGGTGTCGGGAGTCACAGCCTCAAAGTCGAGGTGAGTGGTAGCATCGGTCAAGAAGCAGCGCTGCACATCCTTAACCATGGCCAAAACCTCGGTACCATCGAGATTAAGCTTTACGAGAACGCTATCAGAATCAGCAGCGTTAAGGAAAGCACGTACGTCAGAAACCTTGGCTTGAACGTTGATATTGCCTTCAACAGCCGGGCCATAGATAACGCCGGGTACATAACCCTGAGCGCGCAGAGCGTTGAGCTTACCGGAACCGATAACCTCGCGCTTCGTCACATTGAGTGTAAGAGTCGTCATAATGATGAAACTATGTTTGAAATTGTGTTTTGTCTGAGTTCTTCCGACGTCGGTGCGCGATAATGTCACCCGCCGGGCTTGTCTCACTCCGCCACTAGGCGCGAGTGGGCGCACAGAATGCCATTTTTATTAAGAAATGTCAAGCGAAATCGCATTTCTCACAAAAAATTATTGCAATAATGCTAAAATTTTGATAGATATGGGCCATATGATGAAGAGAACATTAACTATTGCTCTGGCAGTGTGTAGCATGGCAATGGTAGCATGCAAACAAACCTTGGTATCAGAAAGCGGCCTTTACAATGTCGAGTTGAAAAGGCACCCGAAAGTGTTAGCGGATGGGATTTGGACATGGGGCAAAGGGAATCCTTATGCCCGGCAGAAATCCGGCAAGATATACATACACCCCTTGGACGTATCAAAAGTAAGCAGAGAGCATGCGAAAGCCTCTCGCGTGATGGTGGTGCAGATGCAAGATTACATGGTACAGTCCATAGCAGCAGAGTTGAAAGAGCTCAACAAAGCAAATAAAACGAACTGGGTATTGACGACGAATCCGGCCGAGGCAGATGTAAGCATACGCACGGCAATCGTAAAGTTTGTACCGCAAAAGCCCAAATTGAAAGCCGTATCTGCCATTGGCAGCACTGTAACAGGGGTGCCCGGAGTCTCCAAATTAATGGGAATCATTGCCGATGGCAACATTGTTATAGAGGGTACAATGAGAGATGCCCGAACCGGCCAACTGTTTCTGGCATTCAAAGACGCCAACCGTAAAACGGTGCGCCTTTACTCTGACGAAGCCTACACAGAGACCGGCAACGCAGATGCCAACCTCAAAGAATGGGCTAAAAACATAGCTTCCGTTGTACGTTTGAGCGCCTACGACAAATTGGGCAACAGCACACTACAACAAAAAGCAGAAGAGCGCTCCTATTTCAGCGTATTCTCACAAGCTGTATCTGATTCATTCTGAAGCCGGGCAAAGGGATGCCGAATCATCCGGAGAACAACGATTTAGAAAACCGACTGACTGCCTACTTACGACAGCCACGGTATGAGGCTCAAGATGCATCTGCAATCGCGCGGGGCTTAGGCGTATCCTCTGCAGAGCGCCCTGCTCTGCGCGCTTTGCTGAAAGAGTGGCAACAGAGCGGCAAACTGGTGAGACTGCGCCAAGCGCGTTTCGTACTTCGAGCCGTGGCGGACACGCCGCTTGTGGGGCGCATACGCCAACTTCCTAAAGGAAAACTCTTGTTTATAGCCGATGCCGCCGGGCAACCAGTACTGAAAAAACTAACTGATGAAGACAGCACCGGCCCCATAGAACTACCGGTCCAACCCCACCGAGATGGCGGGGCCATGGATGGGGATCTTGTAAAAGTTACCATACGGCGCAATGCCCCCCGAGCTTATGGTCGCCGCAAAGGCAAACCACAGCCCGAGGAGCTGTCTCTAGAAGTTAGAGTAGATGAGATTATCGAGCGTCGACGTGATACGTGGGTGGGCATTTATCGGGCCGGGGGACGCTATGGTTATTTGATGGGAGACGGCAAAAGCGCTCCCGAAAGCGTACGCATTGCAGAACCTCCGCCCGCCAATTTGCAATCTGGTATGGTAATTTCAGCACGTATCATCAATTATCCTATCGGCAAGATGGCTGCCACTGCAGCTATCGAAAAAGTGCTGGGGTGGCCGGACGATACAGGTGTAGATATCACCACCATCATACACCGTTACACACTGAGGGAAAACTTCCCCACAGCTGTACTGAAAGAAGCGGAGCAATTGAGCGACAATATACCGTCAGATGAATACAGCCGCCGCGATGATTGGCGCAGGGAAATCGTTTTCACCATAGACCCGGCTTCCGCACGAGATTACGATGATGCCATTTGCGTAAAAGAGCTTTCTAAAGACAGCTGGGAGCTCGCCGTACACATTGCAGACGTAAGCTACTATGTTAAGCCCGATAGCGAGATGGACCGCGAAGCCTACATGCGCGGCAACTCCACATACTTACCGGACCGCGTATTACCCATGCTGCCACCGAGATTGAGCGATAATCTTTGCTCACTGCGCGCCGGCGAAGATAGGCTGACCAAGCTGTGTCTGATGAGAATCAACCGCAAGGGCGAGGTCTTTCGGGCAGAGTTTCGCAATGCGGTCATATGCTCCCGCTGCCGACTTGATTACGGCATGGCATTGGCCGTTATTGAAGGGCGCAACAGCACTCAAGACGCAGAGGTAGATGCAGCCATCAAAACAGCGCACAAACTTGCTACCGTTTTGCGGCAAAAACGCATGAAAAAAGGTGCGCTCGACCTGGAAGTTCCCGAGCTCAATTTGATACTCACCCCGCAAGGTAAGGTAGAAAGCGTAGAGACAACACGCAGTGATGCGGCGCATCAAATGATAGAAGAGTTTATGCTTGCCGCCAACGAGGCCGTGGCGCATGCTCTCACAGCAAGTATAACCCCCACCATTTATCGAGTACATGAAGAACCCGACCCGGCAAAACTGCAAAGTTTTGCAAACACCGCACGCAGCTATGGTCTACAAGTGGGCACCCTCAATTCACGAGATGAATTAAAACGAGTGATCGAGCAAATACGCGGGCATGAAAATGAGCAAATTCTCACGACAGCCCTGCTACGCTCCATGATGCGAGCCTGCTATTCAACTCGGGCACTGGGGCACTTCGGGTTGGCTAAAACAGATTACTGTCACTTTACAAGCCCAATACGGCGCTATGCAGACCTACTGGTTCACCGTGGGTTCGATCGGCTCATATTCGGCAAAAATGCCCGTATTCACCTGCCGCACATGGGGCAATTGGTTGCTATGGCAGAGCATATTTCAGAAACGGAGCGCAACTCTGCTGCAGCCGAAAATGAAGCAAAACAAACGAAACTCGCCCAATTTTTGGCAGACGAGTGCGACAGTCAATCCCCGAGAGTTTGGGACGGCATCATTACAGACGCCTACCCGCAAGGATTTGCCGTAGAGGTTCCTGCCCTTCAAATGAAAGGTTTTGTCGGTGGCGAAGAGCTAGAAAACGCCTACGGCGCGAGGTGGTTCTTTGAGCAACACACCCGCCGATGGACATCTACCGATGGTCGCTACCTGCTGCCGGGCGATACCCTGAAGCTTATTCCCTGTAATGTTGACACAGTTTGTCGCTTTATCGATTTTCGCCCGGCCGAAGCATCAGAAATCAAAGCGTAAGCCCGCGCGGATTTCGTGCACCCCCCATTCCGGGGCTTTTACGCTAGGACTATGGCGTTCCCATTCGTGACGAGCTTCAGGGCGAGCGGTAGAAGAGCTGAATTGATACCCAATCTCAAGGCTTGTTCTCTCTCCCAATTGGTAATTAAGCCCCGCATATGCCGCATATTTGAACCCTGCCACGGTATCCGTTTGCTCCGGGTCACTGTAATATGTACCATCATACGGGTCATAGTATCCATCGTACGGATAGTAATCTAACGCCAAGCTCTGGATATCGAGCCCGGCTTTTACACCGGCAGCCAAGCTCAAACGCTCTGTAACCGGCAACTGTACACGGTAACCGACCATCAACGAAAAAGTATTGCGGTCATACTCGTACTCAAAATATCTTGGTCTGTGATGCCCATACAACATCATTTCGACATCTCCGCCGCCACCGCCTATTGCAACATCGACCGTTAATGCTTGGTATTTCGTAAATCGGTATGCATATTCAAACTCGATTTGCGCTAAATCGCAATCATACAGCTCATCCTCCGAATTGTTGCTGATTCCGTAGGAGAGATTGAATGCAAATTGGTGAGGACTTGCCTCCGGCTCTGCCACCTGCATCGTAATGTGATGCAGCAGGCTATCATCTACCACTTCGCCAGGTACCGGCTCTACGGCTGCACTTGCCATCGCCCCTACTACACTTATTGCCCATATTGTTTTCTTCATAAAATCTATTTGTTTTCCATATATTTACCAAATCATTAACCGTTTTACAAGCATAAATAAATTTATTTTGAAAAAAATCATTATAGAGTTGACAATTCCTATTATAATAGTATAAATAAAATCAACAACCGAAAGGAATAACAAATATGAAGAAATCGATTTACACAGCAGTTGTAGGGGCCCTGCTTTGTGGGGCGATAATAACGCCGCAAGTAACAGCAGATGAGGGATTTAACCACCCGAAGCGTCAAGTATTACGCGCAGCACGGGGTGGGGATGCCGAATTGAAGGCACTGTTGAATCGAGGGGTTAATATTAACGCGACCGATGAAGATGGAGAAACGGCACTCATGGAAGCCGCAGATAGTCGCAACGCGGAAACTGTGAGAGTCTTGATAGCCAACGGCGCTAATGTCAATGCTGCAGATGAAGACGGAGAAACGGCATTGATGATTGCAGCAGACGAAGGCAACGCAGAAGTAGTACGCCTCCTCATAGAAGCCGGCGCCAATGTAAACGCACGCGATGAAGACGGAGAAACGGCCCTCGACAAAGCAATCGACGAGAGAAACCACCAAGTAGCCGAGCAGCTTCGCGCAGCCGGGGCGAGATGACAGATAGCACAAACAATCAATTTTCAAAGCTCGGGGTTTCCCGAGCTTTTTTGTTTAACGAGCTAACAATTTGGAAGTTAGAATTGACGCAACGGCATTCATTCTGTATAAAATGGCGACACAACATCCCATAACAGAATGAAAGAACTTATCATCTACAACATTATTGCAGCAGCATTGGCCGGGGCTGTGCTGATACCTCTGGCAGCAGCAACCAACACCGGTTTTAAGAACGATAAAGAAGAAATTTATCATGCAGCCCGACAAGGAGGCGAAGAGCTCCGCGCGATTATGGCAGAAGGGCTTAGCATAAACACCATTGATGAGCAGGGGAAAACAGCACTCATGGATGCAGCTGATAATAATGAAGAAAAAATCGTGCAAATACTCATCAGTAACGGGGCCAATGTGAACATGCAAGATGAGAAAGGCGAAACTGCCCTTATGCTTGCGGCCGAAGACGGCTCTACTAATATCGTTTGCCTGCTTTTAGATGCAGATGCCGACCCTAAAATTCGTGATAGAAAAGGCGAAACGGCATTGCAAAAGGCAGAAAATGCGGGGCACAGCGATACCGCCGGGTTTATTGGCCGTGCCGGCAACAACTAAGGACTTCATCACGGCAGTCTTACATAAGACTGCCGTGATAAAAACTGTATCAATTCCACTGCCACAAAGTTCCGCAAACATCGGTGGGCATACGCCAATCGCCACGGGGAGAAAGAGCAATAGTGCCTACTTTGGGACCATCGGGCACACATGTACGCTTGAATTGCTGCGTAAAGAAGCGACGCAGGAACATACGCAAGGTGCTATCGACCAATGATTCATCATATTCACCATAGAAAGCATGCAAAGCAAGTGCTTTCAATTTAGCAGGTTCGGCACCATACTTGATGAAGTGGTAGAGGAAGAAATCATGCAAATCATACGGCCCGAGAATTTCCTCAGTTTTTTGGTCAATTTTACCATCATCAGAAGGGGGCAATAACTCCGGGCTTACAGGTGTTGCATTAACAGAGCGCAACACAGCGGCCAGCTCAGGCTCGACCTTAGTGGCAGAATATTCAATGAGACAACGAATAAGAGATTTCGGGATAGAGCAGTTCACCCCATACATGCTCATGTGGTCGCCATTATAGGTAGCCCACCCGAGAGCTATTTCAGAGAGGTCTCCTGTGCCCACCACCATTCCGCCGGTCTTATTGGCAAAGTTCATGAGCAGTTTGGTACGCTCTCTAGCCTGAACATTCTCGTATGTGTTGGTCCGCAGAGCGGGGTCAAACTCCAAATCTTTGAAATGCAAAAGACAGGCTTCCTTGATATTAATTTCTTTAAAGGTACACCCCAGCAGTTGAATCATCTTAACAGCGTTGGAGTATGTGCGCCCCGTAGTACCGAAACCGGGCATGGTGAGAGCCAATATACAATCATTATTGCGCCCCATCATTTTACATGCGCGGTCGCACACCAACAAAGCCAAAGTGCTATCCAACCCGCCCGATACACCTATAACCAAAGTTTTAGCCCGGGCGCATTCTATGCGCTTGACCAAGGCCGAAGCCTGAATGTTAAGAATCTCCTCACAGCGAGATTCCAACATGTCCGGCTCCGGCACAAAGGGGCGTGGTGGCAGGTAGGCATACTTCAAATCGCAGCTCGGTGAATCACATTGACAGGAGACTCGCCGAGGCTCGGGCCATTCTGCTTGCAACAAATTGTCGCAGAACGAACTCTCGCTTATACGTGCCGTTCTTAACCGCTGCACATCAACATCGGCATAAATCATGGTGCAATCACGCGAGAACGGCTCATTGGCAGCCGCCATGCGGCCATTCACGGCAATGAGGGACGCGCCGGCACACACGCCTTCTTGGGTACTTTCTCCCACTCCGGCACAGGTGTGTACATAGGCAGCCACACAACTGCCACTCCGAGCTGCCACCTGAGTACGGGTATACTCACCGCGGCCTACAAGAGCTAATGCGGCAGAGGGATTCAGAATAACGCTTACCCCCTGCATTGCCAAACGGGTAGAGGGCGGTAACAAGGCAGAGGCGTCATCGCCTATCTCGATACCTATTTTCAGTTCCTCATTTACCTCAAACACCAAATCGGTACCAATGGGGATGCTATGGCCCGCAGCATGTAATTCTACTTCGGTACGTGTCAACATGGCCGCCGGGGAAAAACAGCGCCGCTCATAACATTCTCGCTTATTGGGAATGACGCTCTTGGGCACAAACCCGCGTATAACACCGCCTTGTACCACAGCTGCTACATTAAATAATTTGTCATCAATCAGCAAGGGCAAACCTAACACAGCTACCAGCGGCATGCTCGCAGCTTCATTGGCAAAACGAATCAGCGCTTGCTCTGCGGCTCTCAGCAAGGTAGGCTGAAAGAACAGATCCCCGCAAGAGGCAGCCGTTATACACAGCTCGGGGAAAACCACTACAGCAGCCCCCTGCTCTGAGGCTATGCGAGCAGCAGCTATAAGCTCATTTGTATTATACTCTACATCTGCTACGCGTACGCGCGGAACAGATGCTGCCAATCTGTAATAGCCGTATGTGCTCATTTCAACGTCTATTCTGCCACAATCTTATCGAATGTCAACCCTAAACGGGCTATAAAAAACAGCGTCATACCCAAACTCTCGCCTTGCGGGCTGCCATAACGTATGGTAGAAAACAGTTACCATGAAACCGCGTATCAAAGCTATCATGATGTGTGCTGCCATGTTGACGGCAGCGCTGCCTGCCTATTCTCAGCAAGAATCACTTCAACAGCCCTCCCCTCTGATGGAGCTCATGCAGAAAGGGACGGCCTCTGAGCTGGAAAAATTGATTGCCGAAGGTTTTGACGTCAATCAATGCGATGCAGAAGGGACCTCTGCATTATTGCTGGCAACGGCGAACCGTCGCTCTGATCTCATGTATGTATTGTTAGAGAACGGCGCAGACCCCAACTTTGCCAAAGACCCCGGCATAACAGCCTTGGGCATTGCCTGCATGTTCGACGACTGGTCAATGGTAGACTTGCTTATCACACATGGTGCAGATGTGAATTACTGTGCCCCCAACGGCGAGAGTACGCTTTCTATGGCCTGTGCACAGGGCGCCATTAATGCCGTGCAAATGTTACTGACAGCCAACGCCACCCCCGATGTAAGAGACGCCAAGGGGATTACACCCCTGTTGCATGTCATTATGCATAATACGGAAAACAGTCTCTCAATAGCCCGCATGTTGCTGGAGAAAGGCGCCAATGCCAACTTGTCTATGCCCAATGGGTTCTCGCCGCTGATGGGTGCCGTGCAGATGAACGACATGGACATTGCCATGTTGCTACTGGAGCAAGGAGCCGACATCAACGCCCGCCAAGGTAACGGCAAAGGCCCGTCGGCTCTCTCTATTGCCGTAGCATTGGGGCACAATGAAATGGTCGAATTACTTACCGAAAACAAAGCCGATATAACGGTAGGCATTAACCCCCAAACCTCATTGATTGCCTATGCGTCTATGCTGGCACGTGCCGATGTGATGGAACCGTTGCTGAAACATGGGGCCAATGCCAACACGCGAGACGCACGCAGCAATGCTACCCCGTTGCATGTTACGGCAACCGGCAATGCGCTCATGATAGACTCCATTCAAATTATGGGTGCAGGGTCTTTATTGACTCAGCACGAAAGCAAAATGGATGCACCCTTGGCCTGCCAAGTACTTATCAACAACGGCGCAGATGTGAATGCAGTCGATAACGACGGCACTACCCCCGCCATGATTGCCGCTATGGACGGCTGCCCCGAAACCCTCAAGGTGCTCATTGATAATGGGGCAGACCTGAACAAGGCAGACCGGGCCGGGCGCACACCGCTTATTCTTGCCGTGCTCAGCCCCGAGGAAAAGGCCAACATCTCGCTTACTCACGTAACCCCGATTGCAGCAGATCAAGTGAGACCCCACGTGGTCGCCAGCATGGCAGAATACCCCGATGTGGTTAACACGGTAAAGCTTCTGCTCAGTGCAGGTGCAGATGTTAATGCCAAAGATAAAGCAGGCAAAACAGCCCGCGACTACGCAACCAATGCCGAGGTCATCCGCCTGCTGGATGAAGCCGCAGCAAAATAATGCAGATACAAAAACTCAGAGAACGCCTGAAAGCGCTGGCAGAGCCACGTTTTCAGGCGTTTGCCGCATCTTTGATACCGGGAGAAGAGCATTTACTCGGTGTACGGTTGCCGGTTTTGCGCAAACTGGCTAAAGAAATTGCAGCCACCAATCGAGAGGTTATCTTTCATGAGCACACCCCACCACAAAGTATGGAAGAATGCATGCTGCGGGGCATGCTCCCGGGGTACGCGGCCAACAACATCGGCATTAATCAACGGCTCAGCGAGCTGGCTTGCTTTGTCCCACTCATTACCAACTGGAGCATTTGCGACTCATGCTGCGCTACTTATAAATTCGCAAGAGAGCACCGTGAGCAAGTTTGGGATTTTTTACAACCTTATCTTTATTCAGAACAAGAGTTCGAATCGAGATTCGGGCTCGTCATGTTGCTCAACCACTTTGTACAGCAAGAAGATTGGGTAGAACGCATTGTTACCCTTTTACCAAAACTCCCCTTTACGGGGTATTATTCGGAAATGGCAGCGGCTTGGCTTCTGTGCGAAATTCACCTACGCTACCCTCATCAAGCCTTAAAACTTGTGGCAGCAAACTCTCCCCTTTCGCCCACCATTATTGCGCGTACACAACGAAAGATTCGCGAGTCTCGCAGAAATTATATCAATGCGCACCGCCGCCAAAAGCTATAACGACCTTAATAAGGGCATCTGCGAGTTTATCTAACATGATTATGAGCCTTTCTCTTGCTTGAAATTGTATTGTTTACGGATAAATGCGCTGTAGATTTGCGCCGGATTTTCTATTATGAGTACCCGGCACACAAAAATCTATCACACAAAATAATTTTTTCGACTTGAACAAGCGTCGAAACTAAAAGAGTATTAATCGAGTTTTGCCGACAAGCGCTCCGGCAAATCAGTAATCTTGCACAGGGGAGCCGGGAGTAGGTATTGCAAGAGTCGGCACCTCCGCATTAAAGGCCCGATTGTCTGCAAGGTAGTCGTGCCATTCGATAAAGGTCATGGGAGGACGAGCCGACAGAGGGAAGCGGAAGGTATTAACACGGCGCACCACCTCTTCCAACAACGATTCAGGCAGTTGCGCCACGGCATCGGCTATAGAATCCAAATGTTCACAGGCGTTGTGGCACACAAGGGGGAGATCACACCCCGCTTGCAGGGCGAGGGCTACAGATTGCGCAGGGGTATAATGCTTGGCAATAGCACCCATACAGAGGTCATCCGTAAAAACAATGCCGTTGTAACCCAGTTGAGTACGCAAAAAGTTCTGCACCAATGCGGGAGAAAGAGAAGTAGGCAGCTCGGCATCAATCTCGGGTATGAGCACGTGCGCTATCATCATCGATGGCAGCTCGGGCATGAGAGCGTTGAATGGTATGCCGGCCTCTGCCAGAAAAGCATCTCGCGTGCCATGCAGTACGGGCAGGTCGAAATGAGGGTCGCACTCTGCCGCCCCCATGCCGGGAAAATGTTTACCGCAAGTAGCTATGCCGGCGCGAACGTGGGCTCGATTCCATATACCGGCCCAAGAGGTAACAGCTTGAGAATCCGTTCCCCAACAACGGCTTGGCAAAGCATTGGCTCGGGTAGAACCAATATCTAACACCGGTGCAAAATTAGTATTTATGCCCAAGGTATGCAAGCATTGGGCATTGTAATACGCCGCGCGGGTGATGAGTATATCATCTTGCGTGGCGCAAAGCTCGGCAGCAGAGGGGTGCTGCACAAAAATATCGGCGGTGCGAACCACGCGTCCTCCCTCTTGATCGATTGCGATGATGGGCTCATCGGGTCCGGTAGTAAGGGCGCGCAGTTCGTCCGTCAGCTCACGGGTAAACTCATAATCCGTGATATTGCGAGAAAATAAGATGTATCCCGCCGGTTGCAAGCGAGAGAATAGTTCACGCTCACGTGAGGTGAGCATAGTACCTTCTATACCGACAACAACGGGAAGCATCTTGAGATTTGATGAAGCTATCTCGCAGAGCAATATTACTTATCGCCGAAAATGCTGGCGCGTGTAAACATGGGGTACACGGGGATACCGCGGCTTTCGATAGCCTCGCGACCACCCTCTTGGCGGTCTACCAATACCAGTGCTGCCACTACCTTACCGCCTTCAGCCTCAATGGCATCTATAGCTTTCAAGGTGGAACCGCCGGTAGTGATAACATCATCCACCACAATTACCTGCTGACCGGCGGCAAAGTTGCCTTCTATGCGCTTGCCTCGGCCGTGGTCTTTTGCCTCCTTGCGAACGGTGAACACACACAGAGGTTTCTCTGCAGCGGCAGAATACATACCGATGGCCAGAGATATAGGATCTGCCCCCATGGTCATACCTCCAATAGCCTCAGCCTCGGGGAACTTGGGCAGAATCTCCTCTTGCACCAGCTGCCAACCCACCTCACCGATGAGGTTAGCACCACGGGCATCTAACGCCGTGACGCGGCAGTCGCAGTACAAGTCGCTCTCCTTACCGGAGGCAAGAATAAAATGACCGGTCTTGATGGACTTTGCCAACAAGATTTCAAGCAATTCAGATTTGGCTTTACTCATGACGCGTCTATTCTACCCTGCACGGCTTGTGATTGCAACCCAAAAGAGAGCAAAACCGCAGAATAAGTAGTGAAAATGCAATACAAAATGGCGCGTTCCCGGGGGGAGAGGGCCCACCGAAAACACGCCATGCGTTTTTCTCTCAACTCAAAACTGATTAATGTCTGCGCCCACGATGCTTGCCGTGGTATTTGCCATGGGGGCCATGCGGGTGCGGCTTGTGCGCCCTATGATGCTTGGGTGGCCTCGGTCCTTTGCCATGATGATGGTGGTGATGAGGGGGAGGCGGCGGGATTACTCGTACCGGAGGCGGCGGGGCTACCACCACTACACCGGGCGGCGGGGCCACCACAACGGGGGGTGGGGGTGGCGGTACGGGTGCCACTACTACGGGAGTACCGACATTGACCTGAATACCTACCCTCGCTTCTGCCTGTGAAGCGAAGAAGAATGCTGCCAATGCCCCAAACATTAACGGATTGTAAGAAGACTTTTTCATAACATATAGCGGGCAAAAAGCCCTGTTCAGATGTATATACACCAAAACAGGGCTTAATGTTCAATAAAAATAATAATTCACGAAACAAAATCAACAAAAATTCCAATCGTCGGCGGGAGGCGATACGCGTTCGAGCCAAAGATTAAGGATTTCTACCGCGGCGGCTTGGTCAATAATGGGCTTAAAGTCTTTGGCACGCTTACCCGCAGCGTGCAATTTCTTTGCGGCTTCTACAGTGGTATAGAATTCATCTACATAAACCAGAGGTAAGTCGGGGAATTTTTGGTGTAATTTATCACCGAACTCGCGCACATATTCGCAGGCAGAGCCTTCGGAGCCATCGGCACGCAAGGGCAAGCCCAGCACAAGAGTACGAATACCGCGTAGACGGACAAGCTCTTCTATACGCTTGAGCGGATTAATTTTGTCAACCTGAATACTCTCTACGGGGTGGGCAAGAATGCCGCATGAATCGGTGGCGGCAATACCGATGCGGGCTTTGCCCATGTCTATACCGAGCGCAGGGTGCATAACATCAAACCAGGGAATCGGGCAACTTGGCTACCACATTCTTAATTTTGTCTGCTTGATCACGGTGAGCCACCAACAAGGCATCGCCCGTATCAACAACAATCAGGTCATCCACCCCCACAAGGGCAACATGTTTACCGTTGGCAGAGAATACGATATTGCGAGAAGCTTCCAGAGCACTCAAGGGTGTATTGGCAGCATTGGCTGCGGCATCTTGCTCAAGATATTTGCCGACCGAAATCCAAGAGCCGACGTCATCCCAATCAAACGTTGCTTCAAAGTTGAGCACACGGTCTGCTTTTTCCATAAGAGCAAAGTCAATACTGATGGGGGTAAGCTTGGCAAACTCGGTCGCGATAAACGATGGAATATCAACGGAATGAGTAAAGCGGTCGATAAAATCTGCCAACTCGGGTGTATGAGCCGCCAACTGAGCTCGCACATGAGCCACATTCCAGATAAACATACCGGCATTCCATGTAAAATTACCGCTGGCAAGGTATTGTTCGGCAGTGGCGGCATCCGGTTTTTCGCGAAAACGCACCACCTCGTAGCAATCATGCGTAAGTGTGGCATCATTCAATTTATCGGCACGCTCGATATAACCATAGCTCGGGCAAGGCCAAGTTGGGCGTATGCCGATGGTCATCAGCGCATTCTCTCGCCCTGCCAGATTGAGCGCATCTGCTGCCAACGAGCGAAAAGCATTGTCATCCAAAATGAGAGAATCGCTGGGTATCACAATCATGTTGGCCCCTGCATCGCGTGCGGCGACCAGCGCAACGCCTAAAGAAACAGCCGGAGCTGTGTCGCGGCGTGCCGGTTCGGCAACGATATTACCTACCGGCAGCTCCGGCACCTGACGCCGCACCTCGGCCTCTTGCATTGCATTGGTGAGAATGAAAATATTTTCGACAGGAACCAATCCATCGAGCCGCTCTACAGCTTGGCGCAGCATAGTACCGTTGCCGAAGAGATCCAACAACTGTTTGGGCTTAGCGTTGCGAGAAAGCGGCCAAAATCGAGTGCCGCTGCCACCAGCGAGAATAAGTGCGTAATTTGCCATTGCACCGCCAGTATAATGGCAGAAGAGATAAGAATCAAGCAGAATTGCATCTTCTATCAGAATTACGGGCATAAATACTACTTGCAAACACCCCATTTATATGCTAAAATATCAATCGAAATATGGCAGGAGAATATACGGAGGAGCATATTAAGTCACTTACGTGGCAAGAGCATATACGAGCACGCGCCGGCATGTACATCGGCAAGCTCGGGGACGGAAGTATGGCCGATGACGGCCCCTATGTGCTGATTAAAGAGGTTATTGACAACTCCGTAGATGAATTTGTGATGGGGGCCGGCAAAAAAATCATCATTCGCATATCAGATGATGGCATGTGCGAGGTGCGGGATTTTGGCCGTGGTATTCCCTTAGGGAAACTATTTGATTGCGCAGCACAAATCAACACCGGCGGCAAGTATGATAACGAGGCTTTCCAAAAATCTGTTGGTCTTAACGGTGTTGGCATTAAGGCAGTAAACGCGCTGTCCTCATACTTCCGTATTCAGGCATTCCGCGAAGGGAAAACGCGCAGCATCACCTTCTCTGCCGGAGAAATGGTAGAGGGGTCTGACATAACCGAGCCCACCGACGAGGCAGATGGCACCAAAGTGACGTGGATGATAGACCGCACCATTTTTGCGGAGAACACCACCTATAATTTGGAGTATGTGACCCGCATGTGCCGTTACTACAGTTATTTGAATACCGGGCTTACCCTGAACCTGAACGGCAAAAACCACGTATCACGTAATGGTCTGTTAGATTTGCTGAAGGAAGAAATGGGGGCAGAGCCGCTCTACGCGCCCATTCATTTAAAAGGAGAAGACATTGAGATAGCCTTTACGCACTGCGACCAATACGGCGAAGAGTACTACTCCTTTGCTAATGGTCAACACACCACTATGGGGGGTACCCATCAAAGTGCATTCCGCGAGGCTATCGTCAAAACCCTGCAAAACTTTTACAAAAAAAATTACGAATCTGCCGACATACGCGCCAGCATAGAAGCAGCCGTCAGCATAAAAATCATTGAGCCGGTCTTCGAGTCGCAAACCAAGACCAAACTCGGCAGTAATACCATGGGCCCGGGTAAGGAAACCATCCGCACCTTTGTCAGCAATTTCATGGCAAAAGAGCTGGATAATTTCTTACACAAAAACCCGGAAATAGCAGAAGCGCTCGAAGATAAAATCAAAGAGAGCGAGCGCACGCGTAAAAAGGTGGCAGATGTACAAGGCAAGGTGGCTAAAGAACGAGCAAAAAAAGCACGAGTCCACAACAAAAAGCTGCGAGACTGCCGAGTACATTACGATACCAAGCACAAACGCGCTAAAGAAACGATGCTCTTCATCACCGAGGGCGACTCGGCCTCGGGCTCTATCACCACGGCGAGAGATGCCGAAACTCAAGCGGTTTTCTCCCTGAGAGGCAAGCCTGCCAACAGCTTCGGAATGAATAAAAATGCCATTATGGAGACCAACGAAGAGCTGGACTTCTTGCATTTAGCACTCAATATCGACCGCAGTATAGAAGACTTGCGTTACAACAAGATTGTCATTGCAACAGATGCCGATGTAGACGGCATGCACATACGCCTATTGCTGCTCACTTTCTTTATACAGTACTTCCCCGAGTTGATACAGGACGGGCATCTTTATATCTTACAAACTCCGCTGTTCCGAGTACGCAACAAACAGAAAACCATCTATTGTTACAGCGAGAACGAGCGAGACAAAGCAGTCAAAGCCTTGGGACGCAACCCCGAAATTACACGATTCAAAGGCTTGGGTGAAATTTCGCCGCAAGAGTTTAAGGGATTTATCGGAGAAGATATCAGACTCGAGTCAGTATCTCTCGAAAATGCTAAGCGTCTGCGCGAGCTACTGCGCTTTTACATGGGCGAAAACACCACTGACCGCCGTCAATACATTATGGACAACCTTCGCATTGATGAAGACCCTGCATAACATCTTACACTTACAACCAATATGAAAACACTCATCATAGCACGCCATGGCAACACCTTCCGCAAAGGTGAGACGCCCACCAGAGTCGGCTCGCGTACCGATCTTCCGCTTGTAGAAGAAGAACGCGGCCGCGGCATTGGCAAATATCTTGCCAAACTCGGGCTTACGCCCACACGCATTCTTGCGGCACCGCTTCAACGCACCATGGGCACGGCAGCCCTCGCCGCAGAAGAGTTGGGGAACCCCTGCCCCGTACAACCCGATGCTCGATTCATTGAGGTAGACTACGGCCCCGACGAAAACCACAGTGAAGAAGAAACCAAGGCCAGATTAGGGGCAGATATAGCCAAAGCCAACGGCACCGACCCCGCAACACTGAGCCCGGAAGAGCTGGACGCCTTGGGCGAAGCTGCCATTGAAAAATGGAATGCCGAAGCCATTGTTCCCCCGGGCTGGAAAGTTGACGTGGCTCAAATCATCAGCAACTGGACATCACTGGCGGAAGAAGTGCAAGAGGGAGAAGTGCTACTGTGTGTATCCTCTAATGGCACCATTCGTTTTGCCCCGCACATTACCGGCGATTATGCAGGGTTCTGCGCAGAGCACGATATTAAAGTGGCAACCGGTGGGGTATGTATCTTCACCAGTGAAGACGGTAATACGTGGACCTGCCAAGAATGGGGGGTTAAGGCTTTCAAAAAAATCTGAACCAAATAAACAACATGAAAAAAATCAAAGAAGTAACCACCGGATGGGTGAAAGAATTCAAGGAGTTCGCTCTGAAAGGTAATGTAGTAGATATGGCCATCGGTGTTATCATTGGTGGTGCTTTCGGCAAGATTGTAACCTCTCTTGTCAACGATATCATTATGCCCGCTATCTCACTAATCTTCGGTGCAGATAAGAGTTTAGCAACACTTGCATATAAAGATTTGAAATACGGCAATTTCCTACAAACTATAGTCGATTTCCTCATCATCGCGCTTGCTATCTTCTTTGCCATTCGCCTCGTTTGCAAGTTGCGCATGAGCTTTAAGAAGCAAGAGACAGAAACACCGGCAGAGCCCCCTGCACCAGCCCCCACGCCCGAGGATATCGTACTGTTGCGAGAAATCCGCGATGCTCTTAAAAACAAGTGAATAAAAAGCAGCTTATCACCCGTGTACAGCGTTACATGGGACCGGGTGCAACCCTGGCAACCGCCTCTGCAGCTGTAGAGGCGGTGCTTTCTTGCATCATCACGGGAGCTACCGATAGCAAGGGTGTATGCATTACCCGATTCGGGGTTTTCAGAAAAAAAGAAAAAGAAGGCAAACCACCCGGTTTACATTTTCAAGCATCTCGCCAATTTAATCATTAGCATTTGACTATAATGACAAAGGCAGATATCGTGATACTACGATATCTGCCTTTTTTTATCTTGATACCACTCAACGAGTCGGCATTGCCATAATAAAGATGGGCATGTAAGGCGTCTTCTCTTCGGGGGTATACGGCACCATAATGCCATTACGCATCACATACAAAGGCTCTTCGCCGGGCAATGTGCGTATCACGTTACCCTCAACATCCAAGAAGCCGGCATATACCCCCTGAGCCTCTGTCATTCGTACCATAGAAGCACGAATCTCGGCGCAATAATCATGCTCTGCTATATCGGCAAAAAATTTATCATAAGGCGCTTCTAGATTAAGGTCATACAGTCTGAGCCATACACCATAGTGCTTTCTATCAGAACCATCCAACGCTTTAAACGCCTTGATATCGGCTTGCAAGGTCGGCGAAAATGCTAAACCTGAGGCTCTGGGATCCATGTTCTCAATGATGGTGCTCAATTCACGGAAAAGATAAGCACGTGCAAATACCGGAATATACATCGACTCTTCGCTGTACCGAATCACATTCATCAACAACTGAGCCGGGGGCACTAATCCCTTATTTAAATTATCCGCCGTAATCCCCATCTTCGCGCGACAATCTTTCAAATGCACCGGTTGCATATCAGGATATTTGGAGCCGGGGGAAAGAGGCTTCGATGGATGTTTTCTGTATTTAGAAACAGGTTTATCGATATCAGATTTATCGACCGTGATTCGCTGTACTTGATTTTTACCGCTGGCTGGGCCGGTACAAACCTGATTGCTACTATTAATTATTCGGACAAAGGAGCTACTCCAATAAGATAAGGGATCACTGCAAAGTTCTTTAGAAAGGCGAAGTTCTTCCTTGCTCGGTTCTACAAAATCATAAACGGGTTTCCCCTCTACATAAATAGCGCGGCATATCTGCAACGCAGATTCGCGTTGAGCTGCCGGTATTGCAGCATTATTATTGAAAAATTCGGCACACAAGTATGCACGCATGGCCTCATTTTCTCTACCAACCATCGCATCCAGCTGGTCCGGGCGCACTGCACCCGGTACTCGATTATAAAAAACACCGCAGGCCTTGACCGCCTCGACATACTCCGTCAGCGTTTTGACGTTATACAACGTGTCGGGTAATTGTTCGAACAGTGTAAACCGCCTCGAATTGTCAGAAAGCGATTCTTTTAACGATGGGTCAAGACTTGTAATTTCGCTATACGTATCGAATAAAGTGACGATGGCTGCAGCTTCTTGAGGAGAAGCTGCTGAGTCGCTCAAACGCTGTAACTCTGCACCTACCGCACCGGAAAAGACACGACGCACCTCGGCATCTTCTTCCGGCGTAACATTAAGCACCATTTTGCAGGCAAGATACTCTTTGTAAAGGGCATCTAATTGCTCCAAATTAAACTGAGGAGAAGGAGAGGTAAAGCGGGCCATCACTGCGGGGCGAATATCATCTTTGCAGCTGGTGTATGCCTGCATCAGGGCGGTGATTTTTTCACTTGCCAAGCAATTATATCGAGAATCCAACGTCTTACATAAATTTGCAGCTTTGTCTACCAATGCCAGTCCATGGGTCATCTGAGCAGCTGTAATATCGGTCGATTTCAGAGAATCTACGGCTAACTGCAGTTCTGTCTCTACAGCACTCAAACTATCGCTCAGGCGACGATACTCATCAAGCCACGCTGTAGCGGCATTCAACTCTGCCTCGTATGAATCACTGATGACAATACGTAACGAACGCAATGGCTCTATATCTTCCACATAACTGCGTACCAATTTAAGATTACGCGCTTCTCTGGCATTGCGTAAGTCTTCTTCTCGTGACCCGGCCCCAATATACGCATAGATGAACAACCCGGTTGTAAAAACAACAACGGTAATCAATATACCGATAGCCGAACTGATTATCGCTTTGCGCCGAGTTTGAGCAAACAGCACGGAACGTACTTTTTGTAACGTATCTGCTATATTTTTCAAGAAAGCTTCGGTCTCCGGCAACTCTTTGAGTTCGTTGACGCGCTCCAGGCAACCGGCTAACTCATCTCTACACAGGCGTAATTCAATACCGGAATCTGCCCGTTTTTTGATGTCGAGATACAAGGCCTCTTGATCGAGAAAAATTTTACGCAATTCTTCCAAATGGCAGTAGTGTTTCCAATCGGCGTGCACCTTATCTAAAAGGGCAACATGCTCGGGAGCTATTGTTAATTTTTTGGAGCGTGCGTATTTTTCAATGCTGATAGCCATGGACTCACGGTCCCGCACATCTTTGGTATCTTTAAGTTTACTGATACCGGAGAGCAGCATGGCATTGCAGTAGCGTAATTCAGCTTCATCTACGCGTGCGGCAGCAGTGCGGTATCCGGGTAAGGCCCCCAGTTGTTTTTCATCGGCCATCAAACGCAAACGGTTAACCAGCAAAGCAATTTTGTTCAAATTACCATCTGAAAGCACCTGCGATAAATCGCGAGCTACGACCTTATACACCCGCTGACCTATGCGTCGCTGTAAGTCGGAGGCAGTCTTATCTTGTGGATTCTCTTTCAAGAGCTGCAACACAATATTAAACCCCTCCATCTCGTTACCGGAGGCCAAAGCGGCCTGCAGTCTGCGGTAAAGCACCCGAGAATACGGAGTAGCATCTTGGGGAGTCTGCACGGTCAAGACTTCATCCGAGCATTGGTCATCAAGATGATGCGAGGGAGCTGTCGTTGTCGCTGTGTGATCTTCGGGAACGCTCATAACGGGGGAGAATGCTATTGCGTGTGCATACTATCATAAATCACATATTGTGGCAACATAATAATGCGTACGCGCGCGTATATTAAGTATAGCGGAAAATAGGCTTGCCAAACAACACGCAGAATGCTAACATGCGGTAGGGTTTGCAGCCAAGCATCAAGAAAATCTGCAACATTTGTACAGAGTACACGACACCAATAACAATGCCAAGCGTACTGATAAAGACATATGGCTGCCAGATGAACGAGCGAGATACCGAACAGGTGCTCAGCATGTTTCTGGCCGGGGGCTATGATATCACCCAAAATGAAGACGAGGCAGACGTAATCCTCATCAACACATGCTCAGTGCGAGAAAAAGCCGAGCTGAAGGCCTTGGGAAAAATGGGGCTGCTGTGTGCACGCCCCAACGCAAAGCCTTGGGTTGTATACGGTTTTATGGGCTGCATGAGTCAAAGTCGCAGTAATAGTCTCTTCCGGGATATTGCAAGACTCGATATCGTAACGGGTACCCACCAATACCACAACGTGTACAAACTGTGCAACCGTCTGCTCCGCAACCGTCTGGCGCAACATATAACAGAGCCCATTAAACGCGGTGCTCGCATTTGTGCGGTTGAGCACGAAGACGGTTTTCAAAATGCCATAAAAGACCACCTGCCCCCCTCGGGCAACTGCACGGCCTTTGTCTCTATCATGCAAGGGTGCGATATGCGCTGCTCGTACTGCATTGTCCCCAGTACACGAGGTGAAGAATGCAGCCGACCGATGAATGATATTCTCACCGAGGCCAAAGAGTTGGTTGCACGAGGTGTCAAAGAGATTACTCTGTTGGGGCAAATTGTTAACAGATACGGCAGAGATGAGCCCATCATCAATGGCAGAGGGGCTTTTGTACGGCTGCTGGAAGCCCTGCACGAGATTGATGGATTGGAGCGCATACGCTTCACGTCGCCCCACCCCATCGGTTTTCGTCAAGATCTGGTAAATGCCTACACCTACTTACCGAAATTGTGCAGCCACATTCATTTCCCGATGCAAAGTGGCAGCGACCGCATTCTCAAGCTCATGCTTCGCCCCTACAAAAATGAGAAATATCTCAACCTGTGTGAAGCCATGAGAGAAGCCCGCCCGGACTTGGCCATCACGACGGATATTATTGTAGGGTTCCCCGGCGAAACACACGAAGATTACTTGCAAACCAAGGCTGCAGTGGAGCGTATTCAATTTGACAATGCCTTTATTTTCCAGTACTCACCGCGAAAAGACACCCCCGCAGCAGCTATGGCAGACCAAATATGTTTGCGCGTCAAGGAGGAGCGCAATCATGATTTGTTGGAATGCGTCAATCGTATAGCGACAGCGCGCAATCAAGCCTTAGTGGGCACCACACAAACGATCCTGGTGGAAGGCCCCAGTAAAAATAACCCGAATCGATTGCAAGGCAGGACATCTCAAAACAAACCCGTTATCATTGAGGGTAACAGTGCAGCTGTCGGCAGCATTGTTCCCGTTACCATAACAGAATGCACCGGATTTACTCTTTACGCTAACGTACAACAATGAAAATCACTAACATCATTACCGCAACATTGGCTATGATAAGCACCGCATTAGCTGCATGGCAACCGGAAGAAGTACCGGATGATATCCGTAGAAATTATTTGGACTCCAACATGGTGATGTCGGAAGATCCTTGTGACTGGCGAGAACCGGTGCGTGCTATCTTTGCCCCGGCCGTAGAACACTGCAACAGCCCACGAGAAGCAGTTCTTTACATTGCAGCCAATATGACCAAACTGACCGGTGCCTACTATACCATAGAACGACGCCGAGCCGATATGAATGCCTTGGAGGCTCTGGTAGAGAAGAAGATTTCATGCTCCGGGCAAACGATTCTCATGGTATGCGCCTACCGCTCTATTGGTATACCTGCAAGAGCCGTCGGCATACCCACTTGGAACCACATACGCGGCAACCATTCTTGGCCCGAGGTTTATTTCGAAGGCGAATGGCATATGATAGAATTTAACGAAACAGACTTCAATACCGGCTGGGTGATGGAGAATATCGGCATGCTCGACCCGAACAACCCTATGCAAAAGATTTTGGCGGTTCATCCCGGCGGTGAGTACTGTTTCCCGGTATACAGAGAACGCCCCATACCCGCAATCGATGTAACTGCTCGGTACCGTAAGCTTTCTGCCGACTGGTACGCCAAATATGGTCCCCCTGCCGACCAACAGCGCCTGATGGTTGATATTGTACCCCGCCCTGAGGTTGCCCCCAATATTCAACTGCTCGATGAAAACGGCAAGGTGCTGGGCACTAAACCCCTGCCCGTCAAAACAGACGATGTACGATTCTTTGCCACTTTCTCCATGCCGCGAACCGGCAAGCACTACCTGCGCATTGAAGGCTCCACGCAACAACTGGAGGTACCCACGACCCCTGAAGCCGTGCAAGTTCTGCATCTGCAAATGGGTAAAAAATAAATATCAGCCTCATTTTCAAATCAAAAGCCCCGTGTTGTACGACACGGGGCTTTTGATTTAATACTATTGTATACTCTTGAAGGTCCGGTCTTATTCAACGGGGCCGAGAGTGAGAGGCACACAAACATTGAGTTGCTCGGGGAGTCGAGCAACTACGGCAGGTTCACCCGGTTCCAAGGTGCCTACATAGTCGCCATCTAATTGATAATCTAATTTACCTTCAGCAGTAATCACGCAAGATTCAAAGCGGCGCACGTTGGTAAATACACTGGTATTACGCTGCGTAGCCCCCTTTTGTAACATGCATGTCAACACTTCAAAAAGAATCACGGGGCACTCTTGGTGCATGATAACGGCATCAAGCAAACCGTCATTCAAACACGCCTCGGCGTGTAAGTGTGCTTCTCCGCCATAGCGTTTACCATTGCCGAGAATCACTTGAGTACCCACGATTTCTTCCCCATTAGGGAGAGTAACCGTGATAACCGGGTGCTTCTCCATAGCAACGCGGAGAGCCGTAACGATATGAGCAGCAGCCCCCAGCCAACGTTTCAACTTGGGGGTAATCATTTTGACCACGCTTGCGTCCATACCGAAACCGGCCATCTGCAAAAAAGGTTTACCATTGACGGTGTAAATATCAACTGCTTGTTTCCCCCCGTTTTGCATAGCTTGCAGAGCACAATCAAACCGTCTCGAGCCAATTCCAAGCTCTCGAGCAAAAACATTCATTGTGCCACACGGTAAAATGCCTAAAGCCGAATCAGTACCGATAAGTCCTTGAGCAGCACACATGAGAGTACCATCCCCACCGGCTGCGGCCACTATCGGCTCGCCGGATTCTGCTAAAGAGCGAGCCTTTTGCGTTAAATCACGTGCACTATCAGTATGTATGATTCTGAATACCTGCTCATGTAGCTCAAGCCAAGCATTTAACCCGGAGCGAAACAAGCTACCGGCATTAGGATTGACCAGCAATGGTATTCGGTCATTCATGTCTTATAGCACAACCAGTACGGCAGCGAAAAATGATACGGTAAATGCGGGTGAATCAATTAAGTCGAAGATCCCGCCGATACCGGGTAAAAGAGAGCCACTGTCTTTCACTGCCAACCCTCGCTTAATGAGAGAACCGGCCAAATCACCGGCCACACTCAGTACAAAGATTGCGGGCATTAACACGCAGAAAAATTGAACGGGAGTCAAGACAAAGTTGAACGTGGTAAGCCAAAACAGCCACCATGCACACAACGAGGTAATGATGAAAGAACCGATGATACCCTCCCATGTTTTTTTAGGGGAAACCACCGGGCTGAAGCGCCGTGTAAAGAACTTGCCCCCTAACAAAACACCGCTGACATATGCCCATATATCGCTCATCTTGGTAACAAGTACCAGCCAGAGCAGAGTTTTAATGGCGGCGTCATTATACAAAGCACTTAACGCAAAAGCAAAGAGCCACACAGGGTAAATAAAAGACAGCACTGTTATCCCCATGCTGCTGAGAGCCTGCGCCCCGCTGCGCCCCTTGTAGTCCATTGCTCTCAATTCTGCAAAGAAAGCAACAATGACATAGAACACTAAAAAGCCCAGTGCTACCGACCCAAACTCAAAATTAAAAGAACGGAATGTCTGCTCTGAGATTTGCTCCATTTGTTCCCCATCCATTAACATGCCGGCAGCCATCAACCACGGGTAAATCAAGCCGGCCGTTAAGGCCAAGCCCCGATTCGATTCGGCAGCGCGGTCTCGCAGCATATTAAACCATTCGTAGCTGGTAAGATTACAAAGCACACACACCAAAATGGCATAACCATATGGATTATTCCATTTGACAGCGCCACCCAACAGGGCAAGCAAGATAACGGTGCTGATCCCTCTTTCTATGAATGTTTTTAATTTGGGGCTCATGGTAAGAACGTAGAACTATATTCGAGTATGAACAGATGAGCCGCAGCACCAACAACCGGGTGCTGCGGCGGGGTGTCAAATGTTGAATCAGTGAGCACAACCGGGGCATGCCCACCCTGCGCGAATGTCGGCAAAGAAGTCGTTACCTTTATCGTCTACCAAAATGTAGGCAGGGAAGTCTTTTACCGTAATCTTCCATATGGCTTCCATACCCAGTTCGGGGTACTCAATGCATTCGATAGAGGTAATGCAGTTCTTGGCCAAATCGGCAGCAACGCCACCGATGGACCCCAAGTAGAAGCCTCCGAACTTTTGGCAGGCATCGGTCACGCACTGGGCGCGGTTGCCCTTGGCAATCATTATCATGCTGCCACCGTGACTTTGGAAGAGGTCTACATAAGAATCCATGCGGCCTGCCGTTGTGGGGCCGAAAGAACCGGAGGGGTAGCCCTCGGGAGTTTTGGCCGGGCCGGCGTAATAAATGGGGTGATCTTTCACGTACTGAGGCAGGTCTTTGCCGGCATCCAAAAGCTCTTTAAGCTTGGCGTGGGCGATATCTCGACCTACGATGATGGTACCGTTGAGAGACAAACGAGTCTTAACCGGATATTTGGTCAACTCTGCCAACACCTCGCTCATGGGACGATCCAAATCAATAGGCACGCCGGCACTCTTCGTCTCGCGAAGCTCGGCAGGAATGTATTTACCCGGGTCGTACTCAAGTTCTTCAATAAAGATACCTTCGGGGGTAATTTTAGCCTTGGCATTGCGGTCTGCAGAGCAAGATACACCCAAAGCAACCGGACAAGACGCACCATGGCGAGGCAAACGTACCACACGAACATCTAAGGCAAATGCCTTGCCGCCGAACTGGGCCCCCAAGCCTAACTTCTCAGCCTCTTTCTTAAGTTCATTTTCGAGCTCAACGTCGCGGAAGGCGCGACCGTGCTCATTGCCGGAAGTAGGCAGGCTGTCATAATACTTAGTAGAAGCAAGCTTTACAGTCTTGAGGCAAAGCTCCGCACTGGTACCACCTACAACAAAGGCTACATGGTAGGGGGGACAAGCGGCAGTACCGAGAGTGCTCATCTTCTCGACCATAAACTTCTTGAGAGAAGCGGGGTTGAGCAGAGCCTTGGTCTCTTGGTACAAATATGTTTTGTTGGCAGAACCACCGCCTTTGGCAATAAAGAGGAAGTCATACTCCATACCGTGAGATGTAGCGAAGAGATCAATTTGTGCCGGCAAGTTCGTACCGGTGTTAATCTCTTTGTACATATCAAGGGCAACGTTCTGAGAGTAGCGAAGGTTGTTTTTGGTGTAACAGTCGTACGCACCGCGGGAGATATGCTCGGCGTCGTCACAACCGGTCCACACTTGCTGTCCTTTTTTACCCACGCAAATGGCCGTACCTGTATCTTGGCAAAGCGGCAATACCCCTAAGGCAGCAACCTCGGCATTGCGCAGCATGGTAAGAGCCACACTCTTGTCATTTTCTGAGGCCTCGGGGTCATCAATGATATCGCGCACCATCTGTAAGTGCTCCGGGCGCAGGTAAAAAGCCACATCGTGCCATGCCGTTTCGGCAAGCAAACGCAAACCCTCGGGCTCAACCTTGAGAATGGGTTTACCGTCAAACTCGCTCACACTCACGTAGTCTTTGGTAAGCAGACGATATTTCGTGGTGTCTTCCCCCATGGGGAACATTTCCTGATAAACAAAAGGAGGTGTTGCCATAACGAGGTCATATTAGCATAAAATTATTTGAAATTCCAGCACAATTTCCGCCAGGAGTGTAAATATAAGCCGGTAATGGCGGAATTTAAGCTTGCAAGAATACGTAACGCATGTGAAAATGTTGTTAGCATGTACAGAACCATAGTAATCACAGGCGCATCGTCAGGATTCGGCAAAGCATTTGCCGAACAATTGGCAGCACACTGCAACCGCATGGTACTCATAGCCCGGAGCAAAAATATCTTGGAGCAATTAGCGGCAGAGCTGCACCACAAGCATGGGGTAGAAGTACTCGTTATGCCCTGTGATTTGGCTAATACACAAGAAAGAGCAGCCTTGGCGACTAAACTTGCAGAACTGAAAGATGAAAGCATTTTGTTGATTAACAATGCAGGGTTGGGGGATTATGGAGAGTTCTGCACCTCGCTCCAAGAGCGCAATAGTGCCCTCATGGCAGTAAATATGAATGCACCCGTAGAGCTCACCCGAGCTATGCTGCCTGCGATGCTTCAAGCCAAAAAAGCAGGCATTATCAACATCGCCTCACTGGCTGCCGACTTGGCTATCCCCGACTTTGCCATGTATGCCGCCTCCAAAGCCTTTGTGGCATCCTTCTCCGAAGCATTGCGCCTCGAATTAGCCAAAACTCACGTTCACGTAACAGCCGTATGCCCCGGACCGGTGCACACGAATTTCGGCGATGTAGCACGCAGAACCGGTAAAAGCAAAAAAGAGGTACCTTTTCGTAAATGGTTTTACAGCACGATTCCCTGTGTTGTCAACACGGCATTACGAGCAGTGGAGCGCAACAAACCGCGCTGTTACCCTTCGTTTAAGATAAGAATAGCCGGCTTATTTGTAAGATGCGCACCCTTATGGCTGTTGCGACTCATTATGAGCACTCGTCCCCGCAAGACAACCCCAATTAACTGAGCACCATGAGTTTAAAAAGAAAGAAAAAAAGCAACAAATCTCTTACCATGTTCAGTGTCGGTCTTCTCGCCATAGCAGGAGTGGGAGCGGGTTCACTCTATACACCATATCCCGCGCAGTTGGTGAAAGCACTCAGAGACGACCCTGCTCAAGAAACAACTACGCATAACGAGCAGACTGCAACAGTACCGGAACCACCGCCGCCCCCCCAGCCGGAGCCGCTGCCGGTTCAGTCTACCATGGCTCCGCAACCATGGCAACCCTCAACCTCCTTTACCATGGCAGAAATACACCTGCCACCGTTCCCCCCTGCTCTCCCCGAACGTGTAGAAATCGGCAAGTTTGAGCATATAAACGAAATGGAGCGAGGCATCAACATTAACAGCCACGTCAATTTCACCCCCGGAACAACGGCCACAGAAGACCGCAAATTAAAAAGGGCCTACCAAGTAAAAGTGTCGCTGGAGTTGCTCACCCCACACGCTGCGCAAGGCGACGAGCTTCTTAAGGCCAACCCCGAGCTCAAAAAAGTTCTGAGCGCATTTGATGCGTTAATGGCTCAAGCCAAGGTATCCCCGTGGTTCCATAAACTGTACCTGCACAAGCAAAACAGAATACGCCATAACGCCTGTACACTTTCGCGATTATTGGATCGCCACAACTACTACGACACCGATACGATTTTAGAGATATCTGCACCGAATACCGACAGAAAAGCATTGTGGATTCAGGCGGATATGGATGTCGTATCCGACGGTTCTGACGGAGATCGACTGCCGGACATGCCGAAAAAGATCAAGGATAGCGAATACTATCAGCCCTCTACCTCGTACAAATGGAGGAAGAGAACAAAAACACCTAATCCTTTGTTGGCAAGCTGGCAAGAGAGGCTTAAAAAATACAAGGAAGCCAAGAATCAAGAGGGTATAAAACGAGCAGAGAGAATCATCGGAGACCTCAAAATCTTCAGTTTCCTACTGGCGGAATATGACCCATTCATTGTAGTGCCGCTCACCGTTAACGATAAGGGAGCCACCGGTAAAGAAGAAGAGCACCTCAAGCAATATCGACCAACTGCGGGTGACTATGCCGTAGTCATTGTAGGCAACAAGGTGTACCCCGCCATTGTGGGGGATTTCGGGCCAAAGTTCAAAACAGGCGAGGCATCCCTGAGACTTTGCAAAACAATTAACAGCAAAGCAAACGTCAACAGTCGCCCGGTTTCTCATCTGGGTGTATCATACATCATCTTTCCGGGGAGTAAAGAAGAAGAAAATGGTCCTATTGACTATGAGCGGCTTAACAAACGATGCCGAGAATTACTCGAGGAGATGGGAGGATTGGGACCAGATGCAGAGTTCGTAGAAATGCAAGACCTACTGCCACAACCAAAACCGGAAGAAACAGAAAAGAAAAAATAACGTAGCGCTATGATTTCATTCTTAAGAGGCACCGTAGCAGAAGCTTTGCCACAGTGTTTGATACTTGATGTAGGAGGCGTGGGGTATGAAGTGCAAATTCCTCTATCAACCTTTGACCATATCAACCCGGTAGAAGGGCAAACCGTGACACTCAAAACCCATTTTCATATACGAGAAAACGCACAAGTTCTATACGGCTTTGCAACCGATGCAGAAAGAGACATTTTTCGTCTGCTTATCGAACGAGTAAGCGGCATCGGGCCGGCTACGGCCATATCCATTCTCAGCGGACTCAACGTCAACGCTTTCAAAGCAGCAGTGGCAGCAGGCGATTCTCAATGTATAGCCCGGGCCAAAGGAGTAGGCAAAAAAACTGCGGAGCGCATCGTGCTGGAGCTAAAAGATAAAATAGGGTTGGCTGCCACATGGGAAGCCCAACAGCAAGGCACAACAACGCAGGCCGCAGCAGATGCAGAGCTGGCTCTTGTGGCACTCGGGTTCAAACAAACCGAGGCCAGAAAAGCCATTAAAGCTTTTTTAACGGACAACCCGCAAGCAGACACAGACGACCTGATACGTGGAGCTCTCCGCATCATGACACGGTAAGTACAACAAGCCCATGCCTTATCCGCTAAACCGGGGTGCGCGCGTTTTACTATGGCTTTTATCTGCCATAATCGCCTCACTGCTTACCATTTGCATCATTCTGAACATTCCGCTACCGGAAGAAACAGAGGCCCCAATAAAAATTTCGCACGATATCCCGACCGAAGTATTGTGCCGTGTGGCCGCCACGCCGGCAGAGGAAATCCCGGACAGCGTTCTATCAGACAAACCTCAAGTGCGGCTCCGAGAATACGCACCGGGATTGTACGAGATTTTATACTGGGGCAACCCGGTACGACCTCACTACACATACTCTGTTACAAAACTCAGTACCGGAGAATCTATTTTACTTAGCGCGAACGGCAGAAAAGAAAAGCAGCGCCCCCTCGCCGTTACCCAGCCACGCAGAGCCGACGGGCGACTTCCCCTACAACCCACAACAAAGTTGACCGAATTAGAAAAGGCAACCGAGCACTATTATGCCGTGCGTGTATCGATACACGATGGCACAACCGGGAAGGTCCTTTGTTCAGAGGTCTATATTATATCCACCACCTGCGATTAACAGTCATAATTATTGCTTGACGAATCCGGTAGCATAACATAAAATGCGCCCGCCATGAAGCCGTTACTTCTCTCATTAAAAGACTTTGTACTTCTTGTACTGGTATGCACCATGATATTGATAAGCATCAATCAGATAAGTCACGGCTTAACGGCTTCGGCTTTCTGGGAAGGAGTAAAAGATTTGGGGCACTCTCATCTTTCTTTATTTTTAGGAGTGTTATTCATCTGTATACAACTGGCAGCCATGCAGTGGAGTGCTTTTACTCTGAACATTTTTTTAACAATAACAAGCACTCTTCTTTTTGCACTGATGGTGACATTGACATTCGGGCCGGCAGTGTCTTTGACGCCGAGCGTTCAACATATGGCAGAATCGGCCGGAATTGAAAATATACTTCAAGACAACTCCGCGCTTTATTGGTTGATACCCCTAGCATGGTTTATCTGTTTGCTGGGAGCCAAACACCAGGTACGCACCTTTTGCATGGCAATATTTTGCTACGCGCTGTGGGTTATATGCACCCCAATGCTGAATAATGTTGTGGCAGACTGGGCAGCTCAAGAATCACCGGTTTTACCTCAACTGCTTAATATACTGTTAGGTGCAGGCTGGATGCCGGCAATGGCATTAGGCTGTTTCTTACTTATTTTCTCATTATTTGTTGACATCTTAGACACCCTTTTTCCCGAAAAGAAAAAACAAAAAACGACAGACAAAGCTACCGATGAAGCAGCAGGTTAACCACTACGTCTCACGGTAAAACTTGTGATAGACAGAGGGCTGAGATATGGATGAGTCACCAAAAGTTACGCAGGCACGCTCCAATGTCCGGGCCGATTTGGGAGAACACTTCGGCAAAGCGGTTTTCATTCGTATATTCAAAGAAAACAACACATTAGAGCTTTGGGTGCGAAATCCTAACGAGCAGTGGCATTGCCTACGGACCTATAAAATTGCAGCGATGAGCGGCACGTTAGGCCCCAAAACGCAAGAAGGAGACAAACAAGCACCGGAGGGCTTTTACAGAGTTTTACCGAAGAGTTTGAACCCCTACAGCAAATATCACCTTTCCTTTAATATAGGCTACCCCAATAATTACGACAGAGCGCTCGGCAGGACCGGTAGTTATATCATGATACATGGTGGTAATGACTCTGCCGGTTGCTTTGCTTTGACCGATGAAAAAATAGAAGAAATATACACGCTTGTTCATGAGGCGTTCAAAGCCGACGTAAAATCTGTTCCGGTACAAATATACCCATTCCGAATGACCGAAGCTCGCATGATGAAAGAACGACATAACGAGCATGAGGAATTCTGGCAACATCTTGTCGATGGATACCGTTATACCGAGAGCTTCGCGGCCCCCTATCCCGATGAGGATTCACAATAATAAAAAGAAAGCTTGCACCGGGCATGCATATGCGCTATAATGCGCGCACATATGATGGATAGCACTCTTCTTTCCGCGCTCGAGCAAGCCGTATCAAACGGCAAACTTCTCTCGACATCACTCGAAAATATTCAGCTACTTCTTGCCGGCACACAAGACCCCGTGGCTCCGGCAGCCATTGCAGAGCTGACAGCTGCCGAAGAATGGGCAGAACTGAACAACCGATTTTATAAGACTCTAGCCTTCGGCACCGGTGGGTTACGAGGTCGCACTATCGGCATGATTGTGGCACCGGCAGAGCAAGGCAAAGGAGGTATCAATGGTCGCCCGGAGTTCCCCTGTGTCGGCACGGCTACCATGAACTATTTCAACGTAGGAAGAGCCATGCGTGGTCTTATCACCTACGTACGCCGATTTGTAGAAGCAGAAGGCAACACACGCAAGCCAAAAATCGTAGTCGGACACGACACGCGCCACTTCTCTCGCGACTTTGCTGAATATTGTGCCAAAATTGCTACAGATTTAGGCTGCGAATGCGCCTTGTTTGATGGGCCTTGCTCCACCCCCGAGGTTTCATTTGCCATCCGCGAACTTAATGCCGATACCGGCGTAGTACTTACGGCATCTCACAACCCGGCACATGATAATGGATTCAAGGCATATTTTAACGACGGAGCCCAGCTGATAGCCCCGCACGACAAAGCCGTTATAGCCGAGGTTAATGCCCTGACCTGCGACACCTACGAAGCACTGCCGGCAGAGCAACAAGGCACCTTGACTATTCTCGGCCCCGAGTTTGATGCCATATACATTGAAAAGCTCAAGGGCATTATCCTGCGCCCCGATGTGTTTGAAAAAGCAAGTGCCAAGGTGGTATACACCAACCTGCACGGCACCGGTGGACGCTGCATTGTGCCCATTCTCAAGCAAATCGGTTGCAACGTAAGTACCGTTGCAGAGCAAGACGTGCTTGACGGGCGTTTCCCCACAGTAGCCAGTCCCAACCCCGAAAATGCCCCGGCTTTGGATATGGCTATAGCCCAAGCCAACGCCGAAAATGCAGACTTGGTCATTGCAACAGACCCCGACAGCGACCGTATGGGCATTGCCGTGAGAGATACAGCCACCGGTAAAATGCAACTTCTCACCGGCAACCAGACAGGTTGTCTGATGGCATGGTACCGCTGCATGAGCGCCATAGAACTGGGCATCATCACCCCCGAGAACAAAGACCACGCAGTAATGGTTAAAACTTTTGTCACCAGCCCCCTGCAAGATGCCATTGCCGAGTCGTTCGGCATTGCCACGGTCAATGTTCTCACCGGGTTCAAATATATTGCGGCCAAACTCGGCAAATACGAGCAGGCTATCCCTGCAGAAGAACGCCAAGGCTACCGCAGTATGACAGAAAATCAGACCAGAGCATTGCGTCTCAAGTACAGCAAGTACTTCATCTTCGGTGGTGAAGAAAGCTACGGTTACTTGGCTCAAGACTTTGTGCGAGACAAAGATGCCAATGCCGCCGCTCTTTGCTTGGCAGAGATGAATGCCTACCTCGCATCAAAGGGAATCGGGCTGCTTGAGTGCCTCAACAACATCTACGCCGAGCTGGGGTATTACATGGAACTGGGCAAGAGCATTGTAATGGAAGGCGCCGATGGTGCTGCAAAAATTGCAGCGCTCACCCAAAGTTACATGCAAACTCCTCCTGCAGAAATGGACGGCGCAACCGTTACCGACGTGAGAGACTTCTCTACAGGTGCGTTGATAGATGCCGAAGGTGACCCCATACCGGCCGAAAAAATGCTCTTTATTGACTTAGCGGATGGTCGCAGCTTTGCTGTACGCCCCAGTGGCACCGAACCCAAAATTAAGTATTATCTCTTTGCCCACAGCGAAAAAGGAACTGAGCTCAACACGGCAAAAGCCGGCGTGGCAGCGGGTATTGACTCCCTCTGGGCAGCGGTGGAGGCCGATGCTTATGCTCGCATGAGCTAATATATGACTCTACTCATCATTCCCCGGAGCCAAAGCTCCGGGGGCTTCATTCTCTCTTAAATACCAAATATAAAGCACATACCATGAACAAGACAACATTACTGGCTGCTGCTACCGCAGCAGTCTGCGCACTCAGCAGCTGTAGAACCCATATCGGCAGCCAAATCTCCGAAAGCGATGAATACAAAGCGGCTTGCAACTTGGCAGATGTAAAACCCGGTGCCAGAATCTTTGCGAAAAGTGGGAAATACTATTTAGAGCTTCCCCGCTACCGAAAAGGCCAGCCTCTGGTTAACTGCCTGTTTAATTTCAGCGATACGTATAACTCCGAGCCCAAGTATCTCGAGATGGATACGATGGACTACTACAGAATTCCGTCGAGTTATGCCCACAAACTGACCACCGGAAAGACTAATTTCACAACTAACCCGGCAGACTTTCACCTGGAGGAAAAGGGCGAGGCATACGTCACAAAAAATGCAGAGGTCTATAACGTAACAAGTACAGCAACCATGAAAGATGTCTACATCTGCGAGCGAGAAGTAGTAGAGTCAACGTCTTCTTTCAAAAATGTTGCCGGTATTGCCACGGCTATTGTCGTAGACCTCCCCGCAACTTTGGCTTTGAACACGGCTTTATTAGGCGGTTTCGTTGCAACCTCCCCCGCCTTGCTTCTCGGCGCTCCCTTTATTGTCAATCAGGGGCTCGACCAACAACAGCAAGCTGATGAGAAAGAAAAATCTACGGATAAGAGTAAATCAAAGGATAAAAAGAGAAGATCAAAAAAGAGAGCAAACTAATTTTTTCGCCCCGCAGATGAAATGCTGCGGGGCTTTTTTTCATAAAAGAAAGAGCTTTTACAATACGCTAACCATTAGTAAAATAGATTGCAAGAACAGCAAGATTGGGTTAAAACGGCAACGCAATGAGTGCCGAGTCTTCATCCCATTACCGTATACACTTTATCATCATCTTTCTGCTGGTCAGTTTCAATCTGCGCATGAGTTTTTCGGCAGCAGACCCTCTGCTGGTGTTTTTGATGCGAGATTTGGGGCTCAGTGTGAGCAGCAGCGGACTATTCGGGCTATTACCTATCATGGCATTGGGTATTGCCGCACCGTTGGGCGCCATCTTGACGCGCCATATACGCCCTAGGTTACTGATAATCTATGCACTATTATTTTCATGCAGCGGGGTACTGTGGCGCAGCTATGGCGGAATCATCGGCTTATTTGGCGGCACGGTGGTTATAGGGCTGGGGCTGGGCATAGCCGGGGCTGTCATTTTGGGTGTAGGTAAGCAAGTATTACCCGATAGGCAAAGCGAATTGATGAGCGCCTACACCGCATGCGTCAGCTTGGGCACAGCTGTCGGCGCCGGCGCTGCAGCCCCTATGGCGCTATTATTAGGCGGGTGGCAACACGGGTTATTGTTTTGGGGGCTTCCGCTTTTGATTGCCACAGTACTATGGGCAGAGCTCGTATTGAGAGTACGCCCCACACACCTGAAACAGAGTACGCTCAAAACACCCATGCTCCCCCTGCTAAAACAACAGAAAGCGCGCATGGTGACGCTGTTCTATTTGTTCAGAGTAGCCGGGGCTTGGCTTTTAATTGTATGGCTATCCGCGCTCCTGAGAGACAGAGGCATGCCCTTGGTAGAAGCCGGGCTAGTACTCTCGGTTGCAACGGCATTTCAGATACCGGCCGCACTACTATCGGGTATATTCTCTCGCTGGTTGGGAGGATTGAACAGGCTCATGACGATTGCGATACTCTGTTCTGTTGCGGCATGCTGGGGATTATTAGAAGCACCGCTGCAGGTGTGGCTCTTCTTTGCTATAATGCTGGGTACAGGCTTGGGGTGTATCTTCTCAGTCGGTATGACTTTGATTGTTGAAAGCGAAGCTGATGAAGCCGGTACCGTCGCTTTATCGGGATTGGCACAAGGGATTGGCTTTACCTGCGGTGGTATATTGTCTTGGATAGGAGGATTGAGTATGCAATGCCAACATCGTGACCTATGGCTCGGCTGTATTTACTCCCTTTTTGGGCACTGCGTCAAAAAAGTCGCGTGAATGACGGGGATGTTAGCTGCCTGAGTTTGAGCAGGAGATAATCAACGGAGGGTAGGCCTCGTGTTTTGAGTTGGATGCGCGAAATCATGGAATTGATTC